>NZ_JACBXA010000160.1 GCF_013870515.1 Streptomyces albidus (ex Kaewkla and Franco 2022) | reverse complement strand
GCGGTCGCCGGCAGCAGCCCCGATCCGCCGGCCGACTCCGGCAGTTCGGGGACGGTGAAGCGCGGAACGTCCGCGAGCCCTTCGCGGATCAGCAACGACCCGTACTGACGCGCCACATCGGACGCGATCTGGTGCGGCACCCGGTCGAGGACGGTCACAAGCGTGACGTCGTACTCCCGGGCCGTGCGCAGCAGATGCCAGGGCACCGCGTCCGCGTACCGCGCGGCCGTCGTCACCAGCACCCAGATGTCGGCGGCGCAGAGGAGTTCGGCCGCCAGGTCGCGGTTGCGTGCGACGAGGGAGTCGATGTCGGGGGCGTCGAGCAGGGCGAGACCGGGCGGCAGTGCCGCCTCGGTCTCGATCCGCAGTGCGCGCTCGCCGTTCTCGTCCTCCGCCGCAGCCTCTTCCGCACCGATCAGCTCGTCGGTGGCACATCCCTGTGCCGAGACGTCGAACTCCCCTACGGGTCCGTCCTGTCGCGGCATCCAGACCCTGTCGAGCCTGGGCAGGATCCGCGCTCCCGAGAACCAGTGACGGTCATCGGGATGGCACACGAGTACGGGTGTACGCGTCGTCGGACGCAGCACCCCCGACTCGCTGACCCTGCGTCCCACCAGCGAGTTGACGAGCGTCGACTTGCCCGCGCCGGTCGAACCGCCGACAACCGCGAGCAGCGGTGCCTGCGGTACGCGCAGCCGCGGCATGAGGTAGTCGTCGATCTGTGCGAGCAGTTCGTCCCGCGAACGGCGGGCGCGGTCGGCGCCCGGGAGGGGCAACGGAAAGCGTGCGGCGGCGACTCCTTCGCGGAGCGCAGTCAGTGCGTCGAGCAGCTCGGGCCGTACGTTCAAGATCGCCACATGCGCAGAATGCCCAAATTTGGCGTCTTTTTGAAGCGTATCCACGGCACTGCGCAATGAAAAGAATCGGTTTCGGATACGAATGCAGCCATTCGCCCCATGTGGCCCACACGACGGCGCCGCCAACGCCGCCGAAGCCATAACGACTGCGCAACACCCGCCCGGCACACCGCCAAAACCGCTGCACGAATCGTACCGGCCTGCGATTATCGGGAGCGCTTCACTGAACCTCCACATGGTGTCGCGGACGTGAAGCAATCAGCGCCAGCCACGGGGACCCCTATCCTTGACCGCGCCACGGTCACCCGGAGGCACGCCCGCTTCCGCGACCGAGACCGGCCCCCGTAGCTCAGTGGATAGAGCAGGCGCCTTCTAAGCGCTTGGCCGCAGGTTCGAGTCCTGCCGGGGGCGCACACGAACGCCGTCGTTCTACGTGCGTAGACGACGGCGTTCTGCATGTTCGGAGACGTTCGCGCAGAAGAGGCCCCGGCCGGCGGGGGGCGCCGGCCGGGGCAGCGCGGACAGCGGCCCCGATCCCTCTCGGGGCGCGTGCCGCATTCACTCTGGCTCTGTCGGTCTGGTGGCCGGGGGCGTGAAGCCGGTCCCCGCCCCGTCGACCGAGAAGTTCCGCGGTCAGGGTGCGGCGTTGAGGATCTCCAGAAGATCGCGTGCGGCTTCGCGCGGGCCCGCGACCAACCCGACGCCGGTGGCGTTCAGCACGACCTCGTCCACGCCGATGGCGCGGTACTCGTCGAGCCGTTCGTGGATCTCCTCGGCCGTTCCGTACAGGAACACTCCGCCGTCCACGAGCTTGGTGGCGTCAGCTGGATCCCCGTCGCCCGAGATGGCGATGCCGGCCTTCTTCAGCGCGTCCTGATAGTGCGGGGCCTGGATGTGCTGGCCGCATGAGGCGGCCGCGAGGTCGGTGACCTTGCGGTCGGGGCCTGAGAGCGCGACGGGCACGATGGCCGTCACCTTCGCGGGCTCCTCCAACTTCCGGTCCTGCGCGCCCTTCTCCATGGCCGGCATCAGTATCCGGTCCAGGTACGAGGCGGCGCCGAGCCAGGTGATGGCCACGTCGGCGACCTCGCCCGCCAGTGCGGCCATCTTCTCGCGCAGCACGCCCAGGCCCACCGAGACGGGCGCGGGCTTGTACTCGAGGAGCCTCGCCACCGCGGAGTAGTGGTCACCGTCGACTTCGACGGTCTCCCTGTCCAGCAGCCCGCGGACGATCTCTATGTACTCCCGGCTTGCGCCGATCTGGCTGGCGTAGGGCTTGCCCAGGAAGCTGCGCTGTGCGGCAAGACCCCCGGGGCCGAACCCGGCCACGACGGAGTGTCCGGTCGTGAGCGCCACGGAGCGGGCTTCGACCGCCGCCTGGTACGGGGAGCGGAGCGGCATCAGGGACACGCCGAATCCACTGGGGATCCTGATCCCGATGCCGGCGAGCCAGTTGATCAGGTGGTGGCTGTCCAGCAGCATGCCGTGGCCCTGCCACAGGCGGTCGGCGCACGTCCAGTTCACGAGGTTCGCGAACGGAACCACCTGCTCGGGCCGTACAGGACCGAAGGGGAGAAGTATCGACAGCCGCACCCCGGATCATCCTTTCGATTGTGGCGCATTCTCTCGATGCGCTCCCCTTCGGCCTGAAGGGGCTACGAGTGCTTGCGGTCGAACTTGAAGAAGACGCCCAGGGCGAGCGCGACGGTCAGAACTGCGACGACGACGGCAAGCACGTAGTTCTCGCTGTAGGCGCTCGTGATCGCAATCGCACCGCCCACAGCGACGACGACACCCCAGCTGCCACGGTTCTTCTTCATTCTGTACCTCCTGGTGCTGTCCGTCAGTCGAGAATTCCGCTGGAAAGCGCGACCGGAATATGCACGGCTTCGGCACTGAATCCACTGTTGTTCACAGCGGAATGAAGCATGGCGTCCGTGTCACCTATTCCGGACCACCCGAACATGTATCCCAGCAGTGATGTCCGCCCTCCAGCCCCTGTATAGAACCCGTTCGCACGAACCCTGTCAAGAACGAGTTCCTGATATTCCGACGCACGGGTAACAAGGGATTCGTCGCCCAGAATGCGACTGGTGGCGAGCAATGACTGGACCACGCCGCTGCTCCCGTGGCAGACCGACAAATCGAACGGCTGATCCATGGGAAGCCGGGTTGCTTTGTCGAGGAGATATTGCATTCGCCCGCCGGACAGCCATTCCTCGCGTCCGGCCGCCGAGAGAATCTCCGCCGAAGCCAGCAGCAGGCCGGCCGCGCCGTTGCACCATCCCGAATAGGGCGTTTCCTCGCCCGACTCCGACCGGTCGATCAGCCAGTCCGCCGCCCCGCTCACCAGGGACTCGTCGCCGAGCACTCTGCCCGTACGGGAGAGGGCCCACCGCAGGCCCAGTTCGCCGTGCGCGACGTCGAACCACTTGGCCTCTCTGGTCGCCTCGACGTGGGCGAGGGCCAGGTCACGGAGCCGGGCGATCCGGTCCTCACCGCACAGGGCGCTCGTTCTGCTGCTCCCCATCCGGGAGAGAAGAAGCATGAGAAGGCCCGCGGGACCGTTTGCCAGGTCGTTCTCGAGTTCGCCGGCTGCATGGCGTTCGTCGGTCTTGTCGAGAATCTTCTCCAGCTGCTCGCGGTCCACCTCCGAAGGTCTCGCGAGCAGCATGGAGGAAGCGCCGGTGAACACCGATTCCGGCGTCTGCATCAGCGCATCGCCGTACCGCGACAGCAGCGTCGAGAGCCCGCGATCGGCCGCCTTCCAGGAGGCCTCGGCGTCCTTTCCGTGACGCGACGCCCTCTCCAGGAACGTGATGATGCCGCCGGAGTCGTGGAAGGAGATGAAGTTGCCGGCGGTCATGGTCGGAGCGTTCCGCTCGGGACCGATTCCGCACAGCCAGCCGATCTCCTTGCCGGCCTCCCCCTCGAAGGGCACGCTGACGGCTGCGATCCTGTGCGCGATCTCCGGCCACCACGTTCCGGGGCGGGCACCTGTGAGGACCGGTCCGCCGAACAGGCTCTGCGAGGAGAGACCTGCCGGATCGTCTTCGCCGACCGCCTCGCCGAAGCACTCCTCCAGCAGGAAGTGGTGATACAGGTCCGTGCGCTCGGAATTCTGGACGACGCCTCTCCGCGCCATCTCGACCGGCGTCGTCTTGTATACCCCGGGGAAAGCATTCTTCACCGTGGCGAGTTCCGTGGAATCGCTTCGCGTGACGAAGTAAGGGACGTTCCCCGTGTACAGAGCCGAACGTTCTTCCTCCCGCGCATAACCCGCTGCCTCGGGAGAGAGGTATTCCGGCATGTTCTTCAGAAGCCCGAGCAGCCGCGACGCCTCCTCGGGCCGTTCCAGGTATTTCGGATGCGTGAAAGCGTCAAGGAATCTGCTGTACACCATCGTCGAACGCAGCAGGCTCCGGATCGTCATTTCCGGATAGGCGTCGAGGATCTTCTCGATGCCATCGGTCCTCACGAATGCGAGCGCGTCGAAGTATCCCCGCAGCGTCTCGGAGAAATAGTCCGTGGCGGAGAGGCGCTCGTCCCCCAGGCGCGACACGTTGCCGTGGTGCTTGTACGTGACGGGTTCCCACTTGATGGAGATGCCGTCCGTCTCGCTGTCACGGACGACCGGCCGCTTGAGGTTCTTCGACTCCTGGTCCTGGGCGACGCCGACACCGGCCATGTTGATGTCGATGGGCGACGACGGGTCCACCATCGGGACGAGCATCGTGGAGATCACGGACAGCTTCATGTGGTTCATCAGCACATGCGGCAGGGAGTCGTTCTCCACCCCGGCATCGGCCCTGATGATCGTCTCGGTGTCGATGACACAGGGGTGCTCACCGCAGGCCAGCAGGTTCTCGTCGTGGAGGTCGGAGGCACCGATGGCACCGAGCACGGCGCACAGCGCACCGAACCGGTAGAAGTACCGGGCGGGCTGCTCCGGCGACTCCATGGCCGCGGAGACGACGAATTTCTGCCAGCCGTGCGACTTGGTGGTGACGGAGGCCGGTATGCACTCCTGCAGCGAGTGCTTGAGGTACGGGTCGACCGCCGCGTACAGGTCCTTCACGAAGCGGTCCGAGACCAGGCCCCTGGGCTTGAAGACCACTTTGGCACCGCCGGACACCGTCACATGGATCACTTGGCGGTTGTCGTTGTGCGGATCCGAGCCGGCCGGGGAGATCTTCTCGATCGCGTCTCCCGAGGCCGGGATCACCCCCGCGGCCTTCAACGCATCCCTGTCCTCCGCGTACGCGACGAAGAGGTCGGTGTACGCGTCGAGCAGATTCCGCTGGATCGTCTCGAGCCGGTCCTTCAACACGCCGTACTTGTCGATGATCTGACGGCTGTTGTCCGCGTCTTCGAGGTGACCCCGGAACCGCTGCAGGGCCTCGCCACCACTGGTCGTCATGGGCAGTCCGCAACTCTCGCGGAACCCGTGGAACTCACCGATCAGCGTCCGGAAGGCCTGCCCTTCGACGGCGGCGACCAGGCCCTGCCACGCGTCGTCGAGCACGTTCTCGAGATGCTCCGGTTCGGCGACCCGGGCGACGAGCGGGCGCAAGGCGTTCTCGACCGAACTGCGCGGAGCGAGTTGCAGATAGAAGGGAAGGAATGCGGGGATCGACACGTCCGGTGTGGTCACGCTCGTTCGCCTCCAACGAAGACGTCCGTGGGGGCCTCGGCGTAGAGATCCGAATACACCGAACCGCTGTTCAACAGCTCGACGTGGCTTCCCTGTTCGACGACGTGCCCGTTGTCGAGCACGTAGATGTGGTCCGCCGACTTGATGGTCGCCAGACGGTGGGCGATGATCACCTGCGTCGCGCCGATGTCCTCGATGATCTCCCCGACCCGCCGCTCGTTGACGGTGTCCAGCGAGGCGGTGGCCTCGTCCATGACGAGGATCGGAGGACGCTGCAGGAGGGCGCGGACGATCGCGAGCCGCTGGCGCTGGCCACCGGAGAAGTTGGCCCCCATCTCCGACACGAGCGTCTTGAGCCCCATCGGAAGGTCCTCGAGGAAGTCGAGGATGCCCACGCTCTCGCAGTACTCGCGCACCATCTCCTGGGAGATGTCCTGTCCCAGCGTCAGGTTCTCCAGGATGGTGCGGTTGTGGAGGTGGATCTCCTGCGGGATGTACCCGATCTTGCGCCGCAGTGAGTTCTTGTCGTACTCGCTCATGTCCCGGCCGCCGAACCGGACGGATCCCCGCGTCGGCTCGTAGAGACCGCAGATGATCCGCCCGAGCGTGCTCTTGCCCGAACCGGAGGCTCCGACGAGCGCGACCCTCGAGCCGGCCTCGATGTCGAGCGAGACACCGCGCACGACGAAGTCACTGTGCTTCGTGTACTGGAAGCTGACGTCCTCGAGCTGGATCGAGGTCGACGGGAGCTGCGTCAGGTTGCCGCCGCCGGTCTCCGGCGCCGTGTTGGCGATGTCGTTCAGACGGGCCATGTACCGGGAGGCCTCGGTGAATTCGGTGTACGTCTGGAACACCGACGTCGACAGGGCGAAGTAGGTCGCCGACACCGCCTGTACCGCGATCGCCGCGCCCAGCGAGATGTACTGGTGGCTGACGAAGTACAGGCTGGTCAGCAGCAGGATCATCGGCCCGAACATCTGGGTCGTCGTCGTCACACCCGAGATGCGGCCCTGCTGCATGCGCATGCGGTCCTTCATCGCCTCCAGCGACGACTCGTAAACCTTGCTCCAGGACTCGACGAACTCGTCCGCGTAGCCGCCCATCTTGATGGTGGGGATCGAGACGATCGCGTCGAGCTGCGTCGACTGACTCTTGCTCAGCTGGCTGATCTCCGCGTCGACGAACTCCATGAGCCGCGAACGGGTCTTCATGAGGTAGGCCGCGTTGAGGAGGAACAGCACCAGCGCGATCATCCCGAGGCGCCACTCGACGTAGAACAGATACCCCGTCACGCACATCAGAGTTCCGACGTCGAGGATCCCCTGTGCCACACGCGACGACAGCAGGTCCCGGATCATGTTCACGCTGTTCAGCCGGAAGAGCAGCTCGCCGGGTTGCCTGACGGTGAAGAACTTGTACGGCAGGGAGAGCAGCTTGGTGAACGTATGGGTCATCAGATGCTTGCCGAGCAGCGCCACCACGGACGACAGCACGATGACCCTGACGAGGTAGATCGCCAGATAGGCGAGTCCTACTCCGAGCACCATCAGCAGGACGAGCAGCAGATCGTCGAGGCCGTGCCATTTCGCCTGTCTGTCCACGGCCCACTCGGTGAGCATGGGTATGCCGAGGACCGCTCCGTACCCGCTGAACGAGAGCAGCCCCACCAGCGCGATCCGCTTGCGCGAACCCTCGGCGAAGAGGGGGATGTTGCGCCACTCGGAGAGCGGCTTGTCCCGCGTCTTCTCGAAGTCCGGGCCGACGTCCGCGGAGATGACGATGCCGCTGAAGCCGGCTTCCAGCTCCTCGCGGCTCAGGCGCCTTCGTCCGACGGCGGGGTCCATCACCGTCGCCTTGCGGCCGTCGAACTTCTCGAGGACCACGAAGTGGTAGTCCTCCCAGTAGATGATCGTCGGCGAGGAGAACTTCTCGAGAGCCGACACATCCCTGGCGCGGAAGAGCTTCGCGTCCATGCCGCGCGTACGCAGGAACCGGGCGAGCTGGCCGGCGCTGAGGCCGTCCCGTCCGGCGTCCATCGCGTTGCGGGCGCTGGAGAGATCCTCCGCGCGTCCGTAGTACCGCAGCAGGGAGACGACGCAGCACAGTCCGCACTCCGTCTGCGTCACCTGAGTGACCGTCGGCATCCGGCTCTGCGTCTTGCGGCCTCCGATTGCGAATCCCATGGGTTACCGGCTCTCAAACGTCAGCGTGATCGGAGAGATGTGGGTGCTCGGGTCGAGGCGGTTGACGAGGTGCAGCATGATCCCGGAGGTGCCGACCATGAGGCTGTTGGTGTGCGCGTACCGGCTCTGGTTGTCCTCGATCTTCCGGATGACGACGTCCGGTTGCAGCCATCGCTTCTCGATCCTGGAGACGTCGTCCTGCAGCGTGGGATCGAAGTCGCCGGCCAGCTTGGACAGCACGTCGTGGTTGCCCAGGTCGCCGTGGCACCACGTCAGGTTGCGTCCGAAGCCGTGGCGGATGAGGTTGCCGACGGCGACGTCCTGCATACGCCGCACCACGTCGTCGTCGGAGACCTTGGCGTACTCGGACAACGCGAGGGCGATGCCCGTCGCGCCGTGGCACCAGCCGGTCGAGAAGGACTGCGGCGTGGCCACGTTGGAGAACCAGTTGCCTTCGCGCGAGTCGTAGAACCCCCGCAGCCGGTCGATCAGATCCGACAGCGTGCTCTCGACGACGGCCCGCTGCTCGCCGGGAACGAGCGGATGCGCGGTGCTCAGCGCGTGGATGAGCCCGCTGACGCCGTGTGCGAACCCGGACTGTGCGAGCAGGGAGTCGTGGCCGGGGCCGTTGAGGGCGCTCGTGAGCATCGAGGTCAGCGTCGCGACGGCGTCGTCGGCGTGCGGTCCGCCGATCTCCCTCACGCACGACATCACACCGGACACTCCGCTCACCACGTCCAGCGGGACCTGGCCCGGTGGCAGGTTGCGCATCTGGTCCAGCACCAGCGGGATCGCGCCCTGTGCCGCGCCGACCCACTCCTCGTGTCCGAGCAGCCGGCCCGTCGTCGCCAGGGCGAAGAGGATTCCGGCCATGCCGGTGAACCCGGCGAAGCCCGCCTGCTGGATGCTGCGCGACTCGTAGCGGTGCCCCGAGAGGATCTCCGCCATCGTCGAGAAGATCTGTTCGGCCAGCTCGCGGTACCGGGGCTCGTCCAGGACTCGGCCGGCAGCCGCCAGGGCCAGCGCGGGACCCACGCGGCCCGTGTACAGGTCGTACCCGAGCACGCCCGGCGGCCATGGCCTGTTGGCCGAGGCGGAGGCGAGCGGTCCGATCCATGTACGGGGCAGATGCGCGAACTTGTCGGGCAGCGACGTCTCCACCAGGTTGTCGGCGAGACGGGCCACGAGGGCGATCAGTTCACCGTCGGACTGGCCCTCCCCGCTCCCGGCCGGTGAGACCGCCGACGTGTCCGCGTCCGAACTCCCGGAACTGGTCAGGTGGTTGTCGGGGAAGCGGGAGGAGAAGGCCGAGTAGATGAGCTTGAGCTGTTCGCGCAGGTCCGACTCGGTCATCTCCGCCGTCTTGGCCAGCGCCCTGTCGATGGGCGACTCGTCGAAGAAGGCGCCCACCTCCGTGCCGTCGCCGTCCTCCAGGGCCACGCCCGAGGCGGCAACGGTGAAGTAGGGGATGTCGCGCTCGGCGAGCTGGCAGATCTCGGAGCGGACGAGCTCCCGGGCCGAGGTCTTGCTGGCGATCGCGATCCGCTTCAGCAGCGCCACGTACGGGGCGGAGTCGTCCAGCGCACCGGCGCTCGACGTCATGCGCAGCGTCTGCGCGTACAGGGCCGTCGGGTTGTGCACGTACCGGACGCGTACGTCGGAGGCCACCTCGCGCAGCAGGGCGTCCCAGCTGCCGGGGGCGGACTTCATGGCGCGGAAGACGCGGGTGAATCCGTCCGCCATGCGCGTGCCCAGTACGTGGATCTCTTCCTCGGCGAGCTCGTTGACGACGGTCCGCCGGCCCTGCGCCTCCTGCGAGCGGATCACCAGGCTCACCTGGTCGGTGTAGGGGTTCTCGAAGAAGATCGTCTTGAACGGCGAGGATCCGCGGCCCTGTTCACCGAGGAAGCCGAGGTCGACGTGGCCGGCGTCCTCGCCCTTTCCGACCATCACGAGCGGCAGGATCCCGATGCCGTAGATCGACTGCCCGATCGTCTCGTAGGCGTTGCCCGGAGCCTCCGGGGTCGGGCCGACGTGGATGCGCGCGGGGTGCAGGATCGTCTCGAGGTCGATGGGCACCGGGCCGCGGCGGGTCGGCAGGATGTTCTCGAAGTGCATGTCCCGGGCGTTGAGGAGGTAGAGCACGGCGGCGAGTTCGCCGCTGGCGCGCATGAACTCCTCGGAGATGTCGGAGACGTCCTCCGACTCGATGAACTCCACGTACCCGTAGTGGTCCCGCTCCAGGACCGTCGCGGCGGCCAGGGAGGTGCCGATCCGGCTGTTGAGTTCGCGGGCGATGCTCTCGTACGCCGCCTCGCAGGACACGTCCCGGGGCTTGTAGACCAGCTTCGAACCCGACTCGAACTCGAGCACGGAGACGCTGCGGCCGTGGTTGTGCGCGTCGCCCTCGGCGAATCCGCAGGAGACGATCGTGTCGTCGACCTCGATGCCGAAGGTGCTGGCGATTGCCTCCCTGTCGGCGACCAGCCGGCTGCACAGCTCGTCGACGCTCTCGGCCGCGTTGCGGAGCAGGATGCGCGTGACGTCACGCAGAACGGGGAAGGACAGCCCGCTCACTTCTTCGAAGGACGTGCGCTTCGACTGCTCCACGAAGTAGCGGTACCGGTCCTCGGAGCTCTCACCGACGAGCGATCCGCTCTCGCGCGCATGGTTGATGGCGGCCACGAGCGGCCTGCTGTACACCTCGCGTACGCGGCCCTCGGTCCGGTCGAGCAGCTGCCCCAGCATGGCCTGCGGGTCGAGGAAGAGTTTGTCGTGCGGTGCGAGCGGATCGGAGTCCGCGACGGCGGCGGCGACATTCTTGATGATGCTCTGGAACGGGTACTGCTCCGGCTTTCCGAGCCATTCCTGCACCGTCGCGCGCGACTCGTCACTCGGGACGGATTCCCCGGCCGGTGCGGATTCTTCGGGTGCGGCTGCGCCCCGGCGGAGTACGCCGACGAACTGCTCGTCGAACTGCGCCAGCGGGTTGATTGTTTCTTCGACTTCGGCGCTGTCGAACTCCGGGTAGTACTTGGCTGGAGATATCACGGTGCTGCTCCCGTATTTCCGCGAGATGTCGTAGAAGCTGGCCGAAGTCAACGCCGCGGAATGGAGGCCCGAACGGGCCTCCATTCCGCTTCGCACTGTGTTACATGACCACCGGCAGAACCGGTGAGGTCACATTCAGCACTGGCTGGTGCACTTCGTCGTGGGGCAGATCGCCGCGGTCGCCAGGGTGATGGTGGCGATGCACCACGGGCCCGTGCCGCCGTAGGTGTCCGCGTCGCTCAGCTCGACGAGCTCAGCCTCGTCGTATCCACCGAGAATGTCCTCGCTCATGATGCACCTCGTCCTTTTTTGGTTGTTGTTGTTTTTGTCAGTTGCAGTTCGGCTGGCACTCGACGGTCAGGGTGCACCAGCCGCCGGTGTTGGTCAGAGCGTCGGAGAGAGAGAAGGTGTTCGTGGTGCAAGCACCGTAAGCAACACCGTCGAAGTCCTGCTCCGCGATCTCTTCCACCAGCGAAACGTCGCCCTTGTACACGATGGAACTCCATTCTTCGTTGAGTGCAGTCCTGATTGCTTTTTTGCACACGCCTAGGCGCTCCGACCGTGCATTTCAGATTTCATACGGCCCGTCCCCCAGTGGTGGCGGGCATGACAGTATTGGCTTCATGGTTTCGCCACAACGATTTCACAGACGTGATCCACATCACATGACATACGTCAGTTGACCTCGGGCGCCGCACCGGAAAAATCGCCCCAATCCGGGGAATCCGACGGGCGCGCGGGCGCCTTCGCGGCTTTTCGGAATGCAGCCTTCCGGCCAGCTGACCCGCCGTCGACCAGCCATTTCTCGGTCCGGCGGCGAGTGGCCGCGAGGGGGGAATGAGAGACTCCGAATGCCTTCACGAAAAGCCGGTCCGGCCAATCACGGACACACTGGATTTCAGCCAACAGCAGGAAAGCAGCCAGTCTCTTTGCGGCGCCTGTGCGGATTCTGACCGATCCGGTGGAATGTCACCACCGAAGGGCGCTCTGCCCGAAATTGTGCCCGCGATGCAGAACGGCCACCGCGCCGGCTCCTCCGGATGTTCACAACGGAGCCAGGGCGCGATGGCCGTACCGTGAGCGTCGTCAGGCGTCCCGGCGCCGCATCGCCAGATAGCCCGCGGTCACCGCGACGACGACCCAGGCCACCAGAACCGCCAGGCCGCTCCACGCGGTGAGGACGGTGTCGCCCTGCGGCGGCTTGCTGCGGAGCATGAGTCCGCCGGCCACGTCGGGCAGGAACTGCGCCACCTTCTGGACACCGGGGATGCTGTTCAGGATCGTCGAGATCATGAAGAACAGCGGCACCAGGATGCCCATGGTGAGCGCGGAGCTGCGCAGGACGCTCGCGATGCCCATGGAGAACGCGCAGATCAGCGTCATGTAGAGCACGGCTCCGAGCATCGCCCGCAGCACCCCGTCATCCGTCACGGAGACGCCCGCAGGGCTGCCCAGGGCCAGTTGCGCGGCGAAGAAGCTGACGATGACGACGACGACGGAGACGGCGAAGGCCGTCAGGGTCCCGGTGAGCATCTTCGCCGTGTACAGGACGCCGCGCCTCGGCACCGCGGTGAGCGAGCTGGCGATCGTGCCCGTGGAGTACTCGCTGCACACGGCGAGTACGGCGAAGACCACGATCGCGATCATTCCGAGCTTCAGTCCGCTGAAGCCGGACGCGACGGGATCGAAGCTCTCCCTGGCCGCCTGGCCCATGTCCGCGTACTCGCCGCGCATGACGTATCCGAAGAGGAAGGCGATGCCCACGCTGGAGACCGAGAAGAGGGCGAGGGTCCACACCGTGGAGCGGAGCGTCCGGATCTTGGTCCATTCGAAGGCCACGGCCGCACTGGTGTCCGCCATGATCAACCCACCTCCAGGTCTGCGCGGAATTCGACAGAATCCCCTGTGAGCTGCATGAATGCCTCTTCGAGCGAGGCCGTGCGCGGGCTGATCTCATAGACCGTCAGCTGGTTCTTCGAGGCGAGTGAACCCACCGTCTCCAAGGTCGTGCCGACGGCCTCGATCACTCCGTCCGGTCCGTCGTCGACCCGGATGCCCTCGGAGGCGAGCAGGTCGCGCATCTTCTCCGGTTCGGGTGTCCGGATGTGGATGTACGAGCGGGAGTTGCGCTCGATGAAGTCCTCGACGGAGGTGTCCGCGAGGAGGCGCCCCTGGCCGATCACGATCAGGTGCTCGGCCGTCAGTGCCATCTCGCTCATCAGGTGACTGGAGACGAAGACCGTACGGCCCTCCCCCGCCAGCTTCTTCATCAGCTCGCGGATCCACAGAATTCCCTCGGGATCCAGGCCGTTGACCGGCTCGTCGAACAGCAGCACCTGCGGATCGCCGAGCAGGGCGGCGGCCACGCCGAGGCGCTGGCCCATTCCGAGCGAGAATCCGCCCGCACGCTTCTTCGCCGCGGAGGACAGCCCGACGGTCTCCAGGACCTCGTCGACCCGCTTGTCGGGGATGCGGTTGCTGCGGGCCAGACCCAGCAGATGCCCGTGCGCCGTGCGTCCGCCGTGCAGCGCCTTGGCCTCCAGCAGGACGCCCACCTTGCACAGCGGCCGGGGCAGCTGCTCGTAGCGCTGCCCGTCGATGAGCACCTGACCGGAGGTCGGCCGGTCGAGCCCCACCATGGCGCGCATCGTCGTGGACTTGCCGGCCCCGTTGGGCCCGAGGAAGCCGGTCACGCGGCCCGGCTCGACGTGGAAGGAGAGCCCGTCCACCGCCAGGGTCTCCCCGTAACGTTTGGTCAGTTTCTGAACCTCGATCATTGCCCCGTTCCCCCTTGCATAGGTCGTTCGCGCACACCGACGAGGGGGACGGCGTCCCCGGCCCGGCATTCGCAGTGGTGGCATGTATGAGCGGCGGGGCGGGACCGATCCCTGCACCGCCGCTGAGTGGCGCCGGACATCCTTGCACGCCTGTCCCCGCCAGGGGTTGCTTTCGGGTGACCTGCCGATCATGGCGACTCAAAGGGGCGTCCGGCCCCCATTCCGTCAACTGTCGGCTCATTCCCCTGAGTTGACGCGTATGCCGTCGGAGTCCGGCACGGATCCTGAGTGCGG
>NZ_JACBXA010000016.1 GCF_013870515.1 Streptomyces albidus (ex Kaewkla and Franco 2022) | reverse complement strand
GGGAGGCAGCGTCACCACGAAGTCGGGGTCGAGCCCGCGCAGCCGCACGTCGACCGAGCCCGGGGCGAGTTCGCGGGTGATCTCGTCCATCGCGGCGGAGAGCACGTTGAGCATCGTCAGCCGGGTCGCCGACTCCAGAGGAGCAGTGAGCCTCTCGCTCAGCTCGCGGGCTTCGTCGCCACCGGCTTCGGCTGCCACCGCGAGTTCGCGGCGGAGGGTGTCGACATACGGGGTGAGGTCCATGACGCCATAGTGACACCACTATGGCGCCACACGCAACCCCGAGTGACCTCCTTTACGGGACAGGCCTACCTATCACCATCCTGAGCTGCGAAAACGCAAGGAGAACGATCTGGATGACCATGGCGCCACGCATGCTCACGCGCTCTCGATGGCATGGATTGGCGCCAGGACGGCACCAGGTGGTGCCACTCGGTGTCACGTGACGCCATGTGATGTCGCAAGGGCGTGGACGGCTTCCGTCTTGCAGGGTGAACCGCACCGACAGGGCGTCAGCGCAGGGCCGCCGCAGCTCACCCCGGTGCGCTCAGCGCCTTCGAAGGGCCCCATACTCGGTGCCCGTCGGGGTGCCGCGAGAGCAGTGACGACGTGCTGGACGGAAAGGGAAGGCTGACAGCGGAATGGCAGACACGAACGGGCCGGCCGTGCCGGAAGCGGTGGACAGCCCCGCTCTTCGAGCCCAGCCGACCGGCCGCCTGGCCGGGTGGTTGCTGCGCCATCGGGTGCAGCCGGTGGGGCCCGCGGCAGGTGAGGGACATACGGAGACGCACGCCTGGTGGAAGGTGATGTGCCTGACCGGGGTGGACTACTTCTCCAGCCTCGCCTATGTGCCGGCGATCGCGGCCCTCGCGGCCGGAGCCGTGTCCCCGCTGGCGACGCTGCTGATCGTGATCTTGACGCTGGTCGGGATGCTGCCGATGTACCGGCGCGTGTCCGGGGAGAGCCCCCACGGAGCCGGCTCGGTGGCGATGCTGGAGGACCTGCTGCCGTTCTGGTGGGGCAAGCTGTTCGTGCTGGCCCTGCTCGGCTTCGTAGCCACGTCGTGGATCATCACGATCACGCTGTCCGCGGCGGACGCCTCGGTCCACGTGACGGAGAACCCCTACCTGCCCCATGCCCTGCACGGTCATGAAGTCGCCATCACCGTGGCGCTGTTGCTGGTTCTAGGAGGGGTGTTCCTGCTCGGCTTCAGCGAAGCGGTCAGCGTGGCCATCCCGCTGGTCGCCGTCTTCCTGATGCTCAACGCGGTGGTCATTGCTGTCGGGTTGGTGGACGTGTTCACCACGACAGGCGCCTGGTCGGCATGGACGGACGCGCTTGCCGAGGGCGGAGGCGGCTTCGGCGATCTGGCCCGGCCGGCGCTCCTGGCCTTTCCGCTGCTGGTGCTGGGCCTCTCCGGCTTCGAGACCGGTGTCAGCATGATGCCGCTCGTGGCCGCCGAGGGCGCCGATGCCGAGCAGCGTCTGCGCTCCCGTATCCGCAACACCCGAAGGCTGCTGACCACGGCCGCGCTCACCATGAGCGTCTACCTGCTGTCCGCCAGCTTCGTGACCACCGTCCTCATCCCCCACAAGGAGTTCGAGCCCGGTGGCGCCGCCAACGGCCGGGCCCTGGCCTGGCTGGCTCACGAGAACGTCGGGGAGGCGTTCGGCACCGTCTACGACATCAGCACCATCCTGATCCTATGGTTCGCCGGCGCCTCCGCGATGGCCGGGCTGGTCAACATCGTCCCGCGATACCTGCCCGACTACGGCATGGCCCCGGAATGGGGACGTGCGGTACGGCCCGTCGTGATGATCTACACCGCACTCTGCGTCCTCATCACGATCGGATTCGAGGCCGACGTCGACGCCCAGGCGGGCGCCTACGCCACCGGCATCCTCGCCATGATGGTCTCCGGTGCGTTCGCGGTCACCGTTTCAGTCGTACGCCGCCGTCGACGCGCGGCTGCCACAGGCTTCGGGCTGCTCACGCTGGTGCTGCTCTACGCGCTGGTGGCCAACATCGTCGACAAGCCCGACGGCATCGCCATCTCGGGCCTGTTCATCCTCGGCATCATCGCCGTGTCGCTGATCTCCCGCGTCTCACGCACCACCGAGCTGCGTGCCGACCGCATCCTCTTCGACCCGACCGCCCGTCAGTTCGTCGCCGACACCCTCGCCTACGACGCCTCCATCAACGTCATCGCCAACCGGCGTCAGGCGGGTGACGGAGCTGAGTACTCCGCCAAGGAGCGCGAGCAGCGCCTCGACAATCCCGTGCCCGGCCCGGCGGACGTGCTGTTCCTGGAGATCGACGTGGTCGATCCGTCCGACTTCAGCGAATCCCTCACCGTGCACGGCGTCGAGGTCGACGGCCACCGGATCCTGCGGGCCGAGGCCCCGGCCGCCCCGAACGCCATCGCCGCGATCCTGCTCGCCCTGCGCGACGCCACCGGTGTCCAGCCGCACTGCTACTTCTCGTGGGCCGAAGGCAGCCCTCTGCGCCACATGTTCCGCTACTTCCTGCTCGGTCGCGGCGACACCGCTCCCGTCACTCGCGAGATCATCCGCCGCAACGAACCCGAACCCGACCGTCGGCCCGGTATCCACGTCGGCGGCTGACCGCCGCGGCCCAAGCGTCGCGCCGGACCCCAACTCCGGTGCCTGGACGTGGATGGCGGGCTTACCGTGCCGGTCGCGCCCGTCAACGGGCCACTGTGACCCCGCGGTCGCACCGGCCTTCCGATAACCCTTTGCCGAGGTACCGATGGGCCGACTACGTTCGCCCGGCCGTCCATGTCATTCCGGACCGCGCCGTCGACGAGGAGGTGTGGAGCACATGCGCACGAATGCCCGGCAGTTGAGCCCGCGCACGGACCCCTGCCGCCTCCACACGACGGAGACACCTTGTCGCTTCGCATCACCCCACTGACCGACCCCGCTCACGGGGCGCACAGCCGACGCCTCGCCTGGCTGGCATCCGACACCGATTCCGCCCCCCTCGGGACGGCCTTTCTACGCCTGTTCGACGGCGGACAAGAGCACCTGGCCGAACTGACCCTCCACGTCCATCCCGTGGAGCGCCGCAAGGGCGTCGGCTCCCGGCTCCTCGACGCGGCCGTGGCCGCCGCCCGGGACAACGGCCGACGCTGCGTCATCACACAGGCCGAGTCCGGATCGGCCGGAGACCACTTCCTGCCGGCCCGTGCCTTCCGCAAGGTGCTCACCCTGAGGTTCGCCCGCTTGCCGCTGGCCGACGTGGACGCCACCGCCCTCGCCGCTGTCGTCGAACGTCCGCATCCCGGCTACCGGCTGGCGTCATGGCAGGGAACCGTCCCTGACGCCCTCGCCCGGACGTTCGCCGCGTCACGCCGAGCCATGGACGACATGCCCATGGACGACACCGACCACGGCACGGTGGCCTGGGACGTGGACCGGGTCCGGGCTGCCGCGAAGGCCGTCGAACAGCGCGGCGACGAGTTGCACACGGTCGTCGCCATCGACACCCGCGACGGCTCGATCGCCGGATTCACCGAACTCGTCGTCCCCGGCGACGGCACGGGTGACGGCCAGCACTACGGCACCGGTGTGCTGCCCGAGCACCGCGGACACGGCCTCGGCCGATGGATGAAGGCCGAGTCGATCCGGCAAGCCCACGAGCGTTGTCCGGACATCGGCGGCCTCCTGACCGACACCGCCGACAGCAACACGCACATGAGACACATCAGCGACAGCCTCGGCTATGTGCCCACGCACACCACACTCCAGTACCAGCTCGACCTGTAGGGCGTGTCCGCGAAGTCCCGCCTGGGGCGCGGACGGGCCGGACCTGGGCGTCACCTCGTCCGGCCCGTCGGCACATTCACCCCAGGCCCCAGGACAGCTGTAGTGCCTGCTTCGCGACGAGTTGAGATGACAAGTACGGGCATGCCTGGGGGAAGGCCCGTTGGACTGTCTTCGGGAGAAATGGAGGCACTCCCGTGTGGGACCGCCAGTCAGAGCAGGGCGAGCTACGGTGGAGCGATGGCGGAGTACGAGCACATCCTGGTCAAGCGCGACGGCGACACGGTGACGGTCACGATGAACCGCGCTGCGCGCCGCAACTCGCTGACCGCCGGGCACCTCACCGAGCTGCGCGACGCTTTCGCCGAAGCCGGTGAGAGTGACGCGACCGGGATCGTGCTGGCCGCGGACGGACCCGTCTTCTCCGCCGGCCACGACTTCGGGGACGTGGCCTCCCGGGACCTGACGGGGGTCCGCGATCTGCTGCGACTGTGCACCGACCTGATGCGGATCGTTCAGTCGGTGCCGCAGGTAGTCGTCGCCCGGGTGCACGGACTCGCCACCGCGGCCGGCTGCCAACTGGTCGCCTCCTGCGACCTCGCGGTGGCCGCGGAGTCCGCCGGGTTCGCGCTGCCCGGAGGGAAGGGCGGGTGGTTCTGCCACACCCCGGCCGTACCGGTCGCACGCTCCATCGGCAGGAAACGGCTGATGGAGATGGCGCTGACCGGCGACACCGTCGACGCCGCGACCGCGGAGGCGTGGGGGCTGGTGAACCGCGTGGTGCCCGACGACGAACTGGACGACGCCGTCGCCGAGTTGCTGGCTCGGGCGACCCGAGGCAGCCGGGCCGGCAAGGCTCTCGGCAAGCAGACCCTCTACGCCCAGCTGGACCGGCCGGAGGCCGACGCGTACCAGGTGGCCCTCGAGGTGATGGCTTCGGCCTCGCAGCTGGCCGGGGCCCGTGAGGGCATGTCGGCGTTCCTGGAGAAGCGCCCGCCGGAATGGCCGGACTGACCACGCACCGCGCCACGCCCCGGCAGTGAGACGTTCTCGTCCCTGAAGCGCTCGGTCACAACCGCTGTGACTGAGCGCTTCAGTTGGCCGGTTGCGCGTTGGCCGGGCATGGTGGCCCCTGCCGTGAAGGGCCATCGGCGCGACTCCCCGCTCAAGAATGTCCTCTCTCAAGGCTTGAGCTCTGGGTCCAGCACTCGAAGCCCTCGATCACCAGCCTTTCGTCCGCCGGCCACCGGTCACCCGTTGGCCATGTGGCCGTCCTGCCGACAGGCCCCCGAGGGACCCCCAACGTGATCTGGCCGGCACTGACGCTGTCAGCTTCTGGACGGGTAAGGCGGCGGCAACGGTACCTACTCATGGCGACGGGCAGTTCAGCAGTCATAGCCCTCCGGACCACCTACGGAGGGCCCGGGGTCAGAGTAGATCGGCTAGAGCCCGGCGGGCTGCCGCTCGGCTGTTCTCCCCGCTCTTGCCCGGCAGATGGAGCGGCAGATCCAGTGGGGGGACGCTCAGGTAGCGCGCGGCGCGCCGTGCGATGTCCGAGGGGTCCGTGCCGAAGCCGTGGTCGATAAGCAGTTCGACGACGTCGTTCCACAGCTTCGGGGCGTCAATGAGGTCGCGGACGGTGGTGATCTCCGCGTCGGGGGTGGCGAGGGCGGGGACGGTCCAGACATGGCGGCCGTGCCGCACCTCGACGGGGTCCTGGATGAGGTCAGTGCTGCTGGGGAGGTGGACGGTCGCTGTGGTGCCTGGCGGGACGACGGCCTCAACGGTTAGTCGGTCACCGTCACGGCGCCAGGCCGCGCTCGCCTCCCCGTACGGAGTGAGGTGACGCGCCTCGGCGTGAGTGAACGCCGGGTAGGGGACGGGCCGGATGGTGATGCGCCGGTAGCCGGGGGCGGCGGGGGCCAGGCCGGCGAGGGTGCGGTGGAGCCAGTCGGCGACGGCGCCCAAGGCGTAGTGGTTGAACGAGGTCATCTGACCGGGGTTGATCGTGCCGTCGGGGAGCATGGAGTCCCAGCGTTCCCAGACGGTGGTCGCGCCCATGGTGACCGGATAGAGCCAGGAGGGACAGCCGCGTTCGAGGAGGAGGCGGTAGGCGAGGTCGGGGTGGCCCGTGGCAGTGAGGGCGTCGGTGATGAGGGGGGTGCCGACGAAGCCGGTGGCGATACGGAAGCCGCTGGTGCGCACGAGATCCGCGAGTCGTTCACCGGCGCCCGCGCGCTGAGTGGCGGTTGGCAGCAGGTCCCAGGCGATGGACAGGGCGTAGACGGTCGGGGCGTCGGAGAGCACCCTGCCCGCATCGGTTACGTAGTTGCGGGTGAAGGCCTCGCGAGTCCGGTTGGCGAGCGCGGCGTAGCGCTCGGCGTCGGCGTCGCGGCCGATGACGCGGGCCGCCTCCGCGGTGAGCCCGGCGGAGCGGGCGAGGCATGCGGTGGCGACGACGTCGGGGTCGGCCTTGGCGGCGAAAGGGTTGTCGGGCGGCGCGGTGGGGTCGAGCCAGTCGCCGAACTGGAAACCCCCCACCACGACGCCTTCGGTGGTGCGGGCTGCGACGGCGTCGGTCCAGGCGCACATGGAGTCGAACTGGCGGCGCAGGATCTCGGGGTCGGCGTAGCGCTCGTAGAGCACCGACGGAACGACGGTGGCGGCGTCGCCCCAGGCGGCGGCGGTCGGGTTCTCGTCGCGCAGGACATCGGGGATGACGAACGGCACGGAGCCGTCGGGGTGTTGTTCGGCTTCGAGGTCGGCGAGCCAGGACGAGAGGAATCCGGCGGTGTCGAAGAGGAAGCCGGCGGTCGGTGAGAAGACCTGGATGTCCCCGGTCCAGCCGAGGCGTTCGTCGCGCTGCGGACAGTCGGTGGGGACGTCCAGGAAGTTGCCGCGCATGCCCCAGACGACATTCTGGTGGAACTGATTCACGTCGGGGTCGGAGCAGGAGAACCAGCCGGTGCGACGCAGGTCGGTCCCGAGAACGACGGCTTCCGCGTCAGCCGCGGCGAGTCCGTGGAGGCCGGTGATCTCCGCGTAGCGGAAGCCGTGGAAGGTCAGGCTCGGTTCCAGCACGAGCGCCTCACCCGCCCCCTCGTTCCCGTCGTCGGCGTCCGGGGTGGGGAGGAGATAGGTGTCGGTGGCTTCAGCGCTACGGAGTGGGCGTACACCGAGCTCGCCGTGCTCGTCGAGGACCTCGGCGTGGCGAATGGTGACCTCGGTCGCGTCGCGGGGAGGGCGGGCGGTGAGGCGGACCCAGCCGACCAGGTTCTGGCCGAAGTCGACGAGCGTCCTGCCCGAGGGGGAGGTCCACACCGTCACGGCCGGCACGGTCTCGGTGGCCCGCACGGGTGGCCCTTCGGGCGCGACCAGCCTGCCGAGGTCCGCCTCGACGACCTCGACGGAGTCTGCGGCGCTCGCCGTTGTGGCGGGACGCAGGTCGGTGCACTGCCCGTCGTAGATGTCGTCGGTGAGGACGCTGCTGTTGCGCGCGGACCACCGTTCGTCGGTCCCGACGGTCTCGGTCGAGCCGTCGGCGTAGGTCACCTCCAGCTGGACCAGCAATGCGAGCCGGTCGCCGTACAAGGCCCGAGGCGGCTCGCTCCAGCCCAGCCTGCCCCGGTACCAGCCGTTGCCCAGTAGCACCGACAGCTCGTTGGTGCCCTCGCGGAGCAGTTCTGTGACGTCGTGCGTGGCGTAGCGCAGACGGTTGGGGTAGCTGGTCCAGCCCGGCGCCAGGACCTCGTCGCCGACGCGCATGCCGTTGAGGGTGGCGGCGTAGACGCCGTGCGCGGTGGCGTACAGCCGCGCCGAGGCGATGCCCACGTCGGAACGCAGTGTCACCGTGCGGCTGAGGAGCGGGGCCGGGTCGCCGATACGGGCGAGGGTGGCGGGGCTGATGAACCGTGCGCTCCAGTCCTCCGGCGTCAGTAGGCCGGCTTCGACGGTGGCGGACTCGCTCCAGTCCGTCCACCGCTCCCCCGAGGCGACCCGGACGCGGACGGTGGCGCGGGCGCGGGAGGCCAGCGGCTTGAAGGGCCATGCCACCAGGAGTTGTTCGGTGGAATCGACGCGAACAACCGTGCCGTCACAATCGAGTTCGTATGCGGTTTGGTGCCAGGCTGGATCATCGGTGGTGATCTGCCATGACAGGCGTGGGGCAGCGGTCCCGATCCCGAGCGGTGAACCGTTGCGATGTTCGAAGCGGACGGGGCTGACATCGGTGTGGGCCATGAGTGATGGGCCTCCTCAGCCCTTGATCGCGCCGGAGGTCATTCCGGCGACTATCTGCCGGTTGAAGAAGAGGAACATGATCAGCGGCGGGATCGTGATCAGCAGGATGTCCATGAACAGGAGGTTGTACTGGCTCTCGAACTGACTCTGGAAGTTGAACAGCGTCTGCTGGACCGTGGCGTTCTCTTCGCCGGGCAGGAAGTAGAGCGGGTTGACGAAGTCGTTGAACACGGCGACCGACTGCACGACGATCACCGTGACCGTGACCGGGCGCAGCAGGGGGAAGATCACACGGAAGAAGAGGCGGATCGGGCCCGCGCCGTCGATCACGGCCGACTCGTCGAGGTCGCGCGGGACGGTTGCGATGAAGGCCCGGAAGAGCAGGACACAGAAGGGAAGGTGGAAGGCGACCTCGACGAGGATCAGGCCGAAGAGGGTCTTGAAGAGGCTGAGTTCCTGCAGGACCCAGATGGTGGGGACGACGGCCGGGGGGATGATGAGTCCGGACAGCACGAGGAAGCTGATCGGCCCGGTCGTCCGGCTGGTACGGCGCTGCAGGACGAACGCCACCATCGCGCCGAGGACAACCATGAAGGTCACACTGGCGACCGTGAGGATCACGCTGTTGATGAACGCGATGATCAGGATGTAGTCGCCGGTTTCGAGGACCGCCTGGAAGTTCTCGACGATCTGCCAGTCCCCGGGCAGGGAGAACTCCAGCTGGGCCGCTTCCTGTTGACCCTTGAAGGCGGTCAGGGCGATGAAGGCGAACGGGATGACGAAGACGACTAGGAACGCGACGGCTACCAGCGCGCTGAGTGTGTAGTTGGGGCGGCGAACCCTCTGGCGCGGGCGGGCGCTGGGGAGTACGGCCGCGCTCGCTGCCCTCCTGCTCTCGCTCACAGCTCCGCCTCCTTGCGGTTGAGGAACCAGAACAGTGGGACGACGATCGCGGAGACCAGGAGGAAAAGCACGACGTTGCCCGCTGTGGACAGGCCGTAGAAGCCGGCCTGGTACTGCTTGTAGATGACCGACGCGATGACGTCGGAGGTGAAACCGGGGCCACCGCCGGTCATCGTCCAGATCAGGTCGAAGGTACGCAGGCCGCCGATGAGGGAGAGGATGATGACGGTAACCGTCGCCGGGCGTGCCAGCGGCAGTGTGATGTTCCTGAACTGAGCGAGCGGCCCCGCTCCGTCCACCTCCGCCGCCTCGTAGTACTCACGGGGGATGGAGACGACCCCGGCGATATAGATGACGGTGGCCAGGCCGACGCCCTTCCAGACGTCGACGAGGGCGACCGACAGGAGTGCCCAAGTCGGGTCGGTCAGCCAGGCCGGACCATCCACGCCGAGCACGCTGAGGGAGCTGTTGATCAGGCCTTCGGAGGGGTGCATCAGCGCAGTGAAGGTGATGCCGACGCCGATGGTGCTCACCAGCACGGGGAAGAAGACGAGCGAGCGCAGGAAGCCGCGCCCGATGATCTGGCTGGTCAGCAGCACTGCGAGCAGCAGACCCAGGACGACCTTCATTCCCGAGGTGACCACCGCGTAGATGAGGGTGTTGGTCAGGCCCTTCAACAGTGCCGCCTCGCGGAGGAACTGCTCGAAGTTGTCCAGACCGATGAACTCGTAGTCGAAGAGGGTCCAGCGGGTGAGGCTGAAGAAGAACGCGGCAAGGGTCGGCACAAGGAACAGAGTCACGTAGACGACCCCTGCCGGAAGGTAGAACCCGAACGGGTAGGCGCCCTTGATGGCTGCACTCCCCGCCCGTGTTCTGCCTCGCGACGTCCTTGTTGGCTGCTTCCTTGCCCGCCGGTTCTCGGGGGCCCCGAGCGTGGTGGTCATGGTGAGTCCCCGTCACCAGCCTTTGAGGCCGAGTTGCTTGGCCTGCTTCGCCACGTCCTTGTCGTAGAGCTGCGCACCCTTGGGGGCGGAACGGATACCCGAGCCGACCTCGATGCAGATCTGCTCAAGTGCCGGGCCCTTGACCGGGGAGAGGAACTCCAGTGCGGGCGTCACGGCGTCGTCATCGAAGTAGCGCTGGGTGTCCTTGACCGCCTGCGGTGCGTCCGCGGGCAGCTCGCAGCCCTTCACCGAATAGGGCCCCGAGGGGGGCTGCGCCTTGGTGAGGGATTTACAGCCGTCAGGACTCGCGATGAAGGCAAGAAACTCCTTGGCTGCCTTGAGCTTCTCTCCCTCGGTCGACTTCGGGACGTAGGCCGCGGCCGGGGCCCAAGCTGTCAGCCCGTTCTTCGCGGCGTCCTCGCCGGGGAGTGCGAAGAAGCCCATGTCGTCCTTGGCAGCGGGCACGGCTTCGATCACAGGGCTGATGGAGTTGGTCAGCATCGGGTAGTGCGCGCCCTCCCCCTTGCCGATCATGCTCAGGCCCTGCTCGTAGGTGGCCGAGGCGAAGCCCTTGTTGAGGTAGCCGGAGTCATGGACGTCCTGGAGGCGCTCGAAGCCCCGGCGCGCGGCCGGTGAGGTGGCGTACTTGACGTCGTTGGCGGTGTACTTCTTGGCGAAGCCCGGCTCGGCGGCGGCCACGTTGTGGTAGTCGCCCAGAACGAACAGCTGCGATGTCCAGGTTTCCTGGTAGGTCTGGATGACCGGGGCGATGCCGGAGTCCTTGATCTTGGCGTTGTTCGCCATGAACTCGTCCCAGGTCTTCGGCACCTCGAGGTCGAGGTCGGCGTAGACCTTCCGGTTGTAGAGCACACCGCCACCCATGTTCGAGCCGGCGGGCGCGCCGTAGACCTGGTCGTTGACGGAGGCGGTGGGACGGAACAAGTCGTCGAGGTCGCCGGCCCACTTCTCGTCGGTCATCGGCACGAGGTTCTTCTTCGGGTCGATCGCCTGGAAGAGGGAGCCGGTGTTGTACAGGAAGACGTCTGCCATCTCGCCGGTGGCCAGCCGCGTCTTGACCACGTTGTCGCCCTCGCCGCCGCCGGGCCGCGTCTCCACGTCCACCTTGATGTCCGGATGCGACGCGGAGAAGTCCTTCGCCAGTCGTTCGCCGACGGGGAGGCTGTCCGGGCCGGTCGGGACCAGGAAGTCAAGCGTCAGTTTTTTCTTGTCGTCGCTCGAACCGAGACTGCCCGAGCTGCATGCGGTCAGGCTGATCGAGAGCGCCATCAGCGTGGCGATCGCCGGTGAACGGCGGGCAGTGATTCCGAACCTCATGCCGTCGAACCTCCGTGGAGTGCGGGCTGCGCTGACCGGTGCGGACGCGACGTTGCCCGGGGTTCTGGATCGTGAAGAGATGGGGCCGCGAAACGGGCCGGAATTGAAACGTTTCAGTCACTGGAAGTGACTAAAGACTGGCGCCGGGATGATTCCTCGTCAAGCCGCGAGGTTGTAACGAAAAGGTAAAGCAGTGACGTGGGCCATGCGTCGCCGTCGCGGGCAGTCCAGGCGTTCACAGATTCGGCGGCCCATACCGATTGGGGGCTGCCGCGGTGTGTCCAGGCCCAGTCCGTCGGATTGGACCAGCCGCTGCGCGTGCCGGATCTCGCAGCCGAGTTCGATGGCGAAAGTCTTGCCGGGCTCGTCCCGGCCGCCTCGGTGGCGGGTGACGGTGCGGGCCGTCCACAGGGAACGACGGCCGTCGGGCATCTCCGCGATCTGTACATGGATCCGGCCCGGTGAGGTGAACCGCCGCCGGCCTCGTCGGCGCTGTCTGCTGAAGCGCTGACCGGCCAACTGAAGCGCTCGGTCACAACCGCGCGCTCCCCCAGCCCTCGGAAGCCGGAACTCAGTAGTCCAGCTCCAGGTAGTCGATGTCCGTGAACTCGACGGTAAGGCCCGGTGCCCGGCGGCCCCGGTCCCTGAAGTACTGCTCCTGGAGGCCCTCGGCGACGATGTCCCGCAGCTGCTCCTCGGTCGCGCCTCCCGCACGGGCGTTGAAGAGGCGGCGCGCGTACGCGGGCGGCAGGTGCTGGGTGATCAGGCGGAGCCGGCTGTCGTCCGTGCTGCCGGGGGCCGCCGTGAAGCCGAAGCGGGCGCGGGCCTCCACGGTGATCCCGGTGCTCGTCGCGGCCTTCCTCGCCGCGCGTTCCTTGACCCGCGGCTGCCACTCGCGGCGTACTTCCTGCTCCAGCTTTGCGGCGAGCGCGGCTCGGGGGCGCTTGAACGTTCCCTTCACGTAACGCTCGACGGTCCGCTGCGTGATGCCGAGACGCTGCGCCACCGCTCTCGTGGAACCGCTCGCCCGCTTGACGAGGAAACGCATGCGGGCGCCGGCGCTCTTGGGCATCGGGCGCGTGGTGACGTTCTGCGTGGCCTTCTCGAGGCTGTCGCCGATGACTCCCACGAGGTGTCCCTACTCCCGGTCGTCGTTCGTACCGTCGTCGGTGCCGTGTGCGGATTCCCGCGACCCGCGACACAGACCGTGTCGCAGGCCGGCGTTCCTCACCGCAGCCGCAGCGAGCTGCGGGGGCTCACCGAGCGGCACGTTAGCAACAACCAGCTGGAGCGGCGCGAGTTACTCGCCGTCCTCGGGCACCAGGCGGGCCGGTGTGGCGGCACCGGCCATGCGTGCAGTCGTCGACGATCGTCCCGTCGGCCCGATCCGATCCGTCGAACTCGAGGTCAGGTGGCAGGACTTCGGCTCACCACCGCACGGGTGGTCGGCGCATCTCAGTCGGCGCAGAGCCCGTCAACCGTTGCGACCGAGCCGCCGTCGTTCTCGTCGTCCGTGCCGAGGACGGCGTCGTCGGAGCCTGGGAGGCAGGCCAGCGATTCGATCTTGTGGCCCTCGAAATTCTTCAGCGCCTCGGGGTCCTTGGCCACGGACAGGGTGACCGCGCCCGAGTCACTGAGCGTGACGCGGCCGGCGGTGTAGACGGCCGAGTCGAAGGGGCCGTCATCGCCCGGGTCGGAGGCCGAACTCACCAGCAGCGCACCGGACTTGGTGATTTTGGTGTCGGACGCGTGCCGGACCTTCTCGGTCGGGTACGGGGCCCGTACCTCCGCCGACTGCACCTCACCGAACTCGGCCTTGCCCGCCGAGTCGAATGACACCGGGGCTGCGTGCAGCATGCCAGGGCGGTCGTCCTCGCCCCGGTCCCCCCACACGGCGACCAGCTTCCCCTCCTGGGCGGTGGCTCCGGCGGACGCCGGCGGCGCGCCCAACGCAAGGTTCTCGATCTCGTCACCGGACTCGAGCGCTGGGAGGGTGAAGGTGTCCACGACCTTCGCCGCGCCGTCCGCAACCTGAAGATGGTAGGCGGTGCCCGAACTCGCCACCGCGAGGTAACCGCCTTGCTCGCCAGGCACGTTGTCGAGCGATTCCAGGTCGCTGGGAAGCGGGTCGCCTTCCCATTCGAGCGGCTCGACCTCGGGGTCCTTGCCCTCTTCGTAGGTGACGGACGATATTCGGTTCTCGTCGGACTTCTTGTTGTCGCGGACAACGATCGCGTCAACGCCGTCCTTCACGCTCCCGGTGCCTGTCACGGCGATCCCGCTGACGCCGGAGGTCTTGCCCTCGCCCACGGACTGCCACCCGTCGCCGTCCACTCCGTGCGCAGGAAGGAAGGTGGCGGTGACGGCGATCGCCGCTCCCGCGCCGGCAGCGGCGAGGACGGTTCTGATGAGCACTTTGGGGTGCATGAGTCCCTTTCAACTTCGGTCTGTGACACGCGTAGAGGAGAACCCACGGGACGGTAACCACGGCGAAGGGCCGGCGCAACGAGCCAAATCGGCAGGAACTGATGGCCGTCGCCGAGTCGGCCGCGGACCAGGCACAGAAGAGCGGGACCCAGCGAGTGGGTCCCGCTCTCCGTCGCTGCTACGGCCCGGTGTCCCTCCACTTGTGCGGTCGTTCGGGAGCCTGGGGGCTACCGCTGAAAGCCGTTACAGGCTCTCCGCCCTTGGCAAGTGGAGGAGTTGGTCAGGGGCACAGCGCAGCTTTTCGTCCCAGCCGGGTCACTGAGGGGCGGTGTCACCAGAAGCCGGGGGTAGTTGTGCGGTCGGCGGTGCGATGGTGCTGGTGGGGTTGGTGCATCCGGGGACGCTGCCTGCGGGTGCGCAGTTGTCCGGGGCGTTGCGGATGACCCTGCTCGCGGTGAGTGTGACCTGACCGGTGTTCTCGTTGACGATGCCGCCACCGGTCGTGATCGCCGTGTTGTTCGTGACCAGGCTTCGGACCAGCGTCGCCGTGCTGTTGTTGTTCGAGATGCCCGCGCCCGACACAGCGATGTTGTCACTGACCCTGGACGACGTGAGGCGCAGGGTGGCGCCGAGCGTCTGGCGGATTCCGCCGCCCTGGAGGGCGGTGTTGCCCCTGACGGATACGGAGTGCAGGTTCGCGGCGCCGTTGATGTTCTCCAGGCCTCCACCGTTGTCGAGCGCCCGGTTCTTGAGAAGGGCACCGCCCTTCATCGTCAGCGTTCCGCTGCCCGTGTTGTAGACCCCTCCACCCCAGAGCGTCGAGGTGTTCCGCTCGACGGTGCTGTGGTCGAGGTTGAGCCGTCCACCGGTGTTGTAGAGGCCACCACCCATCTCGGCCTGGTTGCCCCTGATCGTCGTACGGTGCAGGTTCAGCGTGCCGTTCTCGTTCGCGATGCCGCCGCCGTCGGAGCCGTTTGCAGGATTGCCGCCGCTGACGGTGAGCGAGTTGAGGGTGAGGCTGCCGCCGGAGACGACGTGGAGGATGCGGAAGTCCGCCGTGGCGTTCGAGGCACGACGGATGGTGGTGTCACGGCCGGAGATGGTCACGTTGCCGGTGATCTCCGGAAGCCCGTCGTCGGCGTTGTCCGCCGCGGTGAGGGTGTAGGTGCAGCGGGAGGCGAGGGTGATGCGGCCACCGTTGGTGTTGGCATTGTTGATGGCCGCCTTCAGCGCGGCGATGTCGTTGCACCGCACATGGGTTCCCCCGGCGGCAGCAGTGGCCGGAACGGCCGGCAGGACCGCAAGGGAGAGACCCACACCGACCGCGGCGGTCACGGCACCGGACCGCAGAATGATCTTCATGGCTACGCCTTTCTCAGCGCTGGAGAGCGAAAGGGCACGTCACCGGCGCCAGCGGTCACATGCTGGCGAGCCGGAATGAAGAGATGACGTTCCAGGCGTAACCGCAGGCGGGGCGGGCTTCACCTGGCCTACCGCCGAACGGCCCGGACCGTGCGGGCAACTCACGCCATCGGCGGCGCAGTCGGGCCTGTGATTCCGCCGCCTGGCATCGTCGGACTCTGCCGGCCATGACGGGAGGTCATGCCCGCACGCTCAGCCAGCGATCGCAAGGTGAGTGCTGATCCGGAGACGCGGGTTCGCCGACCCGCACACCTGGACGTCCGGCTTCGACGGCAAGCCGACCGCCGACCCGGGTGCCGGGCTCGCCGTCTGCATGGAGGTGCCGGGTGCTGCGGGACATCACGCGTCGATGACTAGGCCGACGCCGGGTGAAACCCAGATGACTCGGCCGGCACCGGTCGAGTAGCGTGCGGGCCATGTCGAGCCCTGAGTCGGACGAGTTGGGGGCTTTCGGTCACGCCGTCAGCCCCCTGAACCACTGAGTTCGTAGTCCTGCTGTTCCGCCGCGTTCTGCGGCCGGACAGATGTGCCCTCGGGCGCTGACCGCGGTGACGAGACGTCTTCTCATACTTCTCCTCGCCTCGGAGCCACTCGATGCCTCTCCCCCTGTATCTGCTTGCCATGGCGATCTTCACCATGGGTACCTCCGAATTCATGCTCGCCGGCCTCCTGCCGGACATCGCCTCCGACCTCGACGTGACAGTCGGGACAGCAGGCACGCTCACCTCGGCCTTCGCGATCGGAATGATCGTCGGCGCCCCACTCGTGGCAGGGCTCGCCCGCAACTGGCCGCGACGAACGAGCCTTCTCGGGTTCGTCCTCGTCTTCTCGGCAGCTCACGCCGTGGGCGCCGTCACCGCGAGCTTCCCGGTCCTGCTCGCCACTCGGGTCGTCGCCGCGCTCGCGAACGCAGGGTTCCTCGCCGTGGCCCTGACGACTGCCGCCACGCTGGTCTCCCCCGACATGAAGGGGCGTGCGCTCGCCGTGCTGCTGTCAGGCACGACGGTGGCAACGATCGCCGGAGTCCCGGCGGGCTCGGTGCTCGGCACACTGTTCGGCTGGCGGGCCACGTTCTGGGCCGTCGCCGCTCTCTGCCTGCCTGCGGCTCTCGGCATCCTCAAGGGGCTTCCAGCGCGATCTGAGAAGCAAGAGGCGATGGGCGGGCCGGCCCTGCGGGCGGAGCTCGCGCAGCTCAGGAGCCCGCGGCTGATCCTGGTCATGCTGCTCGGCGCGCTGGTGAACGCTGCGACCTTCGGCAGCTTCACGTTTCTGGCCCCGGTCGTGACAGACGTCGCCGGGCTGGGCGAGCTATGGATCTCCGTCGCTTTGGTGCTCTTCGGCGTCGGTTCCTTCGTCGGTGTCAGCCTCGCTGGGCGGCTGTCCGACCAGCGCCCCGGTCTGGTCATCGCAGTCGGCGGTCCGCTGCTGCTCGTCGGCTGGCCTGCCCTGGCCGCGACAGCGGACGAGCCGGTCGCACTGCTCGCCCTCGTACTCGTCCAGGGTGCGCTGTCGTTCGCGCTGGGCAGCACCTTGATCACACGGGTTCTCTACGAGGCCTCCGGAGCCCCCACCATGGCCGGCTCGTACGCCACCGCGGCACTCAACGTCGGTGCGGCCGTCGGACCGCTGATCGCAGCCCCGACCCTGAGCACTTCAGCCGGGGACCTCGGGCCGCTGTGGGCAGGCGGCTTCCTCGTCCTCGTCGCGCTGCTCGTCGCGTTCCCTTTCCGCGGTGTGCTCGTGACGGGTCGCACCAGCGAGGTGCTCCGATGACCCGTGCGACCGGATCCGCCGGGCAGTCAGATCCGGCGTCGGCGGACGGACATCGCGCAGCGAAGGCGTCTCCAGAAGCCGGGTGAGCAGAGGAAGTGATGGCCGGCAGCCGGTCGGCTGCGGACGAGGCACAGAAAAGCGGGACCCGGTGACCGGGTCCCGCTCTTCTGTCGGTGCTACGGCCCGGTGTTCCATCCACTTGTACGGGGCCCCGCTATCGCGGGATCTACTCGTGAGAGCCGTTACGAGCTCTCAGTCCTCGCCAGGTGCTGGACCGGGATCCGTGGGCGCATTGCGTCAAGCGGTCACTTGCGCACCTTGATGTCGGCGGAGGAGGGGGGCAGTTGCGAGGCCGGCGGCACGACGGCGTTGGTGGGGTTGGTGCATCCGGGGACGCTGCCCGCGGGTGCGCAGTTGTCCGGAGTGTTGCGGACGACCCTGCTGTCGGTGAGCGTGACCTGACCGTTGGCCTCGTTGAGGATGCCGCCGCCGGCGGTGATCGCCGTGTTGTTCGTGACCAGGCTTCGGACCAGCGTCGCCGTGCTGTTGTTGTTCGAGATGCCCGCGCCCGACACAGCGATGTTGTCCCTGACGGTGGTCGACCTCAGGTTCAGGGTGGAGCCGTTCGGGTTGCGGATGCCGCCGCCCACGAGGGCGGTGTTGCCCCTGACCGAGACGGAGTTCAGGTTCGCGGTACCGACGATGTTCTCCAGACCGCCACCGTTGCTGTTGACGGCCCGGTTCTTGAGAAGGGCACCGCCCTTCATCGTCAGCGTGCCGCCTCCGTCGTTGGCCATTCCGCCGCCGAAGCTGACCGCGGTGTTGCGTTCGACGTTGCTGTGGTCGAGGTTGAGCCGTCCACCGAAGTTGTAGAGGCCACCACCGCTGTTGGCAAGATTGCCCTTGACCGTGGTGCGGTTCAGGTTCAGTGTGCCGTTGGTGTTCGCGATGCCGCCGCCGGAGTCGCCGGCGAGGCTGCCGCCGCTGAGGGTGAGCGAGTTGAGGGTGAGGCTGCCGCCGGAGACGACGTGGAGGATGCGGAAGTCCGCCGTGGCGTTCGAGGCACGACGGATGGTGGTGTCACGGCCGGAGATGGTCACGTTGCCGGTGATCTCCGGAAGCCCGTCGTCGGCGTTGTCCGCCGCGGTCAGGGTGTAGGTGCAGCGGGAGGCGAGGGTGATGCGGCCACCGTTGGTGTTGGCATTGTTGATGGCCGCCTTCAGCGCGGCGATGTCGTTGCACCGCACATGGGTCCCCCCGGCGGCAGCAGTGGCCGGAACGGCCGGCAGAACGGCAAGGGAGAGACCCACACCGACGGCAGCGGTCACGGCACCGGACCGCAGAATGATCTTCATGGCTACGCCTTTCTCAGCGCTCGAGAGCGAAAGGGCACGTCACCGGCGCCAGCGGTCACATGCTGGCGAACCGGAATGAAGAGATGACGTTCCAGGCGTAACCGCAGACCAGCCCGCCTTCACCTGGCCTACCGCCGAACGGCCCGGACCCATGCGGCCGCCCGTCCCACGCCATCGGCACCAGGCCTGCGATTCGGCCCCTGCGAGGTCGGCTTCGCTGACCCGTGACGAGGGATCATGCCGCCCATGCCACGCCCGCCGCGCCGGTGGAGGCATGCCGGCGCGGCGGCCACCAGCCAGCCGCGGTGCTACGAGCCGTCAGCTCCTGCCGGGTTTCGGTGTGTTCTTCGCGGGTGCGGAGCCGACCGCGTCGCAGCGGGGGACGCTGCCTGTCGGTGCGCAGTTGTCCGGCGTGTTCTTGAAGACGGTGCTGCGGATGAGGTTCACCGCGGCCGCCTGCTTGGCGGAGTTGCTGCTGGTCCGTTCAGGGCCGTCGACGGGGCTAGTGAAGAGGCCGTAACGGGAGGTGCCGTTGTAGATGCCGCCACCGCTGCCCGTACCGCCGTTCGCTGCGTTGCGGGTGACGACGCTCTTGTACAGCGTCGTCGGTTCGTCGGCGCCGATGAGCATGCCGCCGCCCCGCCCCTGAGCGATGTTGCCCCTGACCTTCGTTCCGTTCAGACGCAGCGGCCCACTCTCGCCATCGATCAACATCGTCATGATGCCGCCCCCGAGCTGGGAGAACGGGCCGGGCAGGCTCCCGATCTGGTTGCCGTCGACCGAGGCGTCGTTCAGCGTGGTGTTGCCTGCGTTCGCGAGGCCGCCCGCCCAAAGCGCCCCGGTGTTGTCGCGGATCGCGCCGCCCCGCATCGTCATCGTCCCGTTGGTGGCCACTCCACCGGCGTTCTCGCTGGTGTTGTCCCTGATGGTGGAGTTCTTCAGGTTGAGCGTGCCCAGCTGGTTCCAGATCCCGCCGCCGATCCAGTGGGAGCTGTTGTTCCTGACCGTCACGTCGGTCAGGGTGACTCGGCCACGCTCGTTGTAGACGGCCCCGCCGTTGCTCGCCAGGACGGGGGTCAGCGGAGCCTCGCCGCCGCGGACGGTGACGGAGTCCAGGTTGAGGGTGCCGGTCTGCTTCACGTGGAAGATGCGGAAGGCCGGGGCGAATTGAGCGCGCTGGATGGTGGTGTCGCGGCCGGAGATCCGCACGTTGCCGGTGATCTCCGGCAGGCCGTCGTCACCGTCGTCCGTCACGGTGAGGGTGTAGATGCAGTGGGGAGCGAGGGTGATGCTGCCGCCGCTGGTGTTGGCGTTGTTGATGGCTGTCTTCAGTGCGGCGACGTCGTTGCAGGGGACGCGAGTCGGCGCCTGCGCCTGTGCTTGCCCGGCGGGCAGGAGGGTCAGGCACAGGCCGAGGCCTGTGACGGCGGTGAGGGTTACGCGTCTGAGCGTGTCAGTCATGCGGCATCCCTTTGACTGGGTGAGGGGGTGTGGGGCCCGTGACCCTGCTGCCGCTCGGAGACCTCGAGCGGCCTTCACGTCTGACGGGTCGACAGTCTGAGATGTACAAGAAGCACGCATTCATCGCATATCGAGATCGGCCATGTGGTCTTCCGCCCCGGGACGTCGCTCCGGTTCGAGCCCGCGGGTCTGCGCGAAGCTGCGCGAGGCCGGGCTCCTGACCTCCGAAATGGACACGAACAACTCGCTCGGTTCCTGGCGTTGACCCAGCCGTACGGCCCGCCAGCTCCCACCACCGGGCTCTGACCCGCCGTCACGTCGTCGAGTGGGCGTACAGCACCTCGGTTCAAGGGCCGGCACCGATGCTGTCGGCGGGTGGCCGATAGGGGGATTGAGGTCGTCCGTACGGCCCCAGCGATGCGATCTCCGATCGCCCCAGGAGATACCCGCACATAGCGTGATCAAGGCCATGGCCAGCAAGTGCTGCAGGAGGTCTTCGTGTCGGATATCGCGGAACACAGAGCACCAGACCAGGGAAACGCCGGGAGACGCAACGGCGGTGAGCGCTCGTGGTCGAGGGTGGTGCGGGCCTGGGTGGCGGGACTGGCGGTGCTGGGGGGCCTGACGGTCCCACTCGCCGCGGCCACGCCCGCCGCTGCGGGCGACGACCACCCCCGCGCCTACGTCACCAACTTCAACAGCGGCACCGCGTCGGTGATCAACACCGGGACCAACACCGTCAACACCACCATCGCCGTCGGCGACAGGCCCACCGATGTGGCCATCACCCCCAATGGCCGCCGCGCCTACATCACCAACCCCAACGTCGACACCGTCACGGTCGTCGACACCAAAACCAACAGGGTCACCGCCACCATCCCTGCCGGCGACGGGCCCGACGGCGTGGACTTCACCCCGGACGGCCGCCGCGCCTACGTCTCCAACTTCTTCGGCGACAACGTGTCGGTGATCGACACCAGGACCAACAGGGTCACCGCCACCATCCCTGCCGGCGACGGGCCCGGCGGCGTGGCCATCACCCCGGACGGCCGCCGCGCCTACGTCCCGAACGAGCTCTCCAACAACGTGTCGGTGATCAACACCAAGACCAACACCGTCACCACCACCATCCCCGTCGGCAACGGACCGGTCGACCTGGCCATCACCCCGGACGGCCGCCGCGCCTACATCACCAACCTCCTGGCGGACACCGTGTCGGTGATCAACACCAAGACCAACACCGTCACCACCACCATCCCCGTCGGCGATGCCCCCGTCGGCGTGGACTTCACCCCGGACAGCCGCCGCGCCTACGTCACGAACCGCGACAGCGACACCGTGTCGGTGATCAACACGAAGACAAACACCGTCACCACCATCGTCCCCGTCGGCGATGCCCCCGTCGGCGTGGCCATCACGCCTGACGGCCGCCGCGCCTACGTCACCAACGAGAACTCTGACAACGTCTCGGTGATCAACACCAGGATCAAAGAAGTCACCACCACCATCCCCGTCGGCGACAGGCCCATCGGCGTGGCCATCACCCCGCAACGGCCACGTGGGTGACCGGGACCTGACGATGCTTCGGTGATCGACACCAGCGAACCCGTCACCACCCAGAGGGGCGGCCGCGCAGCTGGTGGCACCGTTCATAGTTCGTATCCGGCACGGCTCCTCTTCTCCTCATCGAACCCCGGCGCTGCATGTCACGCCGGGGTTCGACGTTTCCCGGAGAGCCGAACGGCCCGGTCGCCGCGGGTCCGGCGAGACCCGAAAGAACGCCGCCGACGGCACTGCGAACTGGGCGCCCTCAGGACTGGGGCCGTTCAGCGGTAGGCCAGGTGAAGCCCGCCCCGCCTGCGGTTACGCCTGGAACGTCATCTCTTCATTCCGGCTGACCGGCATCGTTGCCGGAGTCGGCGTGCCCTTTCGCTCTCCAGCGCTGAGAAAGGCGTAGCCATGAAGATCATTCTGCGGTCCGGTGCCGTGACCGCCGCGGTAGGTGTGGGTCTCTCCCTTGCTGTTCTGCCAGCCGTTCCGGCCACTGCCGCCGCCGGGGGGACCCACGTGCGGTGCAACGACATCGCCGCGCTGAAGGCGGCCATCAACAATGCCAACACCAACGGTGGCCGCATCACCCTCGCCTCCCGCTGCACCTACACCCTCACCGCGGCAGACAACGCCGACGACGGGCTTCCGGAGATCACCGGCAACGTGACCATCACCGGCCGTGACACCACCATCCGCCGGGCCTCGAACGCCACGGCGGACTTCCGCATCCTCCACGTCGTCTCCGGCGGCAGCCTCACCCTCAACTCGCTCACCGTCAGCGGCGGACGCCTTCCCCTTGCCGACAGCATGGGCGGCGGCATCGCGAACACCAACGGCACGCTGAACCTGAACCACACGACCATCAGGGGCAATGAGGCCTCGCAGGGTGGCGGCGTGCACAACTTCGGCGGGACGCTCAAGCTCAACCGCAGCACGGTGGAGCGCAACATCAACACCAGCGTCGGCGCCACCGCCGGCGGTGGAGTGTTCAACACGGACAGCGGCACGATGACGATGAAGGGCGGCGCCCTGCTCAACAACCGCTCCCCGATCGGCAACGGCGGCGGTCTGGAGAACATCCGCTCAGCCACCGCTCACCTCAACTCCGTCGCGGTCAAGGGCAACACCGCCCTGCTGGGTGGCGGCATCCGTCAGACACAAAGGGGCGTCCTGCGCCTCACCTCCAGCACAGTCAGCGGCAACATCGCCGTTTCAGGCGCTGGTCTCTCGAACAATGACGCCACGGCCACACTGGTTCGCAGCCTCGTCACGCACAACACCGCCATCGCCACAGGCGGCGGCATCGACAACGAGACCCCCAGCCAGGTCACCCTCACGGCGAGCAGGGTCATCCGCAACGCCCCGAACAACTGCACCCCCGCAGGCAGCGTCCCCGGATGCACCAACCCCACCGGCACCATCGCGCCGCCGAGCTCGCAACTGCCCCCGTCCAAGGGAGGCAGCAAAACCGGCCTGTGAGCCTTCTGGTGAGGGGCGGCACGAGCCCCTGACCAACTCCCGGCGCGGGCGGGGGAAGTGAGCTCGTGGCCAATGCCGGATGAATGATGCAGGAGGGCAGGACCACTCGCTGGTCCTGCCCTCCTGCACGTAGCCGGGCAGGTCTGCCCGAGTTCGGTTCAGAGTCGAACGACGCGCCCGTAGCCGACCGACCAGTCGTACCCCTCGACGTCACCGCTGTCGTGAACTGCGAGTAGCGCTTCGCACTTCAGCAGCATTCACTTCCGGCGGAAGCGGGTGAGGACAGGGCTTCGCCGTTGGGATCGTCACGGTTGCCTTCCGCGCAGCATGCGCTGTCGTCGTCCTTGGCGAGAGTGCCGGCGTCGGGATCGAAGGTCTGCAGGAATCGGGCCCGTTCAGCGGTAGGCCAGGTGAGGTCGCTGCGACTGCGGTTACGGATGAAGCGTCACCTCATCATCCCGGCTGACCAGTAGGGCTCTGGGCGCCGGCGATGTGCCGTTTCACTCTCCAGCTTCGAGGGAGTCGCGCGATGAAGATCACTTCGCGGTCCGGTCCGGTCATGGCTGCGGTCGGTGTGGGACTGAGTATTGCGGTCCTGCCGGTCGGCCCGGCCAGCGCTGCCGCCGGGGGGACCCACGTGCGGTGCAACGACATCACCGCCCTGAAGAACGCGATCACTCAGGCCAATGCCGACGGCGGCCGCATCACCCTCGCGTCCCACTGCACCTACACCCTCACCGCCGCCGACAACCCGGACGACGGGCTTCCGGAGATCACCGGGAACGTGACCATCACCGGCCGCGACACCACCGTCCGCCGGGCGCCGAACGCCACGCAGGACTTCCGCATCTTCCACGTCGTCTCCGGCGGCAACCTCACTCTCAACTCACTCACCGTCAGCGGCGGACGCCTTGCCGACACCGCCGGGGGCGGCATCTGGAACAGTGGGACGACGAATCTGAACCGCACCACCATCAAGGACAACCGAGCTCGAACGAGCGCCGGTATCCACAACGTCGGTGGCCGGCTCAACCTCGACCGCAGCACCGTCGAGCGCAACACCGCGACCCAGAACGGCGGCGGGATCCAGAACGGACGCAACGAAATCGCGCAGCAGCCCGGAACGGTGACCATGAAGGGCGGGGCGCTGCTCAACAACCGGGCACTCGCCGACAGCGGTGGCGGTTTGGAGAACCTCAGAAGCACCGCGAATCTGGACTCCGTCGAGGTCAAGGGCAACACCGCGCCTCGCGGCGGCGGCATCAACCAGTTCGCGGGCACCCTGCACCTGAAGTCGACCACGCTCAGCGAGAACATCGCTGTGACAGGCGCAGGCCTCAGAAACTCCTTCAGCACGGCGACGCTGGATCGCAGCCTGATCACGCGCAACACGGCGATCACCGCCGGCGGCGGCATCTTCAACGAGAACTCCAGCTCGGTCGCGCTCACCGCCAGCAAGGTCATCCGCAACAGGCCGGACAACTGCAGCCCGGCAGGCAGTGTGCCCGGATGCACCGACCCCACCGGCACCCCTCCGGCCTCGCAAGGACCTCCGCCTGCCAAGGACAGCAAGGACGGCAAGGTTCGCAAGTAGGCCGCCGGGAACGGAATCCCGGACCAATTTCCGGTACGGCTGGGGCTGATGACTCGTCGCGGGGGCACCGGTGAACGACAACGGGCGGGATCCACTCGCTGGGGTCCCGCCCTTCGTTGCGTGCGTCGATCGACCACGGGATCACACCGGCCACTGCATCCCGGTCAGGGGCGGGGCAGGCGTGGCGCCGGGGATCGGCGCCGGATGGTTTCGGGGCGGGTGCCCGAAGGGGGGATTGCGGTCGTCCGTACGGCCCCAGGCGTGCGATCTCCGATCGTCCCCGGAGATTCCGGCCCATAGCGTGATCAAGGCCATCGCCAGTTCGCTATCGAGTGCACTGCAGGAGGTCGTCGTGTCGGACATCGAGGGACACAGAGCGCCAGACAGGGGAACCGCCGGTCGAGGCCGGAACGGTGAGCGTTCGTGGTGGCCGGTGGTGCGGGCCTGGGTGGCGGGACTGGCGGTGCTGGCGGGCCTTGTGCTCCCGCTCGCCGTGGCGTCGCCCGCCGCTGCGGGCGACGACCACCCCCGCGCCTATGTCACCAACTTCAACAGCGACACCGTGTCGGTGATCGACACCAGGACCAACACCGTCGCCAAGACCGTCGCAGTCGGCGACGGACCTGAGGGCGTGGCCATCACTCCGGACGGCCGCCGCGCCTACGTCACCAACTTCAACGGCGATACCGTGTCGGTGATCGACACCAGGACCAACACCGTCATCAAGACCGTCGCAGTCGGCGACGCGCCTGATGGCGTGGCCATCACCCCGGACGGCCGCCGCGCCTACGTCACCAATTCCAGCAGCGACACCGTGTCAGTGATCGACACGAAGACCAACACCGTCACCACCACCATCGCAGTCGGTGACAGGCCCAGCAGCGTGGCCGTCACCCCGGACGGCCGCCGCGCCTACGTCACCAACTTCAACGGCGACACCGTGTCGGTGATCAACACGAAGACCAACACCGTCACCACCACCATCGCCGTCGGCGACGGGCCGTTCAGCCTGGCCATCGCTCCGGACGGCCGCCGCGCCTACGTCAGCAACATCAACGGCGACACCGTGTCGGTGATCAACACGAAGACCAACACCGTCACCACCACCATCGCCGTCGGCGACGAGCCCAACGGTATGGCCGTCACCCCGGACGGCCGCCGCCTCTATGTCGCCAACCGCGGTGACAACAACGTGTCGGTGATCAACACGAAGACCAACACCGTCACCACGATCATTCCCGTCGGCGCCGGGCCCAACGGTATGGCCATCACTCCGGACGGCCGCCGCGCCTACGTCGCCAACTTCTTCAGCGGCACCGTGTCGGTGATCAACACGCACATCAAGGAAGTCACGACCACCGTCCCCACCGGAAGCGGACCGTTCGGCGTGGCCATCACCCCGCAACGGCCACGTGGGTAACCAGCTCTCTTCCGTGCGTAAAAACCCCGGTGCCTTTGATCGCGCCGGGGTTCTGCGTATCCCGCAGCCGGATGGGCCGGGTCTTCGCCTGGGCTCGCAAGAAGGATGCCGACGGTGTCGGGCCAGCCTCCCGGAATGGCCGGTCGCTCCGTTCGGCGGTAGGCCAGGTGAAGGAGTACTCGCCTGCGGTTAGGCATGGATCGTCATCTCTTCATTCCGGCTGACCAGCATTGCGTGCTGGGAGCCGGTGACGTGCCGTTTCACTCTCCGATGCTGAGAAAGGCATAGCCATGAAGATCATCTTGCGGTCCGGCGCCGTAGCCGCTGCCGTCGGTGTGGGTCTCTCCCTCGCGGTCCTGCCGGCCGTTCCCGCCACTGCCGTCGGGGGGACCCACGTGCGGTGCAACGACATCGCCGCGCTGAAGACCGCCATCAACAACGCCAACACCAACGGTGGCCGCATCACCCTCGCCTCCCGCTGCACCTACACCCTCACCGCGGCGGACAACGCCGACGACGGGCTTCCGGAGATCACCGGCAACGTGACCATCACCGGCCGAGACACCACCATCCGCCGGGCCCCGAACGCCGCCCAGGACTTCCGCATCCTCCACGTCCTCACCGGCGGCACCCTCACCCTCAACTCCCTCACCGTCAGCGGCGGCCGGTTCGTCAGCGGCTCCGGTGGCGGCATCGCGAACAACGGCACCCTGAACCTGAACCGCACGACCATCAAGAGCAACCAAGCCAGCTCGGGTGGTGGCCTCTTCAGCGACGGAACGCTCAACCTCCGCCGCAGCACCGTCGAGCGGAACACCGCAGACACCTTCGGCGGCGGGATCTACAACGCAGGCGGCACGCTGACGATGAACGGCGGTGCCCTGCTCAAGAACCGGGCAAGCACCGACAACGGCGGTGGTCTGGAGAACATCGCAGGTACCGCGTCTTTGAACCACGTCTCGGTCAAGGGCAACACCGCCATCCGGGGCGGTGGAATCCGTCAGACGACCGGCGCGACCCTGCGCCTCGAAGAAAGCACAGTCAGCGACAACATCGCGGTGGCAGGCGCCGGCATCTCGAACCTCGGCACCACGGCCACGCTGGTGCGAAGCCTGGTCACCCACAACACCGCCATCACCATGGGCGGCGGCATCGACAACCAGATCCCCAGTCAGGTCACGCTCACCGCCAGCAGGGTCATCCGCAACACCCCGGACAACTGCACCCCCGCGGGCAGCGTCCCCGGATGCACCAACCCGGCCGGCACCATCGCGCCGCCGAGCTCGCAAGTACCCCCGCCCGCCCAGAGCACCGGAGGGCACAAGCGAGTCTCCTGACGCAGCACGCGCGGCAGCGAACCCGGCCGACTCCCGCACGGCCGAGACTCGATGACCCGTCGTACACAGTGGTGAACGATGAAGGAGGGCGGGACCCACTCCCTGGGTCCCGCCCTCCTTCACGTTGCGTCTCCGGTCAACAGCTCCCCTGTGACCTCAATTCTTCCCGAACTTGGCTGTGTTCTTGGCCGGTGCGGAGCCCACGGCGTCGCAGTGCGGAACGCTGTTGGGCGGCGCGCAGTTCTCGGGTGTGTTGTTCGAGACGATGCTGCGGATGAGGTTCACCTTGGGCAGCGTCTGCGCGGTGCCGCTGCTCTTCTCTCGCTTGAGGCTGTCGGGTCCGAGGATGACGCCGAATTGAGTTCCGTCATTGAGGATGCCGCCGCCGCTGCCGGGGCCGCCGTTCGCGGCGTTGCCGGTGACGGTGCTGCGGTACAGAGTCGTCGGCTGGCGCGAACCGATGAGGATGCCGCCCCCGCGGAACGAGGCGATGTTGCCGCTGACCTGGGTGGAGTTCAGGCGAAGTGGCCCGGTCCGGCCATTGATGTCCAGGGTCATGATGCCGCCCCCGAACTCTTCGGAATCGTTGCCGTCGACGGCCGCGTTGTTCAGCGTGGTGTCCCCGGCGTTCGCGAGGCCTCCGGCCGCCTCGCTGGCGACGTTGCCGCGGATGGCGCCGCCCCGCATCGTCATCGTTCCGCTGGTGGCCACCCCGCCCGCGATGACGCTGGAGTTGTCGTGAACCGTCGTGTCCTTCAGGGCGAGTGTTCCCAGGTTGTTCCAGATCCCGCCGGCAAGGAAGCCTGCTCTGTTGTTCCTGACCGTCACGCCGGTCAGGGTGAGTCTTCCGCGGTCGTTGTAGATGGCCCCGCCCCTGTCTCCCGCCCCCGTACCGGCCGCGTCACCGCCCCGGACGGTGACCGAGTCCAGGCTGAGGCGGCCGGTCCGCTGGACGTGAAAGATCCGGAACCCTCCGGTGGCGCTGGGCGAGCGCTGGATGGTGGTGCGGTCGCCTCCGGAGATTCGCACCGTGCCGGTGATCTCCGGCAGACCGTCATCGGCGTTGTCGGCCGCCGTGAGGGAGTACACGCAACGGGAGGCGAGGACGATGGAGCCGCCGTTGGTGTTGGCGTTGTTGATGGCCGTCTTGAGCGCGGCGACGTCGTTGCAGGGGACGCGAACCGGCGCCGGGGTCCGGGCCTCGGCCTGGGCTTGTCCAGCGGGCAGGAGGGTCAGGCACAGGCCGAGGCCCGTGACGGCGGTGAGGCATGCGCGTCTGAGCGTGTCAGTCATACGGCTTCCTTGACTGTGGGGGACGGACGGGGAGGACGGGCTTGTGGCACCCCGGTCACCGGGCAGATTTCGCCCTGAGGGCCACTGATCGACAGTCCGAGATCTATAGGAGGCGGGCACTCGGCGCATGTGCTGATCGACTGTCTGGCCTCCCCCGTCCCGGAGCCCGGAGGTCGACGAAGGGCTCTTCATCCTTTATCGTCGATCAACGATGAAAGAAGTTGAGCCTCTCGACCGTGCCACCGCCCAGGAGTACGCCTCCTGGTTCAAGGTGCTGGCCGACGCGACCCGGGTCCAGATCGTCTCCCTGCTTGCTCGCCGTGGGCGGCCGATGAGCGTCGGCGAGATAGTCGACGCGGTGCAGGTAGGCCAGTCCACGGTCTCCGCGCATCTCAAGCAGCTCGCCGAGGTGCAGTTCGTCCTGGCCGAATACGCCGGAACGGCCAGCTACTACCGGATCAACGACGAGTGCGTGACCTGCTTCCCTTCAGCCGCCGACGTCGTCATGGGCCGCCCCGCCCCAGGCGGGCCGCCCCCTGAACACGCATGAGGAGTGACCGTCATGTCCAAGGCAGATGAACCGAATCAGCGCGCTGCGGACCGGCAGGCAGAAGTCACCAGCCGATACGGAGCCCTGGCGCGTGCCGCCGCATCAGGAGAGCGGATCGTCGACTGCGGGGAGGACGCCTTCGCTGAAGGACAGTTCGGGTCCGCCGGCTACGACCAGGAGACCTCCGAGCTGCCCGAAGGCGCCGTGCGCGCCAGCCTCGGCTGTGGCAACCCCGTCGCCGTGGCTCCGTTGGCCCCCGGCCAGAAGGTTCTGGATCTCGGGTCGGGCGGCGGCATCGATGTGCTGCTCTCCGCCCGCCGCGTCGCCCCTGACGGCATGGCATACGGTCTCGACACCACGGCCGAGATGGTCACCCTCGCCCGTACCAATGCACGGCAGGCGGGGGTGGAGAACGTCGAGTTCCTGCACGGCCGCATTGAGGAGATTCCCCTGCCCGATGCGCACGTGGACGCTGTCATCTCCAACTGCGTGATCAATCTGTCCGCCGACAAGCCCCGTGTCCTGGCCGAGGCATACCGCGTGCTGCGGCCGGGCGGTCACTTCGGGGTCAGCGACGTTCTCGCCCGTCCCGGGCTGACACCTGACCAGCGTGCCGAGGCCGAGCGTGCCACCGGCTGCGCGACAACGCTCACGGCCGAGGAGTACCGGGAGCTCTTGCTGGGGGCCGGCTTCACCGGCATCGACATCACCTCGACCGCCGACGCCGGAGTGGGTGTCCATTCGGCCATCGTGAAGGCGGGCAAACCGGCTGCCCCCGAAGGTGCCGTCCTGCGACCCATGCGTGCGGACGATGCCGAAGCCGTGCTGTCGCTGTACCAGTCCGGGATCGAGGAAGGGGACGCGACGTTCGAGACTGCCGCCCCGTCCTGGGAGGCGTTCGACGCGGCGAGACTGACGCTGCACCGCTATGTCGCCGTCGACGACGCGACGGGCGGGGTGACCGGCTGGGCCGCCGCTGCCCCGACCTCGTCACGCAAGGCCTACGCGGGAGTGGTCGAGCACTCCGTCTACGTGCACCCCAGCGCACGTGGCCGCGGCGTCGCGCGCGCTCTGCTGGACGCCTTGGTCGCTTCGACAGAGAGCGCCGGCATCTGGACCGTTCAGTCCGGCATCTTCCCCGAGAACACCGCCAGCCTCGCCCTTCACCAAAGCGCCGGCTTCCGTGTCATCGGGCGCCGTGAACGCGTCGGGCAGCACCACGGCACCTGGCGCGACGTCGTGCTCCTCGAGCGCCGCAGCCCGCTGGTCAGCTGACCGGTCGGGAGATCTCCGAGGCAGCGTCACGAAGTCCACGCCCTTGCGGCGCAGGTGGTAGCCGGCAGCGAGTCCCGCCCGGCCGCCGCCGACCACCACCACGTCCTTGATCATCGTCCCGCTCACGGTTTGGGTGGCCTCGGCAGGGTCACGGCCAGAACTCCGGTGAAGACGGCGCCGCAGATCACGGAGATCGCTGCGTCACGCACGAACAGGAACATCACCCCGGTCCACACCACCCCGAGCAGCACGGCCAGAGATATCCGGTTGGACCACACCCACCGCAGTGCCACCTGCGTGCGGCTCGATCCGCTCTCACTCACCGGGCCACAACGTCCTGTGCCGCAGGCGTGAACCTCTTGCGCCAGGCCAGCGAGACGTACACCAGGGCGACCAGGACAGGGACCTCGATGAGCGGGCCGACGACGCCGGAGAGGGCCTGTCCGGAGGTGACGCCGAAGGTGGCGATGGCGACTGCGATGGCCAGTTCGAAGTTGTTGCCCGCGGCGGTGAACGCGAGCGTCGCGGTGCGGTCGTACGGGATGCCGATGGCCTTGCCGAGCGCGAACGTGCCGAACCACATGAGCGAGAAGTAGGCCAGCAGGGGCAGGGCGATGCGGACGACGTCCAGAGGCTGCGAGGTGATCGTCTTTCCTTGCAGGGCGAAGAGGATCACGATGGTGAACAGCAGGCCGTACAGGGCGAACGGCCCGATCCTCGGCAGGAAGCGGTTCTCGTACGCCTCGCGACCCACGCGTTTCTCACCGAGGCGGCGGGTGAGGAAACCGGCCAGCAGCGGGATGCCGAGGAAGATGACGACGTTCCAGGCGATCTTCCACATGGAGATGTCGAGTTGTTCGCCGCTTCCCAGTCCGAGCCAGCCGGGCAGCAGGTCGAGGTAGAGCCAGCCGAGCAGCCCGAACGCGAGCACCTGGAAAACGGAGTTGAGGGCGACCAGGACGGCAGCGGCTTCGCGGTCGCCGCATGCCAGGTCGTTCCAGATGATGACCATCGCGATGCAGCGAGCGAGCCCCACGATGATCAGACCCGTGCGGTACTCGGGCAGGTCCGGCAGGAAGATCCAGGCGAGGGCGAACATCACCGCCGGGCCCAGGAGCCAGTTGATGACCAGCGAGGAGACCATCAGCCTCCGGTCTCCGGTGACAGCATCCAGCTTGTCGTAGCGGACCTTGGCCAGCACCGGATACATCATGATCAGCAGGCCGACGGCGATCGGCAGGGAGATCCCGCCGATCTCGACCCTGCTCAAGGCGTCGTCGAGTCCGGGCACCATGCGGCCCAGCCCCAGTCCCAGAGCCATCGCGACGAGGATCCACACCGCCAGGAAGCGGTCCAGCGTGGACAGTCGGGCGACGACCTGGGACGTAGGTTCCGGGACCGTCGTGGTCGAGGCGGATTCGGTGCGGGTCACGGACAGGCCCTCTTCTTGTCGGCAGCAGCAGTGGCGCGTGCAGCAGCGGCAAGAGTCGAAAAGGAGCTGGCCACGGCCTCGATGACGTCGGGCCGCAGCTTGTAGTAGGTGAAGCGGCCGCACGGCTCGGTATCGACGACACCGGCTTCGCGTAGCACCCTCAGGTGATTGGAGAGATTGGTCTGACGTGCACCGGTCTCTTCGACCAGGTGCGTCGTGCAGAGGGTTTCGTGGGCCAGCAGGGTCACGATCTGAAGCCTGAGGGGGTCCGCGAGAACCCGGATCAGGTCAGTGTCGACTGACGTCAGCATGCGCTGATATTGTCACATCAGTGACGGCTGACACCAACAGGCGCGCTGTCGTGTGCACCTGATTCGCCATGAGGCAGGAGAGAGACTGATGCCGGAGAAGCCCTCGGTGCTGTTCGTCTGCGTCCACAACGCCGGCCGGTCCCAGATGGCCGCCGCGTGGCTGAAGCACCTGGCGGGCGATCGGGTAGAGGTCCGCTCCGCCGGGTCGGCCCCCGCCGAGACCGTCAACCCCGCTGTCGTCGACGCGATGCGCGAGGTCGGCATCGACATCGCTGCCGAGACTCCGAAGATCCTCACCGTGGACGCGGTTCAGTCATCCGACGTCTGCATCACCATGGGCTGCGGTGACGCCTGCCCCGTCTTTCCGGGCAAGCGCTACCTCGACTGGACGTTGAAGGACCCGGCGGGCCAGGGAGTTGAGGCCGTCCGCCCCATCCGCGACGAGATCAAGTCCCGGATCGAGGGCCTGATCTCCGAGCTCAGCCCCAGGTGACACGCACGTCCGTGACTGCGTGCGGAGACCTCAGCCGACATCCCGGGCGGCACCCGGGCGCCCCATGACGGCGTCCGCCGCACTGGGGAAGCAGGCCACGCAGGCGACATTGATCGAGTAGAGGATGGACGTCCCCTGCCGCTCGCGGAAGACGAAGCGCACGTCGGCCAGCAGCTTCAGGTGGTGCGAGACCGTGGACTGCCCGACACCGACCTGCTCGACGATCTCCCCGACGCTCATCGCTTCGGGAGCGAGGGCCAGGAGATTGAGGATCTGCACACGCGTCGGATCGGAGAGGGCCTTGAACCAGGTCGCGTAGGACTCGGCCGTGCTCCGGTCGATCAGCTGTGCGTTCATGGTGCCAGTCATCGCTTATCGATGTTAGGCGATGAAGGAACCGTCCGATAGACCCAGTCCCAGTCATTTGGCAGCGGTTTCGCAGAGCGGTGAACATCCGGTACAACCACACTGTTCACGCCCGGCGATGGGCGCGATCTCCACCCCTGCCCCGACTCGGCCTTGCCCGCGACCACGTCGTCGCGGTGGCCGGTAGTCATCGGTGGTGCGGTACTACTTAATCGTTTATCATCGATATTCGATTAAGGGACTCTCGTTCGTCGTGGCAGCGAGGCCGTTCTGCTGCTCGCCCTGTCGCCCAGCCCAGAGAGGTTGACCAGTGAGTGAAGTGCAGGCTCTCGTCCTCTTCATCCTGCGGGAGGTCCTGCACTACCTTCCGTGGTTCCTGATCGCGGTCGTTCTGGGTATCTCCGTGCAGCGGCTCTCCATAGACGTCGTCGCCCGGCGCAGCTTCTCCCGGCGCGGGATCGCGGGGGTCGCGGTCGTCACTGCCATCGGGGCCTTCAGCCCGTTCTGCTCCTTCACCGTCATCCCCCTGATCCGCCGGTTCCTGATCGCAGGGGTTCCCCTCTCGGCGGTGATGTCCTTCTGGATCGCCTCTCCATCGATGGATCCTGAGATCTATGCGCTCTCCGCAGCTCAGCTCGGGTTCCCGGTGGCGACGGCGCGCCTGGTGGGCGCTTTGATCCTGAGCTTCGGGGCGGGCCTGATCGTCCTTGCTCTGGAACGGCGCGGCCGGTTCCGCAATCCGCTGATCACCGCCTCCAAGCCCCGGACCGCTGCTGCGACATGCGGCCAGGCCGACGCCGCCGCTACGACGACCGCGTGCTCAACCGCCCCGGAGCCGGCGGCGGTTGCCGTAGGAAGCGCTGGTGCGACGAGCGGGGCAATGGCGGAGACCGCCGATGACACTGCTTCCCCCCAGGGCGGCTGTTCCGCTTCGGGGACGGCGGACCCGGACCCTCTGGCCGACGACGACGGAACACCGTGGAGGGTGCTGGTCCGGCGGGACATCAAGAACCTGCGGCCCGTGGAGATCCTGAAGGAGATCTGGGGCGACTCCATCCACCTCGGACGGTGGCTGCTGTTGGCCATCGTCCTCGAGGCACTGATCATCCGTTACGTGCCCGGCGACGTCGTCTCCTCCCTGCTGGGCACGGAGGGCGTGGTCTCCGTCCTGCTGGCCGGAGCCGTCAGCGTTCCCCTCTACCTCAACGGTGTCGGAGCCATCCCTGTCGTGGAAGGTCTGCTGAACCAGGGCATGGTGGCGGCTGCGGGCGTGACCTTCCTCCTGGGCGGGGCGGTGACGACGATCCCGGCGATGGTGGCCGTGAAGAGCGTCGTGAAGTTGCCGGTGTTCGCCTTCTACCTGGGCGTGAGCTTCCTGGGCAGCATCGGGCTCGGCCTGGTGGCTCTCCCCTTCATGTGAGACCGACGGACCTCAACCCCCACCCCCCTCCGGGGTCCGTCGGTCTCACGCCCCCTCGTCGAGAGGACGCGAACGCAGTTCTATGAGCCGACGAGGATCGGTCAGGTCTGCCGCGACCTGAGCGGCGTCCTCCCCCACCGCGATCACATGCCCGAAGCGGGACATGTAACCGCGCGGCGGGAGAGCCAGCCTGGTACCGGGCGCCGCGGTGGCCACGGCCTGGTGCACCGTCGGCCCCAACAGGTCGGTGCGCACGACGGCTTCCACCGCCTCGCAGTCGGCTTCCGGGTACAGAAAACGTATGGCCGCGGTACGCCGCGTCTTCGGGTTCGTGTCCGGGGCAAGGCCGGCGGCGACGCTTGCGGCAGCGACGGAGGGGTCCGTACCGGTCGCGAGCATCCCCAAATAGGGGATGAAGTCGCCGCCGAGACGTGCGTTTACCTCGACCAGACGTGGCCCGTCGGGAGTGAGCTTGAACTCCGCGTGGGTGGCGCCGCATTCGAAACCGAGCGCCTTGTGGATGCGGGCGAGCTGTTCGGTGAGGTCGGTGTCCTTCAGCAGGGGATCGTCGGCGTCGACCGTATGTCCCGTCTCCTCGAAGTAGGGCTCCATTCCCACCTGTTTCCTGGCGAGCACCATCGGCGTCACTCCTGACGAGGTGACGACGGAATCGACGCTGATCTCCGGGCCCGTCAGGTACTCCTCGATCAGGACGTCGGCCGCGTAGCGGGGTACGCCGGGCCACTGGGCGGAAGCGGCCGAGTGGAAGGCGTCCTCCACCGATGCGGGGCCTTCCACACGCAGGACGCCGATACTTCCGCCCAGGCCGCGGGCCTTGACCACCACGGGGTAGCCGATGGCGTCGGCAGCTTTGCGGGCCTCCTCTGCTGTGGAGACGGGGGTGGAGGCCGGTTGGGGTACTCCCGCCTCGGTCAGCAGAGCCCGGGTGGTGGCCTTGTCTCGGCAGGCGAGCACCGACTCCGGTGAGGCGCCCGGCAGGCCGAGACGCTGTGCGAGGAGAGCGCTGGAGTGCACCAGCGATTCGTCGTAGGTGAAGACGCCGGCAACCGGTTGTCCGGCGGCCACGGGAGCGGCGGCAGCGTGCAGAGCTTCCGGGTCGCGGGTGTCGACCTGGGTGGTGCCCTGGACGTACGGGAGTTGCCAGGTGGGTTCCGGGGCGTCCAGCAGCCACAGCCTGAAGTGGCGGGCGACTGCGGCCACCATGTATTCGCGGTACCGGCGGTCGCCGCTGCCTACGAGCAGGAGCAGGGGTGCGGACTCGTCGGCCGTCTCAGGCTGGGCATGCTGGGCCGGGATGACCATCGGGAGCGTCGTCCTCTCTCTTGTGTGCGGCAAGGGCCCTTGCAGGGCGGGAAGTTGTCCGAGGAAGGCGACTACCGGGCCGGGGAAGCCTGCCTGCCGGCCCCGCCGAGCAGTTCGGCCGCGGCTCGGGGTAGTTCGGCGGAGCACCGGGCGTCGACCGCGTAGAGGATCTTGGCGCCCGCGCGGTGTCGGGTCACGATCCTCACCTGATGGAGCGTCCGCAGGTGGTGGGAGACGGTGGGCTGGCTCATCTGGAGGTGGTCGACGACGGCACCCGCCGGTACGGGGTGGGGCTGTCGGCTGAGGAAGTCGACGATGAGGATCCGGGTGGGATCGGACAGAGCCCGGAACCAGCTGGCGTACTCGGTGAGGGTCTCGTGCTCGAGTGCGTGGTCTGCCACCGCGGGGTCCTATCGGGCGATCAGGAAGACGACGGCTGCCACTGCCGCTGCGAACGGCGGGGTGACGATCCAGGCGATGAGGAAGTCGCGGAGGGTCTTCCCGCTCAGGCGGCTCACGTCGGCTCCGGCCGAACCGGCGATGGCGCCGGTCGAGGTGTGCGTGGTGGACATGGGAAGCCCGTAGCCGGCGCCGAGACCCACCAGGGTTGCCGTGGTGAGGTTGGCCAGGAAGCCTTCCTTGTGGTTCATGCGGATGACCCCCTCCCCCAGTCGTTGCGCCACTCGCATGCCGCCGGTCAGCGAACCCACTGCCATCGCGACTGCGACCAGCAACGCCACCTCCCAGGTCGTCATCCCCACCGGTACGAGCGCGAAGGCTCCGATGGCCACGATCTTCGGGGTGTCGTTGAGGCCGCGGGCGAAGCCGGTGGCGCCGCTGGTCGTCCAGTGGAGAGCGGTCAGTTTGCGGTCGGGAGCCTGTGGGGCGGCGGGACGGGAAGAGACGGCGGAGGCCTCGGGTGTGACAACCGCCGTGGTGCCGGAGGAGGCGGTGGTGCTGCCCGGGGCCGGCAGGTCTGCGACGTCGGGGCTGTCGATCGCGGTGTCACCTGGAGCGCCGCTCTTGTTGCCGTTGCGGAAGAACAGGGCGAGGAGCAAGGAGATGCCGTAGGCGACGCCGACGCTGACGAGCAGCGGGATCAGCAACTTCGTCGGTATCGCGCTCCAGGCGATGCTGCTGGAGGCGAACAGCATGCCCGCGCCCAGTAGCGCGCCGATCAGGGCGTGTGTCGTGGAGACCGGCAGGCGCAGCACCGTGGCCAGCGCCACCCAGCTGACGGTGCCTGCCAGCACGGCGACGGCGAAAGCCTCGGTGGGTTCGGCGGTGACGATGCCCTTGGAGAAGAGCTTCGTCATCTTCTCGGCCAGCAACAGCGAACAGATGCATCCGGCGAACGTGGTCACGGTCCCCCAGAGGATGGCCGTGCGGTATTTCGTCACCCCCGCTCCGGCGAGGGTGGCGACGCCCTTGGGGACGTCGTTGCCGCCGTTCGCTGCTGCCAGCGCGGCGACGAGTACGAGGACGAGCACGGTGGTGAAAGACATGGCGGTGTCTCCATCGCAGGCGAGGACGGACCACTGAGTACCGGGGCCGCGGAGGCGCGTGAGGTCGCGCGCTCACGGACACGGCCCCGGACGTGCTGTACGGGTCAGCAGCAGGAGCGACCTCCAGCGCCGGGCAGGAGGGAGCCCGCCGGGCCGTCAGCCGGCTTGCGGGCACGGATGATTGCGGCGTGCAGGCCGTCCGCGGCCTCCTGAGTGAAGTCGACCTCGGCGTCCACCAGTCCGACGGCGCTCAGGAGTTCCGTGTACTCCGAGACGGAGAGGGCCCCGGCGATGCACTCACTGTGGCCTCCGCGCTCGGCGCGCTCCTCGGGGCTGAGCCGGTCCTCCGCCACCACGTCGCTGATGCCGAGGCGTCCGCCGGGTGCCAGCACCCTGGCCATCTCGGCGAAGACGGCGGGCTTGTCGACCGACAGGTTGATGACGCAGTTGGAGATGATCACGTCGACTGCGGCCGCCGGCAGGGGAATGGCCTCGATGGTGCCCTTGAGGAGCACCACGTTGTCGGCTTCGGCGTCCGCGACGTTGGCGGCGGCCAGGGCGAGCATCTCCTCGAGGAAGTCCAGGCCGAAGACCCGTCCGTCGGGGCCCACGCGGCGGGAGCTGAGGATGACGTCCAGCCCCGCCCCGGACCCCAGGTCCAGCAGCGTCTCGCCTTCGCGCAGTTCGGCGACGGCGGTGGGATTGCCGCAGCCCAGACTGGCCAGGAGGGCCGCGTCTGTCGCCGCGCCAGGGCGAACGTCCTGGTAGGCGGCGGGCCCGAAGGTCTCCGGATCCGGTGAGCAGCAGGCGCCGTTCGTGCTGGCCTCGTCGGCCTTCGAGCGGTAGTAGGCGCGTACCTCGTCCTGGAGCTTCGCGGCGGTGCCGGCGGTGGTGTCGGTCATGGGCGGGGTCCTTCGCGTCAGGCGCCGGCGGGGGCGAGGCGGTGCACAGGGCGGGGGTAGCCGGGTTTGAACGACACCGGTGACGTGGCTGAGGAGCGCGTACCTGTGGCCTGGTCGGCCGTCGAGACGGCGTCGGCGACGGCGCGGTCCAGGGCTTGCGGTTCGCAGGCGACGCGGGCGTTGATCACAGCTCGGGCGTCGGCCGCCGCCACTGCGAGGGCGCGATCCTCGGTGGGCGGTGCGCCAGCTTCGACGAGGCTCAGCTTGGCGAACTCCCCGTCCCCGGTGTGCACGCTGAGTTTCGCGTGGCCGATCACGGCCCCGTTCTCCGCCGCCCAGCCGGAAAGGTGCTCGAGGACGGTACGCGCCCAGGCGGTGACGTCGAACTCTTCGCCTGCGGCGGTCAGTTCGAGCTCCTGGTTCATCCAGGCGAGCTGGGCCTCGGCCGCCGCGTACCGGTCGTAGTCGACGTCCAGATCGACCGCGTGGTTTCCGGCGGGCGCCTCCCACGCGTCCAGGAGCGTGCCCACCCCCTCGCCCGTGGTCGCCGAGTAGCCGACGACGCCGGCGTCGCCGTACTGCTTCCGCAGCCCGAGCAGCAGCTCCTCGGCCTGGTCGGCGGTGATCGTGTCGAGCTTGTTCACCGCGATCACGTCGGCCTCGGTGAGCTGCTGCCGGAAGAGGTAGGACAGGTCCGACTCCGGCTCACCGCGCTGCGCCGCTCGATCGAAGGCCCGGTGGCGCAACGGGTCGACGACCGTCGTCAGAGGAGCGACGACCATGTTCTCGCCGTAGTAGCGGCGCAACGGCCGTACGACGGTGGCCTGCAGGTCGGTGCAGCTGCCGACGGCCTCGGCGATGACCGTGTCGACGCCGTCGGACTCGGTCAGGGCGACCACTGCCTCGACGAGATCCTCGAACTTGCAGCAGAAGCATCCGCCGGTCACCTCGGCGACGCTGTCAAGCTTGCTGCGCACCAGGTGGGTGTCCACGAGCTCCACACCCTGGTCGTTGGTGATGACGGCGACCCTGTGCCCCTTCTCCTGCAGGGCGAGGGCGGCCGTGGTCATGGTCGTGGTCTTGCCCGCGCCCAGGAATCCGGTCAGCGGAATGAAGGTGATCATGTGATTCCCCGTCTCGTCGGTCGGAGGTCGGCTCAGCTGGTGGAGCAGCAGCCGCCGGACGATTCGCTCAGCAGCGGCAGTGCGGCAGGACGGGTCGGCACCGCGTCCCCGAACGCGCTGCGCCTGCTCGACCCGAACGCATCCAGCCAAGCTGCGGCCTGGGGGCGCAGCGTGGGATCGGAGAGCAGCAGCGAGGTGGTCATGGCGCGGGGCGTGCAGCCGCGCAGAGCTTTCGCCTGGTGGGCGCCGGCGCCGAACTCGACCGTCCGCAGACCTTCGGCGTAGGCGTCGCGTACGGGGGCGTCGAGCACCAGGGCGAAGTAGATGCCGCTGCGCTCACCGATGGCCGCGTAGTCGAAGCCCGCCCACTTGGGGAAGAGCCGGTGGTTCTTACGGAGCGTGATGCAACTGGCGACCAGTTCACCGTTCTTGCGTCCGAGGTAGGCCCGTACGTCCGCCCCCTCGTCGATGAGTGCGGAGAGGATGCCGGCGATGTGTGCGGGCTCCTCGCCGGCGCCGTTCTTCTCACGGTTGAGGCAGGTGAGTTCGGCGATCCGCTCCACGTACGGGCGGATGCCGGTGCCGTCGATCCGTTCGATGGTGACGCCTGCGGCCTCGGCCTTGCGGACGTCCGCCTTGATGCGCTGACGCTTCTTCAGAGGGAGGGCGGCGAGATGGCCTTCCCAGTCCGGGGCGTCCAGGCTCACGAAGTCCTCGTACCCCCAGAAGCATCCGTGTCCGCCTGCGGACTCGAGTGCGGCCACCATGTCCCGGCCGACGCGGCGGTCGGGGATCCAGGGCGCGAGGATGCAGCGGATGCCGGCGTCGAATGCGGCGGGGACCAGCTTCTCCACGAGGGTCCCCACCAGGGTGGGCGTCCAGAAGTTGTACGCGACCTCGGTGCGGTAGCCGAGCGGGGAGCCCAGCAGAAGGGTCGGGAAGAACGGGTCGGTGCCCAGTTCGTCGATCTCGGCGCTGCGCGCGGAGTCGGTCTCCGCTCCGCAGCAGACCTCCTCACCGGAAGGCGCCTTCCAGCCGAGGTAGGTGCGGGGTTCGTGGTCGACCACGGGGGGCGCGGCGAGGACGTATCCGGGAAGCAGGGCCAGTTCGCCGCGGGCCCGGGTGGCGACGGTGTGCCACGGCTGGGCTTCCGGGAGGACCTTCTCGGTGGCTGACAGCCAGGTGGGGCCCAGGTACGGCCAGGCATCGGTGAGGTCGGTGAGCTCCTCGGACCAGGCCATCTCGGGAAGGGCCTGGCCGGTGGAGACGACGACGCGAGGTGATCCACCCATCTCGGGCTCCTTCGGGTGAGAGGGACCGGTCAGCACTTCACGCAGCAACGGACCCTGCCCACGTCCTCCGCGTCGGATCTTCGTTGCTGCCACAGCTCTTCGACGCGCCTGTCGGGGTGCGTCCACTCCGTCCAGAAGCCGCGGTCGACGGTGGCGATGTCCTCCATCCACGGTGAGGACAGCAGCGGCGAGCCCTTGAACAGCAGCAGCCGGGTCTGAAGGGCAGTCGGATCGGTGACGTGAGCGAGGTCCGCCTCGACCAGCCAGTCCTCGAAGCCGAGCAGTTCGTCGTACTCGACCCAGGGAGTGAAGGGGATGAACGTCGGATACAGCTCGAAGCCGAGGCGTCTGGCCTCGACGACGGCCTGGCGCATGTGGTCGACGTCGATGTGCTTGTCGAAGATGCGCAGGATGCGGTCGGAGGGGAACTCCAGGGCGCAGGTGACGCGGCGCAGTCCGAGCGAGACCAGCTTCTCCAGCTCGCGGGGGTAGCTCAGTACGTGGTCGACGCGCGTGGTGAACTCGAACGTGATGGGCCCGACTGCGTCCACCAGCCGTTCGACGATTCCGGCGCCGATCGTGCGGGAGTTGAAGAACTCCGCGTCGATGAAGCAGAAGTGGCGTACGCCCTCCTCCGCCAGCTGCAGGGCGTCGGACAGGACGCTGTCCGCCTCATAGACCGCGACACCACCGTCGTAGGCACCGTAGACGGAGCAGTACGTGCACTTGTGGTGGCAGCCACGGGACGCCTCGATGTTCCCCATCAGCCCGAACGGCGAGTGGTGGGCGGGGTAATGGACGAGGGAGGGGAAGAGATCCCGGGCCGGCGTGGACACGGAGATCCGCCGGCGGGGCGGCCTGGGACGCATCCCCTTCGACGTCATCAGCGCCGGGACCGCCTGCAGTTCGCGCGTCCCCCGCGCCAACTCGGCCAGTTCCTCGCTGATGAGCTCGGGCTCTTCCATGACGATCGCGTCCGCCACGCCGAGGAACTCGCGGTGGTTCATCTGCGCGTACTGACCGAACGCCATGACGGTGGTGCCGAAACGTTCGCGCACATCGCGTGCCAGTGACAGGCCCTTCTCCAGCCCCTCGAACTGCTGGACCGACACCAGGACCAGGTCGAACGGCCCCTCAGGGGCGGCTTCAGGCTGGAAGTGCGCGTCCCAGCCGACGGCTTCAACGCCGTGAGCCTGCAAGGAGGCGGCGGCATATGCACAGGTCAGAGGCTGCATCTCCGCTTCGAAAGCGGAGGCGACGAGCACACGCGGCTGAGTCACACTTCCCCCCGGGAGTGAATCAATCCAAGAAAGCGAACCGTGCGGAGCGCGCTGTGCCCTGGTCGTGAGCGAAGGTCCGAGACGGCCGGAACACTGCCGCCTCTAACGATGTATGTCAATAGACCGATACGGAACCGGCTGGCATCCCCCAGGGATGCGGTCGTCGCGATGAAGGATCGGCAGGGTTTCCGGGACCTCCGGTCCGTACCCGCAGCGCTTCCATCTCCCGACTTCAGGAGTCGAATTGAGCGGACTCCCTCCATGACTCGGAGACGGAGCGACTTCAGGGGTGATGACCCGCCGCCGCAGGTGGTTCGCCTGTTGCACCTGGGGCTCTATCGCCAATCTTCGATTAGTGATCCCGCGTCAAGGCTTCCCAGGCGCCGGGGGCGTCCCTACACTCCTGACGGACTCCCAAGCCAGACCCAGTTCGAAACACAGCCCCACTCGGCGACGCCCGCGCGTCGCAGCGCGCCGACACGGACAGACCCGGACGTAGGAGGACTGGCATGTCGCCGAAGATGCTCCCCCTGGTGCAGGGTTCACCCCAGCCGCAACAGGCTCTCACCGCACCGGCACGGCGCCTCCGGGTCGCGCTGGTCAACATGCCGTGGGCACGCTCCGACACACCGTCGATCCAGTGCGGGCTTCTCGCGTCCGTGGTGCGGGAGGCGGGCCACGACTGCGCTGTGCACTACCTCAACGTCGAACTGGCCGCCGTCGTCGGACCGGAGACGTACACCGGCATCGCGGAGGCGGGCGGCGAGCGTCTTCACCAGTTCGGCGAGTGGCTCTTCTCCTACGCGGCCGTCGGGGATGTCCGGCCCGAGGAGGACTACCACGCCGAGTTCCCCGAGGTGGAGAACATCTGGCGGGACGTCACCGGAGGCGGGCGCGAGGAGATCAGCGCCCTTCGCCGTGAAGTCCTCCCCCAGTGGCTGGCCCGCTGCGCCGAGGAGGTCGACTGGGCGTCCTACGACGTCGTCGGCTTCTCCTCCACCTTTCTCCAGAACACGGCCTCTCTTGCCATGGGCCGCATCCTGAAGGAACGCTTCCCCGAACTGACCGTCGTCTACGGCGGAGCCAACTTCGACGGCGAGATGGGCGAGGAGTACCTGAGGCGGCTCCCCTGGATCGACCACGTCGTGACAGGAGAGGGCGACATCGCCTTCCCCACGCTCCTGCACCGCATCGCCGCCGGCGACACCGCCGGTGTTCCGGGCGTGCGATCCAGGGGTGCGACCGAGCCGACCGGCGAATCACCGCGCACGCAAGACCTCGACACCCTCCCCGCCCCCGACTACTCCGAGTACTTCGCGAGCCTGCACCGGCACGGCGAACCGGCAGTCCTGGGAGACGCGCAGGTCAAGCTGCTCGTCGAGTTCTCCCGGGGCTGCTGGTGGGGACAGAAGCATCACTGCACCTTCTGCGGCCTCAACGCGCTCGGCATGGGCTTCCGCCCCAAGTCCGGCGCCCGGGCCCTGCAGGAACTCGAAAGCCTGCTGAGTGAGCATCCCGTCGCCCATGTCGAAGCCGTGGACAACATCCTCGACATGAAGCACCTGACAACCCTCTGCACCGATCTCGCAGCACGGCACTGGGACGTCGACATCTTCTACGAGGTCAAGGCGAACCTGACGCGGGCCCAGCTCGCCGTCCTCAAGCGCGCCGGCATCAACCGCATCCAGCCCGGCATCGAGAGCTTGAGCAGTCACATCCTCGACCTGATGCGTAAGGGCTCCACTCAGCTGATCAACATCCGGCTGCTGAAATGGGCGCAGTACCACGGCATCACCGTCGACTGGAACATCCTCAGCGGCTTCCCCGGCGAGAGCGACGCCGACTACGAGGAGCAGGCCCGACTGGTGCCGCTGTTGCACCACCTGCAACCCCCGGCCTGCGGCGGCGTCATCTGGCTCGAGCGCTTCAGCCCCTACTTCACCGACAGCTCCCTCGGCCTGTCGAACGTACGCCCGCGCTCCTGCTACGGATACATCTATCCCGACACGCTCGACCACTCCAAGATCGCGTACTACTTCGACTACGACGCGCAGAGCGTGGCATCCCAGGAAGCCCGCGACGGCCTGTACTCCGCGGTGGGCGAGTGGCGCACGAAGTGGCGCGAGGAGTCTCCGACCCTCGTCTACCGCCGCCTGCCCGGTCGTCTCGAAGTCATCGACGGGCGCACCGACCAGGAGCAGCGCTCTGTGATCGAAGGCTGGCGGGCCGAGGCGTACGAGGCGTGCGGCGACACCGCCCACAGCGCCAAGCGGCTCCACCAGGACCTTCTCGACACCGGCGCTGACGTGGCGCTGGACGGGGTGACGTCGTTCCTCGACGAGTGCTGCGACAACGGTCTGATGGTCAGCGAGGACGGCAAGTACCTGGCGCTCGCGCTTCCCGCCAATCCGAATCTGTAGGGGGCGGGATCACGGAGAGCGGCGAGCGGCACGGGAGTCGGCTCGCGCGTGCAGCGTGGGACCGAGTCCACGCGCAGGAACTCCCGGACACCGGTCGGTCTCGATGGTGAGGGGATCTACACGCCGTCGTCCTTGATGTGGCGAGCCGGATTGTCCCCGGCGTCCAGCATTTCGGCGGCCCACAGGAACGGCCGGGTTCCTTCGTGCTTGACCATGCCGGGGCTCACCCCGAGCCGGAAGCCGCCCGGCAGTGCCTTGCCGTCCTCCGTGCGCGGCAGCACGTCCAGCGGCGAGGGGCCGGACGAGGGGTACACGACGCAGTCGGAGAGCACCGCGAGCGGGAACAGGCCCGCGGCGTCGGCGAGTTTGCGCATCTTGCGGTGCATGTTGACGCGCGCGGCGGAGATCACCGCCGCGCGGATGTCGGGGCGCCACGTGGGGCGCTCCAGCGACGGCCACCTCTCCCCCGGCCGGTAGCGAGCTCCCTGCGGGCGCTCGCGCAGCTTGCCGATGCCGCCCTTGACGGTGGCCTTGACGGCGGAGAGCAGCGCGGCGCGGGCGGGATCCTTGAGCTTGTGATCTGTCATTGCGGCGAGGTAGTCGGCCTCGTCCAGGCCCGGGTGGACGCCGAGTTGCTCCATGGTGGCGAGGTAGGCGTCGCGCAGGCGGGCGTACCAGGGGTCGAGGTAGGGGCCGCTCTCAGGCCGTATGTACGCCTCCAACGGGCGTACCGCGTAACCGAGTTCGACCGCGTAGGCGACGGTCGGGGTGGCGTACCAGGCCGGGCCCTGAGGCCGGGCTCCGTGCGAGGTGAACGGATTGGGCAGCCGGGTGTCGATGTCGATGTGCGAGAGGTCGACGAGCCACGAGGCGGGCAGCTTCTTGTCGAATTCGGGTGACGTGACGTGCTCGGGCGCGCACAGTCCGACCGTGAGGCGGTTCGCGGCCGCGGCGAACGCCATGTTGACGTCCAGGCCGACCGCGAAGCGGCTCGCGCACTCGGCGTCGGTGAGCAACTCCGGCTCACGGAACCACTCGTGCGCCTCCTCGTCGAGCACGTCGTCCGCCGACCGGTCGAGGGCGACGGGGTGCTCGTCGGGTGCTTCGGGCGGCGCGGGGTCGACCACGGCGGTCAGCGAGCCCGGCATCGGGGCGGAGACGTAGGCGCCGGACGACGGGTCCTGAACTGCCCGCGTGGGAGGGCGGAGCGCCGTCATCAGCTCCAGGCCGTTGACGGCGCTCGAGCCGCGGGGGGTGATGACTTCTCGGGCGTACTCCCCCAGAACCTGGGCGAGTTCGGCCGGGGGAAGCTCCGCAGCGGCGCCCCAGGTGCGGGGCTCCAGCGCGTCCCACGGCAGCACGGCCAGCTGCACGCACTGGCGCACCCCGGCCTCCGCCGGGCGGTAGATGCGGGGCCAGGGCCCGAACCCGCGCCGGGTGAGCCGCCATTGGGCCCGGGCGATGCCGCGTACGACTTCGTGGTCCTCGGGGAGGCGCAGGTTGCGCCGGTCCTCCAGCTGCGCCGGCAGCCCGAGAAGAGTGGCGGCCGACTCGCTCAGGACGACGAGCGGATCGGCGTCCTTGCCGGAGCGGTGCAGCCGGGCGGCGCCGAGCCGGGCCTCGTTCAGGGTCCATTCGACGAGCTCGACGACGGTCCGGGCCGGGCAGTCGAGGATGAGCCCGTCGATGCAGTACGCGGCACCGTCACCGTCCAGGACGGCCAACGGGCCGTTGGCGAACCGGGGATCGGGCTCCCGGGCGGGAGCTTCGCGGGGGCGGGCCTTGCCGGCCGGTGAGGCCGTGTGACGGGCGGGGGCCTGCGCGGGACGGTGCGTAGTACGGGCTTGCTGCCGCGGCGGGTTCGCGGAGGGGGGCGGCGGCTGGGCTGCGGTCGGTTCTGTGACGGGTGGATCGGATGCCGGGGCGTCGGCCGAAGTCGCCCTGGAGTCACCGGAATCGGGCGCCGCGAGAGGGGCGGCCTGCTCGTCGGAGGGCGTGGGAAACTTGGCGGCCAGCCCGTCCAGCAGCCGCAGATACGCGGCACGTTTGGGCGGTCGCGGCTCGCTTCGGCCGGTCTCCCAGTCGGCGACGGTCTCCCGCCGCTTGAGCCCGAGCGCGGCGGCCACCTGCTGCTGGCTCAGTCCGGCGGCGCGGCGCAGCCGGGCCCGCTCCTGCGGGGGCGGCAGTTCCCCGTTGGCCTGCTCGAGCAGCGCGTCGACCGCCGCGAACAGCTCTTCGTGCTCCGCCATCGGCTCCATCTCCCGCACCAGCCCGCTCCGTGGCTCGAAACGTACGCCGAGCGTACTTCAGACGTACGACAGCCTCAGACACCGACACAGCAGGTCAACTGCTGCGCAGGACCCGTTCGTTCTCGTGAGGAATGCGGGGGGAACGTGCCTTGTCCTGCACCCGCCTGCCGCTGCGCCGACCGGGCCGTGATACTTGTGCGTACCAGTCAGTACGGCCGCTATATCAAGGGATCTGTACGGGCGGTTTCGGCGTGGGGTGTGCCCCCGTGCGGCCACCCGTACGGTCGGACAAGGGCTTTCATGGGGACGGCGACGATACAGGTACGCGTCCTGGCCGTCGCGGGTCTGCGTGTGTGGGTGGCGGCGAGCGGCACGCTGTGTGCGGCGACGCTGCGGGTGATGCACTACAGCTTGTGCGCCCGGGCGGTGGACGAGCGGACCCAGTTCTACCTCGACCTCAATCACGTGTACTTGGACGAGGCGCTGCCCCCGCACGAGCTGGCGCAGCTGCTGCCGGCCGGCAGCCGTCTGCGCTTCCACATCGTGGGTGGGGACGAGAGTTTCCGTGCACCTCTGGGTGAGGACGTGCGCTGCCGATTCCACTCGGACGTCGCTTCCGCATGGGCGGCGTGGTCGAATCAGCAGTGAAGACCGCGGCACATCCCGGAGCTTCGGGGTCGGGCATCCGCAACTGCCGTGCGGAGGCGACGGGTTGGCCGTCCGCGTCAGCGACAGGTGGGTGGTAAGGCGTCCTTGCGGCCCGAACTCGACGACGTACGGGACCTGTTGCCGCGTCGCCTCTCGAATCAGCTGTGGAAAGCACAAGCCGTGGGGGCGGGCATGCCGGCCGTCGGTGCCTCGTCCGCGATGATCTGCTTCACCTCGCCGTGCGCGGAGGTGATGATCTCGCGCAGATGTGCCGCTGCTTCGTCGGACTGCCCGGAACGGACGGCGTCGGCGACCTGAGCGTGTCGGGCGACGGCGGTCATGTCCACTCGGTGCGGCATCAGGGCCAGATCGCCGCGGGAGACGAGGAGTTCCTCCGTGACGACCGCGAGCTGGGCGAACATCCCGTTGCCCGACGCCTCCAACAGCACACGGTGGAAGGCGGCGTCGGCGGCGATGAACTCGCTCATGCTTCCCTCGCGGGCGGAGGACGCCATCGATTCGGCGTGAGCTGACAGCTCCCTCCGGGCCTCTGGCGCGGCGGAGGCGGCGGCGAGGTACGCGGCGTACGGTTCGACGGCGGTGCGCAGTTCGGCCAGCTCCCGCAGCTGGGCCTCCCTGTGCGGAGAGGCCAGCCGCCAGCGGATGACCTGCGGGTCGTACAGGTTCCACGCGTTCATCGGCAGCACGGTGATGCCCACCCGGGGGCGGCTGGTGACGACGTGCTTGGACTCCAGCACGCGAACGGCCTCCCGGGCCACGGTGCGTGAGACGCCGAAGCGCGCCTGCACGTCCTCCAGCCGCAGCACTTCCCCTGCGCCGATGTCACCGGATGCCAGCGATTCACCGATCCGGTCGACGACTTGTCCGTGCAGTCCCCTCAGTTCCATTCGCTCCCCCGCGTTCCCCGGTCTCGCCCCCGCTCCCCCGGCGGCCATCAGCGCGCGCTCGCCAGCCGGTCCAGCAGCCGGCTCACGCGCTCGCTCGCCTTCGCCGCGCCTCCGGACGTGAGCGCCGAGCCCATGCCGCATGCGACCGCCCCGGCCGCGACCCAGTCCGGCGCGTCCTCGATTGTCACACCTCCGGTGGGAACGGCGGGGAGTTGCGGCAGAGCCGCTCGCACGTCGCGCAGCCACGAGGGGCCGTTGCCGGATGCGGGGAAGATCTTGACGGCGTCCGCGCCCTCCTCCAGCGCCCGCACCATCTCGGTGGGAGTGCTCGCGCCGGGTATGACGGGCACGCCGTAGCGGTGTCCGGTCCGAATCACCTGCGGATGAAGGCTCGGGGAGACCAGAAAGCGCGCACCGGCCCGCACCGCCGAGACGGCGGCGGCCTCGTCCAGAACGGTGCCCGCGCCGATCACCGCGCCGGGCCGCGACTCGCTGAGGCCGGTCACCGCGCGCAGGGCGCCGGGGGTGGTGAGCGCGACCTCGACGGCGCCGAGTCCCGCGTCCAGCACGGCTTCGCCGGCGCGGAACGCCTCCTCGGACGAGTCGCTGCGGACGATGCCGAAGACGCGCTGTGCGGTCACGGCGCGCATGATCTCCCACCGGTACATGGCCAGGGTCTCCTCAACTGCCGGTCGTGCGGTCCTTCAGTTCAGCGGGCTCGGGGGCTTGGAGGCTCCTCCGGATGAAGTCGTCACGTCCACCCTCTTCAATGGTGCTATCAAATCACGTTAGGTTCTGGCCTCGTTCCACAGGAGTTCAATGAGGAGATCCACATGGAGAGCAAGGTGATGAAAGCGGTGACGTGGCGGCTCATGCCGTTCCTCGTCCTGCTGTACCTCGTCGCCTACGTCGACCGGTCCAACGTCGGCTTCGCCAAGCTGACGCTTCAAGACGAACTGGGCCTGTCCAACGCCGCGTTCACCTTCGGGCAGGTGGCCTTCTTCGTCGCCTACGCGGTCTTCGAGGTACCCAGCAACGTCTACCTCGAACGGTTCGGCGCGCGGCGCTGGTTCACCCGCATCATGATCAGCTGGGGTCTGGTCACCGTACTGACGATGCTGGTCGTCAACAGCTGGCAGTTCTATCTGGCCCGCTTCCTCCTCGGCGTGGCCGAGGCCGGGTTCTATCCGGGCGTCCTGTACTACCTGACCAAGTGGTATCCGTACCGCTACCGCGCCCGCGTGGTCGGCTGGTTCATGATGGCGCAGCCGCTGGCCTTCATCATCGGCAATCCGTTCATGGGCTGGCTCGACGGGCTGCACGGCACGTTCGGTCTCGACGGGTGGCAGTGGATCTTCGTCGCCACCGGTGCCCCCGCGATCCTCCTCGGCTTCGTGACTCTGTGGCTGCTGCCGGACGGTCCCGGCTCGGTCCGCTGGCTCGGGAGCGAAGCACGTACCTGGCTCACCGCCGAACTCACCCGCGAAGCCGATGAGTTGGGCGAGGATCACGGCAGTCCGCTGCGGGCGCTGCGCGACCGCCGCGTGGTGTGGATGTCGCTGTTCTTCCTCTGCTACCCGATCGGCGCGTACGGGCTGAGCTTCTGGCTGCCCACGATCGTCGACGGATTCGGCGGGCTGAGCAGCACCGCCACGGGGTTCGTCACGGCGATCCCGTACGTCTTCGTCGCCCTCGGACTCTGGGTCGTACCCAAACTCGCCGACCGCAGCGGCTCCCGCTATCCGTGGATCGCGGGGATGTCGGCCCTGGGCGCGGTGGGCCTTGCCGCGAGTGCACTCGTGGACAGCCACGTGCTGCAGATCGCACTGATGAGCGCGGCTGCCTTGGGCATCTACTCGGCCCAGCCGGTGATGTGGTCGCTGCCCTCCCGCTTCCTGACCGGGGTGCAGGCCGCGTCCGGCATCGCCATGATCAACGCGGTCGGGAATCTGGGCGGTGGCTTCGGGCCCATGGGCATCGGCGCGATCGTCGACCGGACTGGATCCCCGCAATCCGGGCTGTGGTTCCTCGTCGCGGCCATGGCGGTCGCAGCGGTGGGCACCATCGGCATCCGCCGGGTCGTGGAGCGCCACCGGGATCTCGAACCCCTCGCCGACGAGCGCACCGCTTCCGGGGCATCCGTCTGAGCGCCGGGCGGTCCGGGGGCGGTGCGCGCGCTGCGTACGCCCCCGGACCGCCCGAAAACCCAACTCCGGTACGCCTGGGTACACCGCATCCGGGTTGCGGGCTCCAGCTCCGTCAGGCAGCGTCCAGCACGGCGCGGACGGTCTTGCCGCCACCGGGCGCGACGGTGACGTTCAGCCTCCTGGCGAGACACTGCACCAGCGGGATGCCCCGGCCGCCTTCACCTTCCAGCCCGGTCCGCCGCATTCTGGGCAGACGGACGCCGTCGTCGCGGACCTCGACCGTGACAGTGCCGTGTGCGCTGCTGAGCCGGAGACGGCATCGGCCCCGGCCGTGCCGGGTGGCGTTCGTGACCAACTCGGAGACGACGAGGTTCGCCTCGTCCAGTTGCGTGGCCGCTTCCGGCGACGTGCGCGAACCGCTCAGGAATCCGGTGGTCAACTGGCGTGCCCAGCGGGCGGATGCGGCCTCCCGCGGGAGCGTGTACTCGACGCGTGCGGTGCGCCGCGCTGGGCGCGTGCTCGCGCGCATGACGTTCACTTCCCCTCCATGTCGGCGACGGGCGGAGAGGGTTGGCCGGCCACTCACGCGGCGGAAGCCGGACACCACCCGGTCGCACGAAATGAGATGTGCAGGTTGTCATTCCCGGCACCGGGGCGAGCAATCACCCGGATCCTCCACGGCCGCAGTCGGCCACGAGAACTCCACGATTCCGTCGCTTTCCCTGCGAGAGGCACGGAAAGGGGCGTTCAGCGCTCCGCCCGGCGCGCGACCTGCCGTGCCCACAGCACCAAGGGGACCTGAAGGGGGAGCCGGCCGTACGCAACCGCCTTGAGCGGGGTCGAGCGGTGCCGCCAGTCGTACGCCATCTTCACATTGGCCGGAAAGACGGCGGCGAAGAATCCGGCGGCGGCGTAGGCGCTCGCGCGCCGCGTGCGCGGGGCGGCGAGCCCTGCGGCGAGGAGCAGTTCGACCGCTCCGCTGACTTCGGTCCAGGTGCGGGCGCGACCCGGCAGCCAGGAGGGAACGATCTTGTCGAACGGCTTCGGAACGACCAAGTGCGCCGCCCCGGAACCCGCGAGCACCTTCGCGAGTATCCGTGCGGACTTGTCGGACCGCTCGGACCGGACCCGACGGTCGGGCCGTGCGGACCGGTCCGGGCTGTGGTTGCTGGACATGCGCGGGAACCTCCGTGAACTGGCGGCGAGACGGTTCAACATCATCAACGCCCGCCTGCGGGCGCGGGGTTCCTGCCGCCCCATCACCTCGGACGGCCGTCGGAGGGGTTGCGTGACTCCTGACCGTACTCGTCCACCACGAGGTGCTCGCGGTCCACCCGGCCGGCGCGGTACGCGGCCCGGGCGACCATGTGCGCGGCCACGGGCACCGTGAGCAGCTGGAAGAGGCCGACGAGGACGAGCGTGCCCATGTCGACCCCGCTGCGCAGCCGTAGCCCGGCGCCGATGAGGACCAGCAGCAGTCCGAACGTCTGCGGCTTGGTGCCCGCGTGCATCCGCGTCAGCACGTCCGGCAACCGCAGCAGTCCGATCCCCGCCAGCACGCACAGCACGGCGCCGGTCACCATGCACACGGCGGCGGCCACATCGGCGGCACCCGACCAGTTCATCCGCTGCTCCCCTGCTCGCCGTTCGCGGTCCCGGTCTCGCCGTCCCCATGCGCGCTCGCCTCGCTCTCGCCCCCAGCGTCCTCCTCGTCCTCCACCTTGTCCGCGTCCTCGCTGCCCGCCTCGTCGCGCAGTGCCAGGAAGCGGGCGATGCTCACCGAGCCGGTGAAGCCGAGGAAGGAGAGGACGAGCAACGCCGGGAGGTAGTACGGGATCCTCCGCACCGCCGTGAGGACGCCGATGCCGGCCATGACGACCGCGACCAGCGCGTCGAGGGCGACGGCGCGGTCCAGCATCGACGGGCCCCGCACGAGCCGGACGGTCACCAGCACTCCGGAGATCAGCAGCAGGACGACGACGATGCTCAGGACTGCTTCCACGGCCC
>NZ_JACBXA010000159.1 GCF_013870515.1 Streptomyces albidus (ex Kaewkla and Franco 2022) | reverse complement strand
CGCCCCGGCCGCACTCGGCCCGTCCGCGCTCGGCTCGGACCCGGCAGCCGCTTCCCCGGCAGCCGCACCGGCCTCGACGGCTGCACGGCCGGAGGCGGTGCCCTGCTGGAAGGCCGACCAGAGCTCCGCGCTCTCCTCCGGCGTCGAGGCGGGCACCGATGACCCTCCGACCGTCGGTGAACTGCCAGCGCCGTGAGCCGCCTTGCTCAGGTCGCCCGCAGGCTGTCGCCTGCGCCGGCGGGGGAGCTCCTGTTGGGGCTGGGCCGCCCCGAATTCCTCGGCCATACCCGGAGCCGTCGTGGGCCGCCTGCCGGGCGTGGCGGCGATGCCGGGGAAGACGGGCGTGCCCTCGGGCGGCGTCGGTGACATCGCGGACATCGGCTGCTCCGCTTCGTCCAGCAGCGTCAGCAGCGGGTCGCCGGGGACGTGCACGACCGCGCGCACGCCTCCGTACGGAGAAACCTCCACGTGCGTGCTGAACCCGTACTGGCGCACGAGTTGGCCGATTGCGGCGAAGCCGTTGCGCGGCGGGTCCCCGAGCTCGGTGATCAGCACCGGCTCCTGACCCGACATCAGCCGCTTGGCGCGGGTCATCTCCTCGGAGTGCATGCCCACGCCCGCGTCGTCGATGATCACGGAGACGCCGCGGTTGCCCTGCTGGATGGTGACCGCGACGGGCAGATCCGGATGCGAGAAGTGCAGCGCGTTGGCCATCAGCTCGGTCAGCGTGACGGCGACCGGCTCGACGGCCCTGGCGACCACGCCCACCGGGTCGCGCAACTGGTTGGAGACCTGGACGCGTTCGTAACCGCTGAGGCGCGACATGGCGCCCACGACGATGTCGCCGAGGTGGGAGTTCTCCCGGGTCAGCCCCGGCCACGATCCGCACACCACCGCGGTCGACTGGATGCGGCGCAGGGCCTGTTCGTTGAGGAAGTCGGCGGCCAGCAGGTCCTCTGCGACGAGCGGGTCGTCGTACTTCTCCTGCATTCGTTGCAGGAGGCTCTGCATCTGGTAGAGCAGCGCCTGGATGGTTGTGGTGGCGCCACGCATGGCGGCCTGTGCCGCGAAGTCGACGCGGCGCCGCTCCTTGGTGACCTCGTCGCTCACCTGTGTGAGGACCGCGTCGATCGACCGGTCGAGGTCAGGGCTGAGGGTCGCCGTCCCCAGAGGGCTGCGTGCCGGGACGCCACCGTGGTTGAGCGACGCGGCGAGGTCGGGGATCCGGGTGTTCACGAGGTGCCTGAGCTCGGCCTCGATCGCCTGGAGCCGGGCTCCGAGGTCGGCGCCGCGCCGTGACGCGCCCTCGAGTTCGGTCTCGGTAGCGGCGGATTGCAGCCGGACCCGGCTTGTCTCCTGCCGTGCGCGGACGAGCAGCAGGGCCAGTACGACGGCGACCGCACCCAAGGCGAGGAACATGATCAGCGCCACCGGTGTGTCTGTCATCGGTGTCCTTGGTCAAAGGGATTGCTGTTGAGGAGAGTTGGGGGAACGGACACCGGCCATGGCACAACCGTCACCCGGCACGGCCCACACTGCCGCAGTCACGTGTTATCCACACCTGTTACGAGAACATCAGCACACATCCACCGTTCACATTCCGAATGCGAAGGTGCGACGGAAGGGACGGATCCGGCGGCGTGTGGACGTGGACGTGGACGCGGACGTGGACGTGAGTGGGCGCACTGCGGGTTCCGACGAGAGCCGACGGTGCCCGGCCGCGTTTCAGCCGTGACGCCCGAGCCAGACCGGGTTGGTCATCGCCGCCATGGCCCCTGGCAGCCCGGGAGGCGAACCGATGGCCGGGCGGTGCCGTATCTCCGCTCGCACGTACGTCGCCAGTGACGCAGTCGTCAGCCACTCCACGGGCGCAGATGTGACCGGGCCCCGGTACATCTCGCCCTGGTCGGTGAGGAAGCGGGCGGTGGCACCCTCCGGTGCGCCCGTCACCTCGAGACGCACGGTCACCTCGGCGTCGGAGCGCACCTCCAACCGCTCGCCGATGCCTGCGTGTTCGCCACGGGGGCCGGTCGCCGAGAACTTCAGCGAGATCCCCGACGACTCCACGAGATAGCTGTGGCCTGCTCGTATGCCGTCGAGAAGGGCCGTGCGCGACAGATCCTCCGCGTGCACCACCGTGTGGGGCAGGCCGACCTTCTGCGGCTCGGAGTGCGCGTCGCTGTTGCCCATGGCGGGGAGCCAGCTCCGCCCGGACGGCGGGGCCACCAGCATGTTGTCCCAGGTGGCGAGGGCGAGCTCGTCGTCGGGTGTCCACGGCCCGTTCCACACCTCGACCGCGTCCGCGCCCTCGTACCCGAACTTCCACTGGCAGCCCACGAACGGGCAGTTGGGGTGTGCCGGCACGACCAGGCCGCCTGCCCGGTGGATCCGTCGGGCGTAACGGGAGAAGGCGTCGTCCCGGGCCCGGTAGCGCCAGTCGAGGAAGGTGCCCGGGTCCGTGCCGAGGGCGAGTACGTGGCCGTTGCGGGTGGTGATCTCCTCGCCGCAGAGAACGAGGAAGTCCTCGTCCCACAGCCCCTCCCAGGCGCCATGGCCCGAGGTGGTGTTGTGCTCGGTGGTGGTGATGAAGTCGAGCCCCGCTTCACGGGCCGCCGCGGCAGCCTGGGCCGGGGTGCGCTTCCCGTCGGAGTGGACCGTGTGCAGGTGGCAGTCGCCGCGATACCAGGAACGGCCCCGGCCACGCGCCCGCTCGGGTGGATGGCCGGGCCGTGGCGTGCTGCCCGGCTCCCCGTGCCTGAGAGTGACGGTGACCTCGTAGTCCATGCCCTGCGGAGCCACCGTGTAAGGGCCGAGGGCGACATGCCAGGTGCCCGCCCGCACAGGCCCCGCCACGTATCCCGGGGTGGCCTCGCGCGCGCTGATCGTGAAGCGGTCGCGGGCGCCGCCCGACCAGCCGCGGAACCCGCGGCCCCCGAGATCCGTGCCCCGCTCGTCGAAGATCCCGATGTCCAGGGCGTTCCCCTGGGTGCCCTCCGGGACCGCGGGCTTGTCGTAGGAGTAGGACACCTCGATCTCGCGGACACCAGCCGGCACCTCGACCGGAAGATGGACGAAGTCGGGCGCGCCCGTGGGCAGATGGCCCTTGACCGTCCTGGAATGTTCCGAGCCGCCGGCGGCGCGGGCGAAGCTCACGCTGCCCAGCGTGAGCACGCCTGCCGCCCCCGCCACCGCCGACAGCCTGAGCACGTCACGTCTCTCCACACGGGTCATTCCGGCCTCCCCCTGCACGCCTCCGCGCGCACGCCACTGTGATCGTGCGGCGCCGCCCGCGACGCCACGAGTCACCGTTCTACGCGCAGGAGACGAGCGGGGAAACCCCTGTGGATAACTCTGAGGCGAAGTGGAGTACGTACGGCCGGAACCCGGCCGAGTCTCCCGCGCCGCCCCGTCAGGAACGCTGCTGCGACTTCCGGAGGAAGATCACGACCAGTACGACGACGATCACGAGCAGCGGCACGACCAGCCAGACCCACCACCTGTTGCTGCTGTTCGACTTGCTGCTGGTGCCCGAGACGGAGTTGTAGCTGCCTGTGGTGCTACTGGCCGTGCTGCTGCCCGAACTGCTGGTCTTGCTCACGCCTCCGCTGCTGCTGACAGTGCCACTTGTACTGCCACTTGTACTGCCACCAGTACTGCCTCCCGTAAGGCCACTCGAGCTGCTGCCCGAACTGCTGGTCTTGCTCACGCCCCCGGACGAGCTGGTGGAGCCGGAGGAACTGGTCGAACTGGACGAGCTCGACGAACTGGAAGTGGAACTCGAGCTCGAGCTCCTGCTCCCGCTCGCACTCGCGCCGCCGGATATGCGAGCGGGTGCCGCCTCGACGCGTCCGGAGCCCGGACCGCCACTCGACGCCGCGTACGCACTGGCCCCCGAACCGCCGAGCAGGGTGAGAATGAGCAGACCAGCTGTGACAACACGCATGATTTCCCCCGTAGTTGTGTCTGCCGCCGCGCTCGGACGGCATGGCGAAGCCGCCCTCCCCGCACGGGGCGGACGGCTGTTCTGCACCCAGCACCGTAGACGATGTGACATAGCCCGCAGCAGGGGCTCCGGGTCGGCGACCGTACCGCTCGTATGCTCGGTTCATGACTTCGAGTGCGCAGGCAGCCCCCACCGCAACCGCCATGCGGCGTGCCCTCCGCCGTGCCCGCGACGGGGTGACGCTCGACACCGCTGAGGCCGTGGTGCTGCTCCAGGCGAGAGGCGACGATCTCGCCGATCTCGCCAGGTCGGCGGCGCGGGTGCGCGACGCGGGGCTGGAGGCGGCCGGACGCCCCGGAGTGATCACGTATTCGCGTGGCGTCTTCATCCCGCTCACGCGGCTGTGCCGGGACAAGTGCCACTACTGCACCTTCGTCACCGTCCCCGGCAAGCTGCGCCGCGACGGTCACGGGATGTTCCTGTCGCCGGACGAGGTGCTGGAGATCGCGCGTCGCGGCGCGGAAACGGGTTGCAAGGAAGCGCTGTTCACCCTTGGCGACAAGCCGGAGGACCGCTGGCCCGAGGCGCGTGAATGGCTGGAGTCGCACGGCTACGACGACACGCTGTCGTACGTGCGGGCCATGGCCATCCGCGTCCTCGAGGAGACCGGACTGCTGCCGCACCTCAACCCCGGCGTCCTGTCGTGGGCCGACTTCCAGCGGCTCAAGCCCGTCTCGCCCTCCATGGGCATGATGCTGGAGACCACCTCCGAGCGGCTGTGGAGCGAGCCGGGCGGCCCGCACCACGGATCGCCGGACAAGGAACCGGCCGTGAGGCTGCGCGTCCTGGAGGACGCCGGCCGCTCCAACGTCCCTTTCACCACCGGACTGTTGATCGGGATCGGCGAGACGTACGAGGAGCGTGCCGAGTCGCTCTTCTCGCTGCGCCGCATCCAGCGCGCGTACCACGGCATCCAGGAACTCATCATGCAGAACTTCCGCGCCAAGCCGGACACGGCCATGCGCGGGATGCCCGACGCCGAACTCGAGGAGCTCGCCGCGACGATCGCGGTGGCGCGGCACATCATGGGACCGTCCGCGCGCATCCAGGCACCGCCGAACCTGGTCGACGGGGAGTACGCGATGCTCATCGACGCGGGCATCGACGACTGGGGCGGTGTCTCCCCGCTCACGAAGGACCACGTGAACCCCGAGCGCCCGTGGCCGCAGATCGACGAACTGGCCGGGCACACCGCCGACTCCGGCTTCGTGCTGCGTGAACGGCTGCCGATCTACCCCGAGTTCATCCAGCGGGGCGAACCCTGGCTGGACCCCCGCCTGCTGCCCCACGTCACGGCGCTCACCGAGCCCGAGACCGGCCTGGCCCGCGAGGACGCCCCCGTCGAGGGCCGCCCCTGGCAGGAGCCGGACGAAGGCTTCCTCGCACCGTCCGGACGCACCGATCTGCACCGCACAATCGACACCGAAGGACGCACGTCTGACCGCCGCGACGACTTCGACGAGGTCTACGGCGACTGGGAGTCGCTGCGCGAGCAGGCCCAGCCCGGGATGGCACCGGAGCGCATCGACACGGACGTGCGGACGGCACTGGCCCGCGCGGCCGACGACCCGTCCCGGCTCACCGACGGCGAGGCCCTCGCCCTGCTGCACGCTGACGGCCCCGCACTGGACGCGCTGTGCCGCATCGCCGACGAGCTGCGCCGCGAGGTCGTCGGCGACGACGTGACGTACATCGTCACGCGCAACATCAACTTCACCAACGTCTGTTACACGGGCTGCCGCTTCTGCGCCTTCGCCCAGCGCCGCACCGACGCCGACGCCTACACCCTCTCCCTCGACCAGGTCGCCGACCGCGCCCAGCAGGCGTGGGACGTCGGGGCCGTGGAGGTGTGCATGCAGGGCGGCATCCATCCGGACCTGCCGGGCACCGCCTACTTCGACATCGCTCGGGCGGTGCGGGAACGCGTGCCGGGGATGCACGTGCACGCCTTCTCGCCGATGGAGGTCGTCAACGGCGCCAGCCGCACCGGCCTGTCGATCCGTGACTGGCTCGCACAGGCACGCGAGGCGGGACTGGGCTCGATCCCGGGAACGGCCGCGGAGATCCTCGACGACGAGGTCCGCTGGATCCTCACCAAGGGCAAGCTGCCCGCGGCCACCTGGGTCGAGGTCGTCGAGACGGCGCACGAGCTGGGCATCCGCTCGTCCTCCACGATGATGTACGGACACGTGGACCAGCCCCGGCACTGGCTCGGCCACTTCCGGCAGCTCGCACGCATCCAGCAGTCGGCGCTGGAGAAGGGGGTGGAGGGCTTCACCGAGTTCGTGACCCTCCCCTTCATCCACACCAACGCGCCCGTCTACCTCGCCGGCATCGCGCGCCCGGGCCCGACCACGCGCGACAACCGTGCGGTGACGGCGATGGCACGGCTGCTGCTGCACCCGTACATCACCAACATCCAGACCAGCTGGGTCAAGCTCGGCACCGAGGGCGCGGCGGAGATGCTGCGCTCCGGAGCCAACGACCTGGGCGGCACCTTGATGGAGGAGACGATCTCCCGGATGGCCGGGTCGTCCTACGGGTCGTACCGCTCGATCCAGGATCTGACCGACATCGCCGAGGCGGCGGGACGCCCCTCGCGCGCCCGTACGACGCTCTACGGCGAGGTGCCCGAGGAGCGTCTGCGGGCGGCCCGGGAGTCGGACGGACACCTGCCTGAGCTCCTGCCGGTGTTGGAAAGCTGAACCGGCGTTCTAGAGTGCAACCGGCCGGGGGCCCTCTTTTCCCCTCGTGCCTGCCGTTGCCTGCCGTCACAGCTGGGGGACAGACATGACCGCTTCAGGCGGTGATGCCATATGGGGCCGCGCCGAGCAGCAGGATTTCCGCAGCCGGGTGCGCGGTTGCCTGCTGGGCGGTGCGATCGGTGACGCGCTCGGTGCCGGAGTCGAGTTCGAGTCGCTGAGCGCGATCCGGGAGGCACACGGTGCGTCCGGGGTGACCGACTTCGTGCCCGCGTACGGACGTCGCGGTGCCATCACCGACGACACCCAGATGACGCTCTTCACCGTCGACGGCCTCATCCGTGCGCACGTACGGCGTGACACGGGGGCCTGGCACCCGCCCACCGATGTGCACGCCGCCTACCGCAGATGGGCCGCGACGCAGCGGGACTGGGGCCCGGACGAGCGGAAGAAGGAGGACGGCTGGCTGGCCCGCGAGGAGTGGCTCTACGCGCGCCGCGCTCCCGGGAAGGCCTGCCTGAGCGGACTCGAGGACGAGAGGATGGGCACGCTCGAGCAGCCCAAGAACCCCGAGTCCAAGGGGTGCGGATCCGTGATGCGGTCCGCGCCGTTCGGGCTGCTGGTGGGGTGGGAGCCGCAACTCGTCTTCCAGCTGTCCGTGGAGTGCGCGGCGCAGACGCACGGGCATCCGACCGGGTATCTGTCGGCGGGAGCGTTCGCCGCGATCGTGCACGCGCTCGCGCGCGGGGACACGCTCGACCACGCGGTGCAGAAGGCGCTGGTCCAGCTTGCGGCCCGGCCGGGTCACGAGGAGACGACAGAGGCGCTCAAGCGGGCGCTCGGCGCCGTGCGGCAGGGAATGCCGACGGCGGAACGCGTGGAGTCGCTGGGGGAGGGGTGGACCGCCGAGGAGGCGCTGTCCATCGGGGTCTACTGCGCGCTCGTCGCCGAAGACGTACGGCACGGGCTGCTGCTGGCTGTGAACCACGGAGGCGACAGTGATTCCACCGGCTCCGTGTGCGGCAACCTCCTGGGCTCCATTCACGGTGAGACCGCGCTGCCGCCGGGCTGGATCGCTGAGCTGGAGGGGCGGGCGACCGTGCTCGAACTCGCCGACGACTTCGCCATGGAGATGACCCAGGGCCCCGCCCTGCACGCGCCGGGCGCCGCGTCCCCGGCATGGCTGGTCCGCTATCCGCGAGCGTGACCGTGAGGCGCGCCCGCTCCCGGCCGTGATCCCGGACCGCTCCGGCCCGGGAGCTGCCTGGGTGACCGCAGCCCGGTCCCGTGACATGGCTGAGCCCTCTCGGCTGGGACGGCGGGCCGGTCGAGAGGGCTCTGCTTCATGCTGACGCCGCTGTGCGAGCGTCAGTGCTCCGGTCGCTCACAGAACTTCGAGCACCGGAACCCCGTGCCGGACTGATCACCCGAGCCTGGCGGAAGCGCTGTTGCGCACATCGGCGACGAAGCCGGTCCAGGACGCCGGGGTGAAACTCAACGACGGCCCTTCCGGGTCCTTCGAGTCACGTACTGCCACCGCGTGCGCGGTCGGGGATTTGATCTCGACGCACGCACCATTGGCCGAGTAGCTCGATTTGATCCAGTCGATGGTGTTTCCCTGGTGAATTGCCATGTCTGCTCCGGTTGTTCGACTCGTGGGAGCGACCGTACGCCTCGATTTCCCATGGCGAAGGGGCCGTTCACTCGACCGGATGGCATATTCCAGGCGACTCTTCACACCGTTACTGGGCGGGTGTACGCTCCTCGCCTTTCAGCCACGGGCATAGTCCTTTGCCACATTCTCGATGAACTCCCGTGTCTGGTCGGGATTGAGTGCTTCGGCGCGCAAATGCTCGTACATCACGCTGTAGCTCTGCACGTCGTGTGCCTTCTCCAGATAGAGGTCGCTGGTGACCCCCTCCAGATAGACGACCGACGAGTCGGAGGCGTCGGGGAATTCCAGGATCGCGTACTGCCCGTTGACGCCCGGATGCGCGCCCATTGAGAACGGCATCACCTGGACGGTGACATGCGGGAGTTGGGACACCTCGTTCAGCCGCTCCAACTGCTCGACCATCGTCTGCCGGCCGCCGACCGCGCGCCGCAGAGCCGACTCGTCCAGTACGGCCCACAGCCGAAGCGGATGCCGCACGTCGTTGATGCGTTCCTGGCGGCGCATCCGCACCTGCACGCGCTTGTCGATGTCGGACGCCGAAGCCTCCGGGCTCGCACCCTCGCAGACGGCCTCGGCGTAGGCCCGCGTCTGCAACAGGCCCGGCACGACCTGCGGTTCGTAGACGCGCAGGGATGCCGCGTCGGTCTCCAAGCCGATGTAGACGCTGTAGGGGATGTCGCCGAAGGCGTGCCACCAGCCCTGCTGGCGCGACTCCTTGGCCATCTGCATCAGCGACTCGACTATGCGGTTGTCCTCCACCTCGTAGACCCCGCACAGGTCGCGCACATCGCGCTGGCTGATGCTGCGCCGCCCGTTCTCCAAACGGCTGATCTTGGACTGCGAGACCAGCAGACGGTCCGCGACCTCTTCCGCGGTCATGCCCTTCAACTCGCGGAGGCGGCGCAACTCCTGGCCCAGTCGGCGGCGTCGGACGGTGGGGTTGACGTTGGACGCCACAGGGGCTGCACCTCCGCTTAAAGTACGACTACTTTCAAGCAGGTTCCCACCACCGTGGGCGATCTCGCTGGAGAATGGCAACAGAGGGTGCAGAGCCGAGCACGCAGACGAGCAGATCGACGACCACGGCTCGTCCACGGTTCGTCGAAGAAGCCGGTGCCGGCGCCAACCGTGCCGGAGCGCCGAACAGTTGATCCGTCGGCCGATCGCGTCCACGCATGCGCGCGGGGTGGTGGTCCGGCCACCGTTCTGGAGACCGGACCACCACCCCGCGCGCCTTCACGGCTGAGTGACGCCTCGTGATGACGCCTTCGTGTGGTGCATGTGCTGTTGTGCCGGCGCACGCGTGGCGCACCGCCTGCTGCTCGGAACTCAGCCTGCCCGGGCCATCCCGCTGATGGGCGAGCGAGCCTGATCCGGCATCTGCCGTGGGGACATGCCCGTGCGCGCGGCCGGGCCGGCAGGCCCTGCCTGAGGGTTCTGGGCGCCGTTGGCCGCCGCACGCCGGGGCTGTGCCCCCGCGCCGTTCTGGACGTCCATGACGGCGTGCGCGACGAGCCCGCCCATCGGGTCGTGCCTGATCAGATCCCGGAGACGGGAGCGACACGAGCGCCCCTCATTGCCGGGATAGAGGTGCTTGCCGAGACCGACCGCGTGGGCCAGCGCTGCGAGCGCCGCGGTCCGCGGGTCCGGCGGTACGCCGGTGCGGATCGCCGCATCCAGCCGGGTTCTGATCTCCCGGCTGATTGCTGTCTCCGTCGACTGGTAGCGCGTCGTCGGCAACACCCCGCACATCTGGCTGGATACGGCATGCACCATGCCGCACCTCTCCAAATGTGTGAGATACGTTTGGCGAAGTCCCAGTCGGGGCCCGCCGATCCAATGGACAGCACGCACGGGGCTGCCGCGCCTGCGCAGCAACTCCAGTGCGGAGTCCAGGGTCGGATCTCCTGTCGGCCGTGGTAGCACCACGGCAATACGGTCCCCATCAGGGGCTATACGTCCTGCGAGAGCCAGCTCGACGAGCTGGGCCCCGGCCAGGCCGAGGTCAAGCGACTGCGGCTGTGCCGTGGTGCCCGTGGTCGGGTCCAAGGCCAGCAGCAGAAGCTCCTCCGGAATCGTTCTGCGGCTCCTGCCCATCCATGCCTCCCCGCGTGGATGTCAGACAGGGTGACTCCTCTCACAATGGTCTGTCGAGAGTGCGTGGGTGATATGTACGGGAACCAGTAGTTATGTCGTTCTCGTCTGCACGGTGGAAAGACCGATCCAAGCCCCTGTGGGACGCCCCCGTGCGATGTGGGTGGTACGGCGCACAGGACACTGTTAACTGTTACGGCGAGCGGCGAGCACCCAGCATTCAGGAGGCATCGGTGGCGGGCGAGTCCCCCGACAAGGTGGAGCGCGAGGAGTCGTCGGGGGAGACGACCGGCGACGACGGCGCGGTTGCGTCCACCGACGGGAAGAAGTCCAGGGCGAAGGCCGAGCGCAAGCGCGGGTCGGGCCCGGACACCGACGAGGGCAAGTCCCCCACCGCCGGCAGCAGTACGGACACCGAGGCCTCGGACGACGCCGCCTCGACGGATGCCGCCGACGCTTCCGGTGACGCGGAGTCCGCCGCGTCCGGGCAAGGCGAGAAGGCGCGCGAGGCCGGCGGGCGCGGTGACGACCGGTTGAAGGCCGCGGTCGCCGCGTGGGTCGCCCGAGGCGACGACGAACCCGCCGACGAGGCTTCCGCGGACGAGGCCGCCGCCGAGGATCCGGTCGACGACCCGGGTGACGAAACGGCGCCCGTCGCGGCCGATGAAGCAGGTGACGGGGCGACGGAGGCCGCCGGGGCCGAAACTGAGAAGTCGGGCTCTGAGGAGGAGAAATCAAGCCAATTCCCCGAGGGTGGCCTGCCCGTACGCCAGAAGTCCGCCGGAGCCGAGGATTCCGGGAGCGCTGAGGCGACGGGGAAGGCGTCTGCGGGGTCCACGGCGAAGAAGGGCTCCGGAGGCCGCCAGAAGGCCTCTGTGGCGTCCTCGCGCGCCGGTGACGGGAGTGGCGGGGTCGACCAGCCGACCGCGATGTTCAGGACGGTGCGTCCGGACTCCGAGGACGGCGCGGGAGCGGACGACGGCGAAGAGGCCGCCCGGCGCGCAGAGCGCTTGACGTCGGCCTTCTTCGGGCCGGGCAAGAGTGGCAAATCGAGCGATTCAGGCGATTCAGACGATTCGGGTGCCGACGGCTCCGCGGGCGCCGCCGAGCAGGCAGCCGGACCTGAACCCGAAGCCGAACCCGAAGCCGCCGAGCCGGCACCTGCTGAGGTGAGCGCCGAGGAGACCGAGGAGCAGGGCGCCGAGCAGCCGTCCGAGGCGGAGCCGGATGCGGTGAGCGAGAGCGAGCCGGACGCCGGGCCGGACGCGGAGGGCGATGCGGAGAGCGGTGCGGAGGAAAGCGCGCCGCGTGTGGACGAGCCGACCACCGCCTTCCGCACGGTCGAACCCGGCAGGGCCGGGAAGAAGAACGGCAGTGTCGACCAGCCGACGGCCGTCTTCCGTACGGTCGAGCCCGGAGAGGCGTCCGACGCCGACTCGGAAGCGGGCGACGCGGATGCAACCGCAAAGCCTGCGAAGCCAGTCGACCCTCGCATCGCCGTCGACACCACCGACACCACCGGCACCAGTGACGCAGATGAGCCCGGTGACGACGGCGCCGGCGAAGTCGCCGCGGAACAGCCGGAGTCCGAGACTGCGGAGTCCGAGACTGCGAAGTCCGGGACCGCGAAGCCTGAAGCCGCCAAGTCCGAGGCCGCCGAGCCCGGGACGGAGGCCAAGCCGGAGCCGGAGCCGGAGTCCGAGTCCGAGCGTACGAGCCAGTTCGTACCCCTGAAGTCCACGGACGCACCGCCCCGTCCGCCGCGCCAGCCCGACCTCACCGCACCGCCCAAGCCCCTGGGGAAGCCCGCGGCCACTCCGGGCGAGCTGCCCGCCGAGGCCCCCGCGCCGCAGCTCACCGAGGCGGAGCTGACCCGGCAGCAGGCACGGCCGGACCAGGCGCCGCTCGACCTGCTGGCGCAGCTGACCAACACCCCGCCGCCGCGGGAGACTCCGCTGCGCACGGCCGTGCGCCGGGTCAAGATCTGGACGCCGCTGGCGGTGCTGCTGGCGATCGTGTTCGTCGTCGCGCAGGCCGTACGGCCGCTGCCCGCTCCCGAGGTGTCGCTGACGGCGTCGCCGACCTACAGCTTCCAGGGCGCGAAGCCCTCCGTGCCCTGGCCGAGCGAGGGGCAGGCAACCCTCGACATCCAGGGACTCGGCTCGTTCGGTTCGTCCGGGAAGCAGAAGCCGGTGCCGATTGCGAGCGTGGCGAAGGTGATGACCGCGTACGTGATCCTCCGCGACCACCCGGTCAAGAAGGGTTCGGCGGGCGCGACGATCCCCGTCGACAAGAAGGCGGAGGACGAGGCCGGGCTGAGCGCCCAGAACGAGTCGACGGTCGAGGTGAAGCGCGGCGACAAGATCTCGGAGCGCGAGGCCGTCCAGGCCATCATGATCGCTTCTGCGAACAACGTGGCCCGGCTGCTGGCCCGGTGGGACGCGGGCTCGGAGAAGGCGTTCGCCAAGAAGATGAACGCGGCCGCCGAGGACCTGGGGATGAAGAACACCCGGTACACCGACCCCAGTGGTTTGAACTCCTCCACCGTGAGCACTTCTGACGACCAGGTGAAGCTGGCCAAGAAGGCGATGGGAATCAACCTGTTCCGCGAGACCGTGCGTCTCCCCGGCTACAAGGACACCAAGGGGGAGGAGCACGGCAACTGGAACAAGCTCGTCCCGCTCGACGGCGTCGTCGGCATCAAGACCGGGACCACCACCAAGGCCGGGGGCAACCTGCTCTTCGCGGCCGAGCAGAAGGTCGGCGGCACCGAGCAGTTGATCGTCGGAGCCGTCCTCGGGCAGTACCGGCCGTCGATACTCGACACGGTGCTCGGCGAGAGCAAGAAGCTCATCGACACGGCTCAGGACGCGCTCCGCGCACAGAAGGTGGTGCGGAAGGGCGAGGTCGTCGGCTACGCGGACGACCAACTCGGCGGCAGGACTCCGGTCGTGGCGACGAGGGACGTCTCGGCCGTCGGCTGGTCCGGGCTGAAGGTGAAGCTCGCGCTCACGGACGGCGGCAAGGCTCTGCCGCACGAGGGAAGCGCCGGCGACAGGGCCGGCACGCTGACCGTCGGCGACGGGCCGGGACAGGTGCGGGTGCCGGTTGCGCTGAAGGAGGACATGTCCGAGCCGGGCTTCGCAGCCAAGTTGACCAGGATCCTTTGATTCCGGGAGACACGAGACCCGGGTGAAATGCGCCCGGCCCACGAGCCGGTGGGCCCGGGCCGGGCCGTACGGGGGAGAGCGCAGTGACCGCTGTGCAGGAGTCGCAGATGCCGGATCGCGAAGGCGGTGAGATAGCCGCTGGGGACGCACCTGTTCCCGGTGTGAAGGCCGCCTCGCGTGCCCACGCCGGGACGGGCTCCGTGCCCAGGCCGAGGAGGG
>NZ_JACBXA010000158.1 GCF_013870515.1 Streptomyces albidus (ex Kaewkla and Franco 2022) | reverse complement strand
GTTGTCCCGGCCGCCCAGGTAGTAGTCGTACATCCGCGCCGGATCGGGCGGGCGCGCAGCACGCGGGTGGATGCTCGCCACCTGTGGGAACGGTCACCGACTCCCCTTCCAGCTCAGCGCGTCGGTACGACGCCCTCGGGCGTGTCCCCGTACTGCTCCTGCAACGACGCCAGCTGCTCCTTCAACTCCCCTACGACGGTGGCGTATTGGGGGTCGCTGTAGCGGTTGTGCAGTTCGTCGGGGTCCTCCACGAGGTCGAAGAGTTCCCACTCGGGCTCGCGCCGTTCGTCGCTCGCACCCGACGCGCCGGAGCCGTGCCCGGGGTAGTGGATCAGCTTGTGCGTCCTGGTGCGGACGCCGTAGCTCGCCTGGACGTTGTGGTCCCGGTCCAGGTGCATGTAGTAGCGGTAGTACACCCCGGTGCGCCAGTCGTCGGGGGTCTCGCCGCGCAGCAGCGGCAGCAGGCTGCGGCCCTGCATGCGCGCGGGCGGCTCGACTCCGGCGATGTCGAGCAGTGTCGGCGCGAAGTCCACGTTCGCCACGAGGTCTTCGTTGACGGAACCCGGAGCGACGACGCCCGGCCAGCGCATGACGAGAGGGATGCGCATGGACGGGTCGTACATGAACCGCTTGTCGAACCAGCCGTGTTCACCGAGGAAGAAGCCGTGGTCGGAGGTGTAGGCGACGGCGGTCCCCTCGGACAGCTCCGCGGTCTCCAGGAAGTGCAGGACCCGGCCCACGTTCTCGTCCAGTCCGGCGATGACCCGCAGGTACTCCTTGATGTAGCGCTGGTAGCGCCACTCCCGCTCCTCGTGCTCCGAAAGACCTTCCGGGACCGGTTCCTTGAGGTCGAACGGCTGCAGGTCGGCCATCCTCAGCCGCGCCTCGCCCGCGGCGGTGGCGCGGTCCGTCCAGTCGTCGTGGAGGGTCGCGGGCGCCGGGAGGTCCTCGTTCGCGTACAGGTTCCGGTGACGGTCGGCGGGCTCGAAGGCGCGGTGCGGCGCCTTGTGCTGGATCAGCAGCGCGAAGGGGCGGTCGGGGTCGCGGCGGTCCAGCCAGCCGAGTGCGAGGTCGGTGATGATGTCGGTGACGTAGCCCTTGTACGTGCGTTCGCCCTCTGCGGTGAGGAACGTCGGGTCGTGGTAGACGCCGTGCTCGGGAAGGATCTCCCAGTGGTCGAAGCCGCGCGGGTCGCTCCCACCGCCGTGGCCGAGGTGCCACTTGCCGATGATGGCGGTCTGGTAGCCGGCTTCGCGCAGCATCTCGGGGAAGCTCGGCTGGCTCGCGTCGAAGGTGTGGTCGGGGCCTTCGAGCGAGGTCATGCCGTTGACGTGGCTGTAGGTCCCCGTCAGCAGGGTGGCGCGGGCCGGTGAGCAGATGGCGTTCGTGCAGAAGGTGTTGTCGAAGCGCATTCCCGATGCGGCCAGACCGTCCACGGCGGGAGTCCGGTTGATCACGCTCCCGTACGCGCCGATGGCCGGCACTGCGTGGTCGTCCGTCATGAACAGCACGATGTTGGGGCGCACTTCGGGCCTGGCCTTCCGCGTGGAAAAGCTGACGGCAGCGCCGGCCCGTGGGGGGCACCGGCGCTGCCGACAGCGGTACGGGTTGTCTTGCAGCAGCCTCAGGCTATGCCGAAGTCCTCCTTGGCCAGCAACGGCCGGACGTTCTTGGAGAAGCCGCCGGAGCGGAAGGGGCGCTGAAGCAGGCCGGGCCTGAGAACCTGCGCGAGACCGGCGGCCACCATGCCCTGGTCGAGCGCCAGCATGAAGTCGCTGACCGTTCCCTCACGCACGTCGACGGAGTCACGGAAGCCGAGCCCGTCGTGGTACGCGCCGAAGTCACGGGCGATCTTCAGCAGGTTGGCGACGGACGCCCCGGGCTCGAACTGCATGGCCAGGAACGACGCGTGAGGTGTGACGACACCCTTGGAGTTGTAGCCCTCCGTCGTCATCCCGATCGCGTCCACGCCGTACTCGCTGTAGCCGCCCGAGGGGATGTTGGCGGGGGAGAAGCCCCAGTAGCCGTACTTCTCCTCCTCCAGCCCGTGCTCGATGTGGCTGCGGATGTAGCGCTTGTGCGTCACGCCCCACGCCTTCGGCGACCACTCGCCCTCCGGCACGAAGAGCGGCACCATGAGCGCCTCGAACATCGAGCCGCCCCAGCTCGGGATCAACTTCCGGCCGCGGTAGGTGTAGTGGCCGCGCCAGACCTTCACGCCGTCGACCGTTACGTACTCGCCCTCCGGGATCTGCTCCTGCTCGTTCTCCGGGACCATCGTGCGGAAGGTGTGCCAGTAGTGCTCGCTCGGGAGGCTGCCGTCCGCGATGCCGAGGTAACTCGCCATGCGCGGCTCGGTGTTGAGCGCGCCGTACCAGTGACCGGTGAAGGTGTCGTCGTCGGTCCAGTAGCCGCCGTGTATCTGTCCCGGGTTCTTCGCCGGGTCGGCGGGGTCGAACGGCGTGTAGTAGAAGCCCCAGTCGGCCGTCGAGAGCAGCTTCTTCACGCGGGGGCGCAGCGACGGGTCCGCCTCGGCGGCGATGCGCAGACCCGTCACCAGCCAGGCGTTGTCGACGGAGGAGAGGAAGGGCCTCACCGGGTCACCGGTCTCGGGCCATTCGGTGAGTACGGCGCCGGTGTCGGCGTCGTACCAGTTCAGCCAGAAGCCGTGAGCCCGCTCGAGCTTCTCCACGGCCGTGACGGTGCCCTGGAGCCGCTTGCGCATCGTACGGTCGCTGATCACGCCGAGACCGGCCGCCGCGACGGTGGACCACAGGCCGCAGCCGATGTTGGTCGGCGAGGTCTGGACGCTCCGCTTCGGCTTTGCGCCGCTGACGTCGATCTTGTCGGTGGCGAGCCCCAGGTCGGAGTGCATCGCTTCGATGGAGCGGTAGGTGTCCTCGAACCAGCGGTGCAGCAGCGCCTTGGTGTTGCTGCCCGCCGCCGAGGCGGGGGAGGCGGAGGCGCCGAGCGTGAGGGCGGCCGACGCACCGGCTCCGGCCGCGAGGATTGTCCGTCGTTTCATGGTGGTGCGACTCCTTCGTTCGTACGGAAGAGGGGAAGCCGGGATGACGCGGTGGACGGGGAGTCCGGAAGGGGGTCCGGAGAGGGTACGGACCCTCAGACCCTGGTGAGGCGTAGTGCGCGGATTCCGGGCATCGGCAGGTCGACGGAGACGGAGAGGGTGCCGTCGCTTCCGGCGGTCACCGTCGTCGGCTCGTCCGCGAAGATCTCGTCGGCCTCCCTCAGCTGCGCCCACTGCTGGGCGTCCGGCCAGTCGCCGCCGTTCATCCCGTCCCAGACGGCCTTGATGTTGGAGTGCGTCTCGTCCACACGGCGTACCGAGACCGTGTAACCGGCGTCCGCCGTGAGGCCCTTCACCTCCACGGTGGCGTTGCGGCCGAGGGACGCCGCTCCGTCGAGCTTCGTCTGGTCCAGCGTTCCGTTCCAGCACAGGACGTCGACAGTGGAGCCGTCCTCGGCACGGGTGGCGAGGGACTCCACGAGCGCTTCCGCGCCGTCGCCGCTCACGGCTGCCGGGATCCGGCCGCCGCTGAGCTGCGAGAGCAGGTAGAGCGCCCAGAAGCGCGGCTTGCGCAGGTTGCCCACGGTCAGCAGGCCGAAGCCGCCGTGGAAGAGCTTCGGCGGGCGCCCCAGCTCCTCGAAGTGGTCGGTCGCCACCCAGTAGGCGAGGGCGTCGGTCGACTTCAGGGCGCTCTTCATGCCGCGCAGCACGAACGGCGCGGAGAAGACGGAGTCGCTGACACGGTGGAAGTGCGTGGGGGTGACGCCCCACTCGGTCCACAGGATCTCCGGCTCGGGCTTGCCCGTCGCCTCCGCGAAGGAGCGGGTCTCTGGACGGAAGTCCAGCGGGGCGTTGCCGTAGGTGTGCGTGGAGACGAAGTCGATCGGCACGTCGTTCTCGCGGCAGTGCTCCAGCAGCGGGCCGACCCACTTGGCCGCGGCGGATCCGGGGCCGCCGACCCTGATGCGTGGGTCCACGCTCTTCACGGCGCGCGCGGCGGTCTCGTAGAGCAGGTGGTACTGCGCCTGGGTGCCGTTCCAGAAGACCTCCAGGTTGGCCTCGTTCCAGACCTCGAACTCCCAGGTGGCCACCTCGTCCGCGCCGTAGCGCTCACGCAGGTGCACCGTCACCTCCCGGCACAGCTCGCCCCAGCGCTCCCAGCTGCGGGGGACGGAGGCGATGCCCTTGTACTCGAAGATGGTGTACTCGGGATCGAGCGCCAACTCCGCTGGCATGAAGGAGAGTTCGACGACCGGCTTCAGTCCGGTCGCCAGGAAGCGGTCGTAGACCTCGTCCATTCCGGAGAAGTCGAAGGAACCGTCCTCGCGCACGCTGACGCACTCGGGCAGGAACGTGCCGTGCGCCCGTACGGTGCGGACGCCGAGCTCGTCGCGGACGATGCCGAGCGCGTCGGCGTACTCCTTGGCGACGTCGGCGCCGCCCGGGCCGGGCTCGTCCCAGATCAGCATCGAGAAGTGCTCGGCGCCGATCATCCGGTTCCAGACGGGCGGGAGTTGGACGGGCGTGGCGGAGGCGTCCACGGAGACGCTGACGGCGGCCGGCTGCGAACCCGGCGCCTTCGGGCACCCGCGTACGGGCTCCCCGTCGAGCGGCCCCGCGCCGTGGTCCGTCCAGGAGGCGACCTTGTACCAGTAGCCCTGGCCCGGCTCGACCAGTGAGTCCGCGTAGGGAGGTTCGGGCACGGCGAGCACGTCCCCGCCCCGGTGGTCGAGAGGCTCGTACGGCCCGTCCACGGTGTCCGCGCGGTGCACGAGGTATCCCAGAGCGCCCTCGACGGGCTGCCAGTCGAGCAGCACATGACCGGTGCCGTCCTCGGAGCGCAGCCCGTTGGGGGCGGGCAGGTCCGAGGTACCGGCCAGCGGCTGGTCGCTGGGCAGGCCGATGCGCTGTTCCCAGTCGAGGCGAGCGGCGTTCTTCTCGGTCATGGTGGGGTTTCACCTCTCAATGGATGCGCATACACCATGGGGTCTCCTCACCGCAGGCGGGGAGATGTGGCGATGGCGCGGCGTGGTGCGCTGTACGGGTGCGGCGTGGTGCGGGGCTTTGCTCGGTGGTGCGTACGGACGTGGGGGGCGGGTGCGGTCGGGTAACGGGCGCCTGACCGGGCCTACTTGAGGCCGGCCGTGGCGATGCCCTGGGTGAAGTAGCGCTGCAGGACGATGAAGACCACCAGCACGGGCAGCACGACCAGGAAGGCCCCGGCCATCAGGACCCCGTTGGAGCCGTTGGTCTTCGTGGGGTCGATGGCGAAGGTGGCCAGCGCGACCGGGAGCGTGTACTTGTCGGGGTCGTTCGTGGCCACCAGCGGCCAGAGGAAGTTGTTCCAGGACTGCAGGAACGTGAAGATCGCCAGCGTGGCCAGGGCGGGCTTGACCAGCGGCATCGCGATCCGCCAGAAGATGAACCACTCGCCCGCCCCGTCGATGCGGGCCGCCTCGAGCAGCTCGTCCGGGATGGCCGACATGAACTGGCGCATCAGGAAGACGCCGAAGGCACCCGCTGCGAAGGGCAGGATGAGCGCCGCGTAGGAGTCGATCAGGCCCATCTTGCTGACCATCACGAACATCGGCATCAGCATCAGGTTGTGCGGCACCATCAGCGAGCCCAGCACGAGCCCGAACAGGGGCCGCTTGCCGACGAAGTTCAGCTTCGCCAGGGCGTAGCCGAGCATGGAGCAGAAGACGAGGTTGCACCCGGTCACGGCCGTGGCGACCAGCGTCGAGTTGAAGAAGTGGGACCCCATGTCGAGCAGGTCGAGCAGCTTGCGGAAGTGGATCAGGGTCCACTCGTCCGGGATCCAGACCGTCGGGCTGGCGCCCAGGTCCCGCTCCGACTTGAACGAGGAGAGCACCATCCACAGGAACGGCGTCACCATCACCACGACGCCGACCCACAGCGCGGTCAGCGTGAGCCTTCTGCCGGACCGCTCGCCCTTGTGCAGAGTACGGCTGGCCGTGTCGCTCACCTGGGCGGTCATCGGGTCTTGTCCTTCAGCAGGCGGAGCTGGAGCAGGGTGATCGCGAGAATGACGGTGAAGAGCACGTAGGCCATCGCGCTGGCGTAGCCCATGTGGAAGAAGCTGAAGCCCTCGCGGTACATGTCGAGCGAGACGGTCAGGGTGCTGTTGTCCGGGCCGCCCTCCGTCATCACGAACGGCTCCTCGAAGACGTTGAGGAATCCGATGGTCGTCATCACGCAGACGTAGAGCATCGTCGGCCGCAGCAGCGGCACCGTGATCCGGTGGAACTCCTGCCACATGCTCGCGCCGTCCAGCCGGGCCGCCTCGCGTACCTCGGTGGGGATGCCCTGGAGCCCGGCGAGGAAGAGGACCATCGCCGTGCCCATGTTGCGCCACACGGCCATGATGATCAGCGAAGGCATCGCGAGTGCCTTGGACCCGAGGAAGTCGGGGGAGGTGAGACCCACTTCGGAGGCCAGCCCCGAGATGAGGCCGTCGGCGGGGTCCAGTACGAAGCGCCAGACCACGGCCACCGCGACGATGCTGGTGACGACGGGCGCGTAGAAGCCGACCCGGAAGAAGGTCCGCATCCGGCCGATGCCGGAGTTGAGCAGCACCGCCGCGACGAGGCCGGCGCCCACCGTCAGCGGCACGCCGAGGACGACGAAGTAGCCCGTGTTGAACAGGGCCGTCGTGAACCTCTCGTCGTCGAGGAGACGGGTGTAGTTCTCGAAGCCGATGAACTCCGTGGAGAACGGGTCCCTGACGTTCGTCAGCCCGAAGTCGGTGAAGCTCATGACGAGCGTGGCGACGATGGGCACGGCCATGAACGTCAGGAACAGCGCCACGAACGGGGTGGAGAACATCCAGCCCGGGAGGTTCTGCACGCTGAGCCGGTCCCGGCGTCGCGGCCCCGCGCCCTTCCCCGGCCCTGCCCCGGGCCGCACCTTGCCGGCGCGGCCCGGGACTCCCCTCCGGGTTGCGGTGGTGGTCGACATCCGGTCAGTCCACCAGGCCCTCGGTCGCCTTCTGCATCCAGGCGGCGGCCTTCTCGGGCGACTCGCCCTTCTGCGAGATACGCGCGATGCCCTCGTCCATCTTGGAGGCGAACTCCTCCCACTTGGCGAGCGGCGGAACCGTCTTGGCCGTCTTGAGCTGCTCCTCGAAGGCGGCCAGCTGCTCGGGCGCGTTCTTCAGCTGCGGCTCGTCGAAGGCCGCTTCCTTCGCGGGGAGCGACTTGGCCATCTCGTACCAGGCGGCCTGCTGCTTCGTGTCCGTGAGGTACTTCGTGAACTCCTCGGCGGCGGCCTTGTGCTGGCTCTCCTTGAAGGTGACCAGGCTGGCACCGCCGACCCACGAGGTGCTGGACTTGCCCGCGGGGAGCGGGGCGGTGGCGTACTTGCCCTTGAGCTGCGGCTGCTGGTCCTGGATGTTCTGGACGATCCAGGGGCCGGATATGAACATCGGGGCGTCACCGGTGCCGAAGTCCTTGACCACGTCGTAGTCCGGCGGCGAGCTCTTCCTCGACAGGCCTTTCTCGAAGTAGTGGGCGTACTCGGTCAGCGCCTCGACCGACTCGGGCGAGTCCAGGGCGGGCTTGCCGGACTTGTCCAGCAGCTCACCGCCCGCGGAGTGCAGGAAGGGCAGCCAGGTCTGCCAGACGCCGGTGTTGGCGGGCTGGTTGTAGGTGCCCCACTTCGTCTTCGCCTTGTCCTTGTACGCCTCGGCGAGCTTGCGCTGGTCCTCCCACGTGGCCGGCGGCTCGTCGACGCCCGCCTTCTTCGCCAGGTCGGTGCGGTAGTAGAGGGCACGGGTGTCGACGTACCAGGGCACGCCGTAGGCCTTGCCGTCCTTCACACCGCCGTTCCATGCTGCGGGGAAGTAGTCGTCCTTCTTGAAGGTCTTCTCGTCCACCGGCTCGATCGCGTCGAGCTCGATGAACTCACCCAGCATGGTGCTGCCCATCTGGGCCATGTCGGGAAGCTCGCCGGCGGCCACGGCGGAGACAAGCTTCTGGTGGACGACGTCCCATCCGACCGGAGTGACCTTGACGGTGATGTTGGGGTGCTTCTTGTTGAACTCCTTGCCGATCTTCGCCAGGTGCTTGCCCTCCTCTCCCATGCCCCAGACGGTGAGGGTCTGCTTGTCCTTGGCGGAGGTCTGCTCGCTGCCCCCGCTGCCGCAGGCGGAGAGCAGCAGCGCGAAGGCGGCCGTGGCCGCGGTGGCGGCGGCGATGCGTGGGATGGCCTGCATGGAGGGCTCCTCCTCGATTGCGGAGCGGGGCATGATGCGCGCAGAGATGAAACTGAAACCCTGAAGAAGGTCTGTAAGCGCATACATACTCTGTGAGCGACTGCCCGGCCGTGCAAGGGTCAAGGGGATTACGACTGCGTAACGGAAGCCCCGTTCGGCGGGGTGCCGTTGCGAGGCGTGCAGCCGCAGCTCGACCGCCGGATCACGGAGACCGGAAGCACCCGTGACTCGGGCTCCCGCTCGCGGTCCTCCAGCCTCGCCACCAGCAGTTCCACGGCTTCCTCGCCGAGCCGGCGCATCGGCTGCCGCACGGTCGTCAGGGCCGGAGTCACCAGGCGTCCCAGCGGGATCCCGTCGAAGCCGGCGACCGCCAGATCCTCGGGCACCCGCACCCCGCGGCGGCTCAGCTCGGACAGGGCGCCGACCGCCATCTGGTCGTTGGCGAAGACCACCGCGCCGGGCATCTCGCCCCCGCGGTCGAGCAGCTCCGAGACGGCTCGCCGGCCGTCCCCCTGTGTCAGGGCGGCGCGTACGTCCGGCCGCGCGGGCACCGGCAGGCCGGCCTCCAGATGTGCCGCCTGGAAGCCGCGGAAGCGGGCCTCGCCGTCGGGCGAGTATTCGCTGCTGCCCACGAACGCCAGCCGCTGAAGGCCGTGGTCTGCGATGAGATGCCTGGTCAGCGCCAGCTCGCCGTCGAAGTTGGCAACCTCTACATGGTCGAGGTGGTCCAGCGGGGCGTCCTCACGCGGGCCCGCCAGCATCACCACCGGCAACCGCCGCGAGATGACTTCGAGCTCCTCGGTGGGCACCGTACGGGCGAGGACGGCGAAGCCGTCGACGCGGCCGGCGACGTCGGCCACCAGACTCTTGGGGCCCTCGGCGAGCGAGGCCGCGATGAGGAGGGCGTAGCCGTGGCGGCGGGCCGCGCGCTCCATGCCGCGGATTATCTCGTCGGAGTACAGCATCAACTCCGCGTCGCCGTAGTCGCCGTCCGCGTCCTCGGCGTCAGGGTCCGCGTAGTCGGGGAAGCACAGCCCCAGAACCCGCGTGTTCCTGCTGGCCAGGCCACGTGCGTTGCCGCTGGGTACGTAGCCGAGCTCGCGCGCCGCCTCCAGCACGCGCTCACGCGTACGCGCCCGCACGGAATCGGGGGCGCGGTAGACTCGCGAAACTGTCGCGATGGAGACGCCTGCCTGTCCGGCGACGTCGTACACGGTGGGAGCACTCACGCGCCGACGCTCTCCTGCCTGCTCCGGCCGTGGCGGCCTGTGGATTGAAAGCGCATTCATCGTACGCCGCCTGCGAAGCGGTCGGCAAGAAGCCCTCTGCCCCGCCGGGTCCCCGCACAGCCGCCGGGATCGCCTCTCGCGCTCCTCCGATCTGCGGGACGACCTCTGCCCGCTCCGGTCTGTGACCGTCCTGTGAATCCCGCCGGGCCTGCCGGTACGGACGAGATCATCGACGGCGAATCGCGGGTTTCAGCCACCGAGTCGACCAACTGGGCCTGCTCGTACGGTCGTTCGGGGTCCATGTATGCCCCCGCGAGCACCCGGATTCGCTGCTACTCCCGGTAACACCTGGTGGTGCGGACCTGGTCAGGGCAGGGGTGTTGTGATCCGCGTCTCCCAAGTCCCGTCCGGTGTGCACCAGTTCGCCCCCGTGAACTGCTCTTCGGCGGAAAGTCATCTGCGCGAAACCTTGCCGCGCCTGGCTCGTATCCATAACCTGACTCGCCAGTAACTGTTCCGCACAGCAGGAACGCCTTCTGTGCGATCCCCCCTCAGTACCACGCACGTGCACCACATCCCCCACACCACGGTCACGCACGCCACACTGCTCACAAGGGGAATCACCATGAAGGACGCGCACGGCAGACAGCTGACGGGACGCACGAGTTGGCGGAAGTTCGCCGTTCTCTGCGTGCCGGGCTTCGCCGCGACCGCCGCCCTGGCGATCGCACTGGCCAACGGGGCGCTCGCCGCATCGTTCGCCGTATCGGGACAGCAGTTCAAGGTGTCGGCGACCAGCCTGGACGGCGACGGCTTCGCGCAGTACGGCAGCGTCGACCGCAACGCCCGGGGCGAACTGATCCCCGTCGCGGTCACCGCCATCAAGACGGCGGAGATGGACAACCTGTGCCAGTCGGTCGTCACCAAGTTGCCGGTCATAGGCAGCATTTCGCTGAACCTCACCGCCGGTACGGGCAAGAAGCCGGTCGAGGCCAGCGACCTCTTCGTCGACGCGACCCAGCTCTCCGGCAGCGCCGCCTTCAACAACATCGAGATCGGCCGCGACGCGTCGACCCTCGACAAGGGCCCCTCCAAGGGCAAGGGCCTCCAGGACCTCTTCGGACAGCAGGCCGACGACGTGCACATCGACAAGCTGCGTCAGACCGCCTGGGCCACCAACGCGGGCAAGTTCAGGCTGGCCGACCTCAACATGAAGGTGAACAAGGGCACGAAGGAATGCTTCTGATCTGGCGCCGGTGGCGCGGGTGGCGCCGCGGCCGGCCTTTCTGGGGCGGTCTGTTGACCGTCGTCGCCGGGGCGGAGATCGGCGTGATCCCGCTGGCCCCGCTGAAGGTGATGCTGCACCAGGGAACCGCCGGCATCCCCTCGGTGGTGCTCGCCCTGATCCTCGTCGTCCTGGGACTCAGCGCCTGGTTCTCCCCGCAGTACCGGGGGCTCGCCGGCATCCTGACCGTCCTGCTGGCGGCGGCCGCGCTGGTGCTGTCCAACCTGGGCGGCTTCATGATCGGCACCCTTCTGGGAGTGGTCGGCGGCGCGCTGATCTTCGCGTGGCGACCCGTGCCCGCCGACCCGCCTGAAGAACCCGGGAGCGAACCCGGGACGGAGACGGAGAAGACCGCACACGAGAGCAAGGCCCCCCTGAAACGGGCGGGCGAGGAGAAGGCAGAGCCCGACACCACGCTCTCCTCGCTCGCCGCTGCCTTCTCCGTCTCCCCGGACGACGACCCCTCCAAGACCGGCGGGACTCCCCGGTCGTAAGGGCAAGACCGAGCGCACGAGTGCCATCTCTGCTTCACCCCCACCGATGCAGACATGAGGAGCCGCATGATGAGCACGCGCCACCTGCACGCCCGGTCGTTACGAGTAGTGGTGACCGGCCTGACCGCCGCCGCAGCACTGACGGTCGCCGGCGCCGCGAGCGCCACCGCACAGACCGACGCACCCACGCGGGCCGCGGCCGAATCGACCACGGTCACACCGGCCGGGGACGAGTACGCCGCGACCCTCGCCGGGGAGGCCAGCTTCACGGCCGGGGCTGTGACCGTCACCTGCACCGTCTCGGAGGCCTCGGGGCAGATCCCCGCCGCACCCGGCAACCACAACGATGCCGGAGCGGTCGTCTCCGGCACCAACGCACCGACGTACGACTCCTGTTCGAGCAGCCTGCCCGGCGTCGACGCCACGGTGACGACCAGCGGCGACTGGACCGTCTCCATGCAGAACGGCGCACCGAGCACCGCCGGGCTGACCATGCCCACCGGCGGGTTCGTCCTGAAGACCAGCGGACTTGCCGAGTGCACCGTGACCGCCGCGCCCGACGAGGCGGCCACCGCCACCGGTGAGTGGACCAACGGGTCGCCGGCCACGCTCACCTTCGATGCCGCCGCCGTGCCCGTGAAGGTCGAGGGCGGATTCGGCTGCCCGACGAGCTCCACCAGCTCCGACTTCAGCGCCACCTACGAGATCACCGACACGACGAACCCCGACGCAGACGTGGCCGTTACCTCCTGATCCACGCCTCCGCGGCACGGCATCCCCACCGCCGTGCCGCGGGTCAGGCGTGGAAACGGCCGACGAGCCCTCGGTTCTCTCCGCTCCCACGAGGCGGAGAAGGCCGAGGGCCTGTGCATGCGCCGGTGGCGCGGCTGGAGTCTGCGGACGGCGAAGACCGGGCTACCGGCCCTCGTCCTCCCCTTCCTCCTCGTACTCCTCGTCCTCGTCGTCGAACTCGCCTTCGTCTTCGCCCTCTTCCCCCTGGTCCTCACCCTCGTCCTCGTACTCCTCGCCCTCTTCTTCCCCCTCCTCCTCCACCCCGGAATCCTCGTCCCGCTCTTCGCCGTCCTCGTCGTCGGCGAGCACTTCGTCGTGGCTGCGCACGAGTTCGCTCTCGCGCACCTCGCCGCGCCAGCCCTCCGGTACCTCCTGGACGCCCAGCGTCACGTAGCGCTGGAAGTGCTTCAGGTCCAGGCGCAGCCTGCGGCCCTGGGCCCGCCAGAGATTGCCCGTCTTCTCGAAGAACCCGCCGGGGCTGTACTCGACGACGACCACGATCCGGGTGAGGCCCGGGGTCAGTTCGTGGAAGGAGATGCCGCCATGAGTGGTCGCCTTGTCGCCCGTCGACTTCCACACGATGCGGTTGTCGGGAACCTGCTCCAAAATGGTGGCCTTCCAACTGCGCTTGGACGGACCGACCTTGACCGTCCAGTCGGAGGTGACGTCCTCCTCGTCCTTGGCGCGTGACGCCTCGACCACGCCTTTCATGAAGCTGCTGAACTGCTCGAACTCCGTCCAGTGGTCGTACACGCGGCGCAACGGAAGCCCGATGTCGAGCACTTCGATGATGCTCGTCACCTTCTTGTTCCCCGCCTTGCCGCCTCCGCCGAAGAGCTCCTTGACCTTGCCGACGGTCTTGTCCTTGACGCTTTGCGCCACCTGACCGCCGACCGCCTTCGCGGGGGACTCACCCTGGAGCAGCTTCGCGACCGGCTTGGGCAGGGCGTCGCCCGGCGTCGCTCCCTCGGCGACGCGTTCGGCCAGCCCGCCCGCCTTCTGCCCCGCCGAACTCACGAGACCGGACGCCTTGGCCATCAGGTACTTGGAGAGCTCGTCACGCAGCTTGTCCATCCCCGACCCGTCGGCATCGCGGGTGCTCGTGCCCTTTCCTTGCTGCGGCATGGCTGCTACCTCCGGCGACGGGACGGCTCAGTCGACTTCTGGGTGGTCCTCCTGGCCGCCTTCTTCGGCGGCGCCTTCTTCGCGGGTCGCTTCGCCGCCTTCTGCTGGGAGGAGGACGAATCGGTGGATTCGCGGCGGGACCCCGTGGACTTCCTGCGCTGCTTCGCGGAGGTACGGCCCTCGCCGTCACCCCGCTCCTCGTCCCTCTCCGCCTCGCCCCTCTCCTCCTCGCCTTCCTCCGGTTCCTCGTCGGTCTGCTCGTCGGTTTCCTCGTCCCGTGCCTCTTCGGCCAGCGAGTCCATGGTCTGGCCCAGCGACTTGGTCCGTTCGGCGAGCGAGTCGGCGAAGGTACCCAGGCGCTGGTCGAACGCGGCCTTGAGTGCCTGCCGTCCCACCGTCAGCAGTTCGGTGCGCACCTGTTCCGTCAGCTGGGAGAGCTGAGGCGATTCGCCGAGCTTGCCCGCGCCCGCCGCGAGGAGCTCCTGCGGCTTGGCGCGAAGCCTGCCGCTCGCCAGATACGTCGCGACTGCCACCGCGAGCTTCGTCCTGCGGCTGCGGCCGAGCAGGTAGCCGGCGGCCACGCTCGCCGCGAGGGCGGCCCTCGTGCTGTCACTCATGAGTGGTGCACTCCGTCCTCTCGCGCCTCCAGCAGCCCCCGGGCCGGGAGCCGGACTGGCGGTGTTCTACGGCGTCATGCCTCCATCAACGCACGGGGCGTGACGGGGCGCCCGATCTGTTGAGCCGGGCGGGTGCCTTC
>NZ_JACBXA010000157.1 GCF_013870515.1 Streptomyces albidus (ex Kaewkla and Franco 2022) | reverse complement strand
GGCGAGGGCGGCAGGGGTCTCCCGTGCACCTGCCGCCCGCCTCTCACCCGGCGTCAGCGGGGAGAAGTCCTGGTGCCGCCTAGGCGGTCTGGAAAGCGGTCAACTGCACCGTCCCCTCGGCCATGTCCACCGGTCCGCCTGTCTTGTCGACGGCGACCCGCCCGATCTGGTCGAGGTCCAACTGCCCTGCGGCGACAGGCGATTCGGCCTTGTCCACGCTGTAGTTGAGCTTCGCGCTAGCCGTGCCGCGGGAGCTCAGGGGAACCTCGCCGTCGCTGTTGTACGTCTGGACGTCCGCGGCGATTCGGGCGCCGTCCTCGTTCGAGAGGGAGAGGCCGAGGACCTCGGGCAGGATGCAGGGCCCGGAACCGGTGTTCCTGATGGTGATCGCGGCGGAGCCGGTGTCGCCCGTCTGCTTGCCGCTGCCGATGGTGATCCGGAGTTCGGTCTTGTCGTCGCAGGGGCCGACGTCGGTTCCCTCCTCGTCTCCGGCGCCGCCGTCCTGGTCTCCGCTGCCCGGGCCGGCGTCATCGCCGGGGCCGGTCTCGTCACCGTCGGAGTCGCCCTTGCCCGGGTCCTCGTCGGTCCCGGGCTTGTCGTGGTCCGAGCCGGAGGTGGAGGAGTCACCGGCGTTGTCACTCCCCTTCCCCTCACAGGCCGACAGCGACAGGGGCAGGACCGAGGCGAGAAGACGAGCCGGCAGGATGCGGCGGGCGCGCGAGAGCATGATCGTGACCTTGGGGAATCGGCCGGAGGAAGCCTGGACTTCCTAGGGGCATGGACGAATGTCTGGCGTGGTGCTGTCACCGACGCTAGCCACGCCGTTCCCCGGCTCCTTGAGTAAAAGTTGCTTGTGAGGGCTGCCACGCCGGAAGGCGGGCGTCCACTCAGGCGCCCGTATCCACGCGTGCGGGCCGGTCCCGGAACGACGCCTCCGAGCCGTACGGACGGCGGCTTCGAGCGCGAACTCCCGGCGCGGGCACGGGAGGTGGACACGGGAAGCGGGCCCGGCACGCGGGCCCGCGACGCGAGCCGTCTACGCCACGACTGTGAACGGCAGCGACTTGACGTCGTCGTGACGCTGGAACCAGTGCCGGTACGCGTCGCTCGCCCAGGCCACCTCGCGGTACGCAGACTCCAGGTCGGCGACGAGGGCCTCCGGTTCGATCACGGGCTTCGCCCCCGGCGTCCCCTCACGGGTCGCGAGCAACAGCCGTACGGCCAGGGGGTCGCCGAGCAGCGGCCGTACGACCCAGCCGGCCCTCGCCGGGGAGGTGGGCTGGCAAGGGGCGACCACTTCGCCGGCCGCCACCAGGTCGGCGGCGGCCAGGTTGTCGCCGTGCACCACGCGCGGGCTGATGCCCGCCTCGGCGAAGACCCGGCGCAGCCCGGTCCATTCGCCGTCCGCGGTCGGGTCCACCATCCACCGTTCGTGCGCGAGTTCCGTGAGGCTCAGCACCGAGCGTCCGGCAGCCGGGTGTGTGGCGGACAGCGCGACGAACTGCGGTTCACGCTCGACGAGTACGTGGAGCCGCAGGCCGTCCGGAATGCGCAGCGGCGAGCCCTCGACCTCGTGCACGAAGGCGGCGTCCAGCTGGTTGGCGACGACCATGCGCAGCAGCGTGTGCGCCGAAGGGTCCATGTGGAAGGTGGTGTCGGCCTCCGGCAGACGGGCGCGCAGCCGGCGCAGCCAGCCGGGTACAGCAGGGCTGCCGGTGCTCCCGATACGCAGATACTCTCCCCCGGGGCGGCTCGCGGCGGCCGCCCGGGCCTCGGTCACCAGCGCGGACATCTCCGCCACGATGGGCCGGGCGCGGCAGAGGACGAAGCTCCCGAGAGGCGTCGGGCTGCTGCCCGTACGCTCACGTGAGAAGAGCTGACCGCCCACAGCCTGCTCGATGCGCCGAAGCTGGGTGGTCAAGGAGGGTTGGCTCATGCCGAGTTGACGGGCAGCCTTGTGCACACTGCCCGTATCGGCGATGGCGCACAGCGCACGAAGATGCCTCACTTCGAGCTCCACAAGCCGGAGCATATATTCGCGTGCGCATGTCACACCAGACGTCGACGGCCTGGTCCACCTCTGCGTATCGGATGATGCGACGGACCTATCACCACTTGCAATCATCCCCCGGGCGCCGGTCTCGAACAGACTCTCCGTCGGCAGGAGTTCTTTATCCGGCAGTGACGGTCGCACCCCACCTTGCAGCGGCCGCGCTTCGGACCCGAAGGAGACCCCCACATGAGGTACCGCACTACGGCACTCTCCGCGACACTCGGCCTCGGTCTGGCTCTCGGCCTGGGCGCCATGCCCGCTTCGGCCGCGACCCCGGACGACGGCGCCAGCAAGAGCAGCGTCACCAGGGCCGGATACATCGGTGAGTCCAACAAGGCGACCGAGGCGTTCTTCAACGCCGTCGTGAAGGACGCCTTGAAGAAGCAGGCCGCCAAGCCCGGTATCCAGGCCGTCACCGTCAACTACGACGCCAGCGGAGCACCCACCTTCGCCGGCCAGATCGCCCAGAGCACGGCCACCTGGAACGCGGCCGTCTCCAACGTGCAGCTCGCCGAGGGCGGCGGCGCCAGCTTCGACTACCGCGAGGGCAACGACCCGCGTGGTTCGTACGCCTCCACGGACGGACACGGCAGCGGGTACATCTTCCTGGACTACGCGCAGAACGAGGAGTACGACTCCAACCGCGTCGTGGCCCACGAGACCGGTCACGTCCTCGGTCTCCCGGACCACTACGAGGGCCCCTGCAGCGAACTGATGTCGGGCGGCGGCCCCGGCCCGTCCTGCACCAACGCGGTCCCGGACGGCAACGAGTCCGCACAGGTCCAGTCGCTGTGGGCCAACGGTGTGGCGAGCGCGGCATTCGACCAGGCCGCCTTCGCCAAGTGACACCCGCTGGTCAGCCGTCCACCACGGCTGACCAGCACCTCATGAAGAAGACGCACCACGCCTGAAGTGCAGGTCCCAAGGCACCACGCCTGAATCGCACCATCCTGAACCCCCCACACGGAGGCCCCCGGCTGAGACCGGGGGCCTTCGAGGCGCTGGGGGGAACGGCGCGGTCCGGGCGACAGGCATGGTCGGGTGACGGGCCAGCCGTCCGTGCGGGGGGCCGCCGGAACGTCCGGCACCCGGCCGTTCACGCAGGGGCGCCGTTCGAGACGGCGCCCCTGTACGTGCGTTCAGGGCCGCTCAGCCCGCCGCTGCGTCCGCCTTCTGCGCACGCAGCGCCCGCTCGACGCCGGCACGGGACTCCGTGACCAGACGGCGCAGCGCGGCACCGGGCTTCGCCGACTCCAGCCAGGCGTCCGTTGCGTCGAGGGTCTGCTGCGAGACCTGGAGCGTCGGGTAGAGCCCGACCGCGATCTGCTGGGCCATCTCGTGGCTGCGCGTCTCCCAGATGTCCTTGACCTCCTCGAAGTACTTCTCGCTGTAGCGCGCGAGCAGATCCCGCTGATCGGTCTGGAGGAAGCCGCCGATGACGGCTTCCTGCACCGCGTTGGGCAGACCCGCCTCGGAGGACGCGCCGCTGCCCACCACCGAGGCCCAGGCCTCCGCCTTGGCCTCCTCAGTCGGCCGCGCAGCCCGCGACAGCGCCGCGTGCCGCTCGCCCGCCGAGGTCGCGTCACGCTCCAGCTCGGCCGCGATCTCCTTCTCCCCGGCCTGCCCTGTCGCCGCGAGCCGCTGTAGCAACGCCCAGCGCAGCTCCGTGTCGACGGCGAGGCCCTCGATCACCTCCGTGCCGTCCAGCAGCCCGGCCAGCAGCGCCAGTTGGGCGTCCGTACGGGCCGTCGAGGCGAAGGCGCGCGTCCACGCGAGCTGGTGGTCGCTGCCGGGCGCGGCTGCACGCAGCTGCTCCAGCGTCGCGTCCGACCAGCGGGTGAGCCCCTGCTCGCGCCACTGCGGGTCGGCGTACAGGTCGAGGGCGAGCTTGACCTGCCGCTGGAGCGACTGCACGACGCCGATGTCCGACTCCTTGCCGATGCCGGAGAGCACCAGGTCGAGGTAGTCGCGGGTGGGCAGTTCGCCGTCACGCGTCATGTCCCAGGCGGACGCCCAGCACAGCGCACGGGGCAGCGACTCGGTGAAGTCGCCGAGGTGCTTCGTGACGGTCGCCAGGGACTCGGCGTCGAGGCGGACCTTCGCGTAGGAGAGGTCGTCGTCGTTGAGGAGCAGGACCGCCGGGCGCTTGCGGCCCGCCAGCTCCGGCACCTCGGTACGTTCGCCGTCCACGTCCAGCTCGATCCGGTCGGTGCGCACGAGCTTGTCGCCCTGGAGCTCGTACACGCCCACCGCGATCCGGTGCGGGCGCAGCGTCGGTTCGCCGGTCGCCCCCGGGGGCAGCGCGGGCGCCTCCTGGCGGACGGCGAAGGAGGTGAGGGTGCCCGAGGCGTCCGTCTCGATCTCGGGACGCAGCACGTTGATTCCGGCCGTCTCCAGCCACGCCTTCGACCAGGCGGCCAGGTCGCGGCCCGAGGTCTCCTCCAGTGCGCTGAGCAGGTCGCTCAGGCGTGTGTTCCCCCACTCGTGCCGCTTGAAGTACATCTGGACGCCGCTGAAGAACTCGTCCATGCCGACGTAGGCGACGAGCTGCTTGAGCACCGACGCGCCCTTGGCGTAAGTGATCCCGTCGAAGTTGACCAGGACGTCGTCCAGGTCACGGATCTCGGCCATGATCGGGTGCGTGGAGGGCAGTTGGTCCTGCCGGTAGGCCCACGTCTTCATCTGGTTGGCGAAGCTGGTCCAGGCGTGCGGCCAGCGGGAGCCGGGCGCGTGGGCCTGGCACGCGATGGACGTGTACGTGGCGAACGACTCGTTCAGCCACAGGTCGTTCCACCACTCCATGGTGACCAGGTCGCCGAACCACATGTGGGCGAGCTCGTGGAGGATCGTCTCCGCACGCATTTCGTACGCGGCGTCCGTCACCTTGGAGCGGAAGACGTACTGGTCCCGGATGGTGACCGCGCCGGCGTTCTCCATCGCGCCCGCGTTGAACTCCGGCACGAACAGCTGGTCGTACTTGGCGAACGGGTAGGCGTAGTCGAACTTCTCCTGGAACCAGTCGAATCCCTGCCGTGTGACCTCGAACAGTGCGTCCGCGTCGAGGTGTTCGGCCAGCGAGGGGCGGCAGTAGATGCCCAGCGGCACCGTGCGCCCGCCGCCTTCCCAGGTGCTGTGGACCGCGTGGTACGGGCCGACGATGAGCGCGGTGATGTACGAGGAGATGCGGGGCGTCGGCTCGAAACGCCAGACGTGGTCCGCCGGTTCGGGCGTCGGGGAGTTGGAGATCACCGTCCATCCCTCGGGCGCGCGCACCGTGAACTGGAAAGTGGCCTTCAGGTCCGGCTGCTCGAAGCTCGCGAAGACCCGCCGCGCGTCCGGCACCTCGAACTGGGTGTAGAGATAGGCCTGCTGGTCGACCGGGTCCACGAAACGGTGCAGGCCCTCACCGGTGTTGGTGTACGCGCAGTCCGCGACCACCAGCAGCTCGTTCCGGCCCTGCGACAGCCCGGACAGCGCGATACGGGAATCGGCGAACACCTCGGCGGGGTCCAGCGAGCGGCCGTTCAGCGTGATCTCGTGCACCTCCGGGGCGACCAGGTCGATGAAGCTGGCTGCCCCGTCCTGGGCGGAGTCGAAGCGCACGAGAGTCCGTGAACGGTAGGTACCCCCGTCCTGCGCCCCGCTCAGATCCAGCTCGATCTCGTAGGAGTCCACGGTGAGCAGTCCTGCTCGCTCGCGAGCCTCCTCGCGTGTCAGATTCGTGCCAGGCACCTGGTGCTCTCCCATGCTCTCGCGGTCACACGATGTCGTCGTTCGGCCATCCTTCCACGCGGGAGCTGCGGGCGGGCGGGGGGCGGCGGGTCCCGGAGCGACGGATCTTCACAGGACGGTCGCACGCGGTACGGGCGCGGGAGCATCCGTACCGGTTCCAGTTCGCCGTGCGGCGCTCCGCGAGATTCCGGCGGACCTCGCATCGACCTGGCACCCTCGCCGCGGTCGCCGAGCGCAGCGATCGGACCGGCCTCCCGGAGTGAGCCCCCTACCCCGGCAGATGAACACGGGGTGAGCGCCAGAACGCGGCCCGGCGAGCGCGCGGCGTGGGCCGGATGGCCACCGCCCGGTGACGTGATCCATGAGTGTGGATGGGCTTGCGGCGTTCTGCCGTCGTTCAGCTGCAGGTAACAACCAAAGCCAAACATCCCTGGTGAGCGGGACGTTTCGAAGGTTCCGGCCCGCCGGCGCCCGCGTCGACGTCGCACCAGGAGAGGCACCCGCATGAACCGCAGCAGCCGAACGCAGAGCATTCTGCTCGACCGCCGCACCCTCCTCACCGCCGGAGCCGCCGGCGCAGCCGTCGGGATCGGAGCCGGCTGGGGCCTGAACGGGGGCTCGGCCAGCGCCGGTCAGCCCACCGCGGCTCAGGCGGCCGCAGCCGCCCGTACCCGCCGCATCCGTGCCCGTGCCGCGGCGCCGGTCACCCGCAGCACGGCGGTCGACCCGTCTCCGGCCGGCACCACGCTCGCCTCCGTCTCCGCCCCCCGAGGCGGCGGTGACGGCTACCGCCGCCTCGGGGACGGTCCGGGCTGGAAGCGGGTCGTACGCGAGGAGTTGGCCGGCGCCGGTGGGCGGCGCGAGGAGAGGCGGAAGCCGCTGACCGCCTTCGTTCAGTTCACGGACCTGCACGTGGTCGACGTACAACACCCGTTGCGCTACGAGTATCTGCGCGCGGAGACAGCCAGCGCCTGGCGGCCGCAGGAGGCCCTCTCCGTGGCCGGTGCCGTCTCCCTGATCGAACGCGTCAACAGGCTGCAGGGCGGCTCCGCGACCGGCGAACCGCTGTCCTTCGTGATCACCACCGGCGACAACACCGACAACAACTGCCGCTCCGAACTGGACTGGTTCCTCACGGCGATGAGCGGCGGCCGCATCACGCCCAACACGGGTGACGTGACGTCGTACGAGGGTGTGCAGGACAGCGGCCTCAAGCTCTACTGGCAGCCCGACGACACCATGCGGGACGACGACAAGGTCCTGGGATTCCCCCGCATCGAGGGCTATCTGCGCGCGGCCATCCGCGAGGTCAACAGCCCCGGTCTGGCGCTGCCTTGGTACTCCACCTCCGGCAACCATGACTCCCTGCCCGGCGGTTGCTTCGCCGGGGACACCTTCTTCGGTGACTTCGCCATCGGCGGCAGGAAACTGATGAAGCTGGACTCCGAGGCGGAGGGAGCCCGGCTCTGGAAGACCGTGGAGGAGGGCGGCGACCCCAAGGGCGAGCAGTTCAAGGAGATGCTGCGCTCCCGGCTGCGTTCCCGCGACATGCGTACGGTCACCCCGGATCCGGCCCGTGCGCCTTTCACCCGGCAGGACTGGGTGCGCGCACACATGCGCCGCCGGTACGCGGGGGCGGGCCCCGTGGGGCACGGCTACACGGAGGCCAACCTCGCCGAGGACAGGCTCTACTACACCTTCCGGACAGCCGAGGGCGTGACCGGCATCAGCCTGGACACCACGCGCCTGGACGGCGGTTACCCCGGCAAGGTGGGACCTGCCCAACTCAAGTGGCTGAAGAAGGAGTTGAAGGAGCAGCGGAAGGCGGGCGCGTACGTGCTGCTCTTCAGCCACCACACCAGCACCACGACCCCCGACGGCGGCCCCGAGCTTCTCTCGCTGCTGCACGAGAACCCCCACGTGCTGGCGTGGATCAACGGCCACAGCCACAAGAACAAGATCAGACCGCGCGGCACCTTCTGGGAGATCTCGACGGCCTCCCACGTCGACTTCCCTCAGCTGGCCCGCACCCTGGAACTGGCCGACAACGGCGACGGAACGCTGTCGCTGTTCACCACTCTGATCGAGTCGGCCGCGCCGGCGCGTACGGACTTCGAAGACCTCTCACAGACCGGACTGGCGTCCATCTACCGGGAGTTGTCCTTCAACAGCCCGGGCGCCCGCCGTGAGCTGACCGGCGAGCCGACGGACCGGAACACGGAGTTGCTGCTGCCCAAGCCGTAGGCCGTCCGTACGGACGGCCGCACGGCAACAGCACCGCGAGCGTCCCTTGCCCTCACGAGAACCGGCCCACAGCCCTGCACGCACGCAGATCGGGCGACTCGCAGCCGGAGGAAGAGCCGCCGGAGCCGGGACCCGGCAGCCCGGAGAAGCGTCCGGAAGCCGCGGCCTGGCCGCCCCCCGTGGCACGCCAGGCCGCGAGCACTTCACGCACAGCCGGGACGTACCGGAACAAGGCAGGACGCCGCGGCCGCGGGCCGCCGTCCCATCTCGCGGAACAGGGCCGCCGCCAGGTTACGTGCGATGGACGGGTGCTGTGTCCCGAACTCGACGACGGGTCAACGGACTTCGGGTCACCGGCCGTCGACCCGAACACGCCCCCGGGCGTTCAGGTCCACCGCGCGAAGCGCCGTCACCGGACGGAGCAGGGAAATCGTCGTTGTCGCCCTCGCCCCCCAGGGGGCAGAGTGGCCGGCATGACGACGACGACCTCCCGACACGAAGGGAAGGCGCCGCGAGGACGGACGCGGCCCGGCCCCGCACTGATGATCGTCGCGGGCGCGGCATGCACGTCGTCGTCGGGAATGTTCATCAAGCTCTCCGGCGTGAACGCGGGCACCGCCGCATTCCTGCGCTGTGCGCTCGCCCTGCTCGTCCTGGCACCGCTGGCGTACTTCGAGTACCGCCGCCTGGGCGGCCGGTCTCCCCGCCTGCTCGCACTCGACCTGGCGGCGGGCGCCCTGCTGGGCCTCGACTACGTGTGCTGGGTGCAGAGCATCCACGACCTGGGCGCGTCCATCGCGACCCTGCTGCTGAACGTCCAGCTGGTCGTCTTCCCGCTGCTGACGCGTGTCTTCACCGGCGTACGGCTCGCGCGGCGGTTCTGGCTCACAGCGCCCGTACTGCTGGCCGGTGTGGCCCTGGCCAGCGGTGCGCTCGGCCACCCAGAACCCGGCAGCGACCCGGTCTCCGGAGCCCTGTTCGGCATGGCCGCGGGAGTCGGCTTCGCCGGGTACCTCTTCTTCATCCGGCTCGGCGGCGACGGGCCCGCCCCCGCCGAAGCCGGCGGAGCCGCCGGGCAGGGCCCGGCGCTTCCCGTGGAGGACGCCCGCAAGCCGAACCCGCACACGGTGCTGCCCGTCTGCACGGCGACGCTGGCGGCCGCGATCGCCTCAGGGGTGGTCGGCTCGCTCTGGACAGGCGTCGACCTCGACCCGGGGCCGGCGGCGTGGGGCTGGCTGATACCGATGGCCCTGCTGGGCCAGGTTCTCGCCTGGCTGCTGATCAATCCGGCGCTGCCGCGGCTCGCCCCCGACAAGGGAGCGACTCTGCTGCTCCTCCAGCCGATCCTGGCGCTTCTCTTCGGTGTCGGATTCCTTGCGGAACGCCCCACTCCGACCCAGTACGCGGGGTGTGCGCTGGTCGTCTTCGCGGTGTGGCGCTCGAGCCGCCCTGATCACTAGAGTCCTGGCATGTCCGTCCGCACCACCGTCATCACACTGGTGGTCGCTGTCCTGGCCGCCTTCTGCATCAGCTCCTCTTCGGCGGCCGACCTGGGGCACAGCGCGACCCAGGACGCGATGGACGCAGAGGTCCGACAGGCCGGAGCACCAGGGGTGCTGGGGCAGGCCGAGGACGGCGGCGGCGTCTGGAACGGCGCCTCGGGTGTCGGGGACCGACGGACGGACCGTCCGCGCCTCGCCCAGGACCGGTTCCGCATCGGAAGCCTCACCAAGCCCTTCGTGGCAGCGGTGCTGCTGCAGCTGGAGTCGGAGGGCGAGCTCGATCTGGACGACACCGTGGACCGGTGGCTCCCCGGCACGCTGCGCGGCCACGGAAACGACGGGCGACACACCACGCTCCGCCAACTGCTCAGCCACAGAAGCGGCGTGTACGACTTCACCGCCGACCCCGGGGTCAGCCGCACGTACTTCGGCCCCCGGTTCCGGACCAGCCGCTACGACACGCACAGCCCGGCCGCTCTCGTCCGTACGGCCACGGCTCATCCGCCGTCCTTCGCGCCGGGCACCGAGTGGCGCTACTCCAACACCAATTACGTACTGGCCGGCATGGTCGTCGAGAAAGTGACGGGGCATTCCTACGCGCACGAGATCGAGCGCAGGCTCATCAGGCCGCTGGCGCTCCGGGACACATCGCTGCCCGGCACCTCGGCGGAGATACCCGGCCCGCACGGGCGGGCGTACTCCACGCTCTCAACTGCCGGTCCCGGCACCCGTGTCCGCGACGTCACCACGCTGGACCCCTCGCTCGCCGGTGCCTCCGGCGAGATGATCTCCTCCACCGGCGACCTGATCCGGTTCATGCGTGCCCTGCTCGGCGGCGAGGTGCTGCCGCCCGGGCAGCTGAACGAGATGAAGACGACCGTCCCCGCCGACGGGGGCGACCGCTACGGCCTGGGCCTGACCCGGCAGCGGCTCTCCTGCGGAACCACCGTCTGGGGGCACGAGGGCACCATTCAGGGCTCCCGCTCGAGCGCCGTCACCACGACCGACGGCTCGCACGCCGCCGCCTTCAACATCAACGGCGACTGGGCCGGCGAGACCGCCTCGCTGGTCGAGGCCGAGTTCTGCGGCTGACCGTCCAGGCGCACACCGCTGTTCACGCGTCCCGTCAGCGGGGCAGCACGATCACGTACTCGGCCGGCTCGCGTTCGACCGCGGTCATCAACGCCGTACGGACGATCGCCGCCTGCTGCTCCAGCGAATCGCGGAGCTTCTGCGGGGTGATGTGGACGACGGTGATGCCCATCGCCTCCAGCACCTCCCGCTTGCGGGCGTACTCGGACCACTGGACGTCGTCCCCCGATCGCGGGGCACCGCCCGTGGCGCCTCCCGCGCCCGAAGGGCTGTGGGTGGGGGCACTTCCGGCGCCCGAAGGGCTGTGCGTGGGGGCGCTTCCGGCGCCCGAAGGGCTGTGCGTGGGGGCGCTTCCGGCGCCCGAAGGGCTGTGGGTGGGGGCACCTCCCACGCCCGAAGGGCTGTGGGGGAAGGTGTCCAGTTCCAGAGCGACCGCCTGTTCCGGCCAGTAGGCGTCGACGCCGCCGAGGTACGGGCCGCCCGGCAGGCGGAGGTCGACATTCCAGCAGGGGTCGGGGAGCCAGTAGCGGAAGACCATCTCGTACAGACGGCCCTCCGCCAGCGCGCGGTCCTCCGAGGTCAGTGCCTCGACGGCCTCCCTCACATGAGGCCGCCCAAGCAGGCGGGCGTTGCCCAACTCCCGTACGACCGCTGACGCTTCGCAGTAGCCGCCGCGCACCGACTCCACGAGCAGCCGCCGCACGACGCCCGCGTCGGTCAGCTGAGCGACGGTGTCGGCGAGGGCGCGGGACACCGGGGCGACGGGCAGCCCCGTCACCTCCTCGGGCTCCGGCAACTGCTGTCCGCGCACGATGTGGACGCACCCCGTGGAACGGAGCCGGCGGGTACGGGGCACGAGCACGTCGATGCGGTCGAGGGAACGCAGCGAGGGCGCGCCGGTGAAGCCGTGCAGGGTGAGGGCGGCCAGGCCGGTGATCATCGCCTCCGGCGGCTGCGCGGGGAGGGGCTGTCCCGGCGCCGCGGGCGAGGGCCGTGCCGGCACAACCGGCGGGAGCGGCAGGTCAGTTGGGCGGGCACTCCGCCCCGCGAGTCCCTGCTGAGCCGGGATCGGCGGGCTCTCGCTTCCGGCGTAGAGAAGCGCGGCGTGCAGCCGCTCGTCGCTCGTGGGCATGCCCGAGTGCAGCAGAAACACGCCGGGGAGCAGCAACTGCCAGGGGCCGCCCGGCCGGCAGCGCTCGTTGGCCGCGGCGGCGGACACACCGTGCTCGCGCAGGGCGCGGGTGGTCAGCACCCGTCCTTGTGCGGCGGCCGTGAGGTGGCTGAGGGGGCGAGGGGAGAGCGGGATGTTGTGCGTCATGTCCGGGCGATTCCCACCCGTGGACCGTCATCCAACCTCTGTTACGAGCCCGTCGACAAAGCCGGACAACTCTGCCCTAAAGTACGGACGTTCGAGTGCCGATCAGACTCACCCGGCAGACGGGGCGCACAAGGCCGGTCTTCACGCGTGAGGATTCGTTCGCCGGCAGGACGGACGGGGCGATCCGGCGACAGTAGGGCCGGGTACGTCTGCTCGGCACGTGGCTGCTCCGGGCACCTTCCGGCTGCGCGCTGCGCGCACGCCGGGGCGCTCCGGAGAGAAAGCACGATGTGCAGAGGAGTGACCGGGGCGAGGGAGGACAGCACGGCCGCGGGGCGGTGAAGTCACGCCCCGCAGTTCGCCGTCGTCAGCCCTGCTTCTTGCCGGACCTGCCGCCGACCGTCACCAGAGCTGCGATCAGCAGGTAGAGACCGACCGGAATGGCGACGAAGAGGCCGAGCGTCTCGATGACGCTCAGCCCGGGACCCGGGTCGTCGCCGTCGTCGCGGGTGAGCGCGAAGGCGGGGGACGACAGCAGCAGCATCAGCGTGGCGCCGGCAACGATGGTTCCGGCGCGCAGCGTGTTCTTGTTGACCTTGTTGCTCACGCCGTCAACATATCGGACGCCTGATGCCACTGTTCCTCCGGGTCTCCATCAGGGGCCTGCACGGCGTCCCGGCAGGCCCGAGCACCCTCAGATGTCCGCGCTGTCGGCACCGAAGCCGGTACCGGTCGGCTCGCTGGTGAGCGGCAGCTCCGCGAGCGGCGGTTCGCTGGTCAGGGGTGCGACGTCGGCCAGGGGAGGTTCAGAGGTGAGCGGTGCCTCGAAGCAGCCGCAGGAGCACGAGCCGTCAAGTCCGGAGTCGGGGTCGGACACACCGGACAGGTCTACCGGCTCGTGCCCCTGTTTGGAGAGGACCTGCTGTTTCGAGATCACCTGTCGCGGCAGGGGGGTCAGGACTGCGAGAAGTTCAGCGGACGCGGCCACGGCGGGCCTCCGTTCGTTGACGTCGGATGGTTAAGAGTTCGCCTTACCCAATCGAGTCGTGCGCAGACGTAATCGGGCCAGGAACGTGTTCGAGGTCACGTTTGCCTCCACAGGCGATTTGCCCGTGAGGGCCGCCGGGAGGCGAAGAGACACCGCTTCTTTGAGGCGTCGCGCACGAAATTTTACAGGTTCCTCACCGAAGGTCACCACTGGACGGCCCGGGGCCCGCACTTGCGCAGGTCGGCAGGCGGGTGCGGAAACCCAGCGTCACAGTGCGTGCGCACCGCATGACTCGCAGGCGGGCTCGCCCGGCACGTGAAGCGACCCTGCCGTCACTGTCCGCTCTGCTTTCGACGTCCGGGCGCCTTCCTTCGTCGTTGCGCATGCGAGCGCCTCACTCCCGCGGGCGACGCGCGGAACCGCGGCGGCGACGGGACGCGTCCAGCCCCAGTGGATCCCAACAATCCGCATTCCCGGACCACTTCGGGCACCTCGCGTTGACATGCTCGACGGGACGGTGATGGGCTCGTCCTTCGAAGTGTGCTCCCCGGACCGCATGTTCAGCTCCGGTGAGCGATGTGACGGGGAACGCTCGGCAAGGCTCAGCAAGGTACGGACGCGACGGCGCAGCGACGGGGCGAGCGATGACCGGCGTCGGGGAGGACGTGGTGGGCGCAGGGGCGCAGGGGGAAAGAGCACGGCGACGGATGGGCGCGACAGCCCTCACCGCCGCCGTCATCGGCGGGCTGCTCGGCGGTGTGCCCGCGGCACACGCCGCGCCACAGCCCGGAGGAGACGGAGCCTCGGCGGGCGCGAAGGACACCGACGCCGAAGCAAAGGGGTCGGCCCCGTCCGTATGGCCGCGTCCTCAGTCCATCCAGGAGCGCGGTGCGTTCGTGCCCGTGGGCCGTGCCGTGACGCTCGTCTCCGAGGAGGGCACGGACGACGCGGCGCTGGACGCGTTGCGCACCGCCTTGAAGGCGGCGGGCGCACGTCACATCGAAGAGGTGCGTCCCGGCCAGCCGTTGCCCGAGCAGGGTCTGGTCGTGCGCGCGGTGAGCCGGGCGGATGGTCTTCGCTGTCGTAGTGAGTCGCTCCCAGGAGCGCTCCAAAAT
>NZ_JACBXA010000156.1 GCF_013870515.1 Streptomyces albidus (ex Kaewkla and Franco 2022) | reverse complement strand
GTCCGGGCCCCGTACCGAGGGTTCAGCTGCCACGGCCACCGCGTACGGCGGCGCACTCGAGGACGACATGCCTGCCGAGGACGACCCCGATCTCGACGAATCGGCGCTCTCCGGCCACGACTTGATCATGCGGGAGCTGGGGGCCACGGTGATCGAGGAGTTCGATCACGAGTGACGTCCCGGCCCTCGTCGGCGGTGCGGTCCAGGCGGTATGAGGACAGGGTCGGCAGGGCGCGCCGGGAGCACGTAGGCTCAGTTGGAAGAAGGAGAAGTACGCGTACGGCGGGTACGTGAAGTACACGAAGTACGCGTGCTACGCGAAGAACATGCACGGTGCGTGCAACGTGAACAGCGCGCGGTGCATGACAGTCATCGTCGACGAGCCAGGAGCCAAGTCGTGATTCCCGGTGGTGGGGGCCAGCCCGACATGCAGCAGCTGTTGCAGCAGGCCCAGAAGATGCAGCAGGACCTCGCCGAGGCGCAGCAGGAGCTCGCCGAGACATCGGTGGACGGCTCCGCGGGCGGTGGCCTGGTCAAGGCGACCGTGAACGGTGCCGGTGAACTGCAGGGTCTCGTCATCGATCCCAAGGCCGCGGACCCGGAGGACACCGAGACGCTCGCGGACCTCGTGCTCGCTGCCGTGCGGGACGCCGTCAGCGGTGCCCAGCAGTTGCAGCAGCAGAAGCTCGGCCCGCTCGCACAGGGGCTGGGTGGCGGCGGGATGCCGGGGCTTCCCTTCTGAGGAGGTTTCCGGGAACGACCGCGGGGAACAGGGTCGTTCACCTCACAGGCCGTACGTAGGGCGGGGCTCTCTCAGGGGTCTTCCAGGGTTCGGGGCGCTGGTGGCGCGGTCGTCCGGCAACTAACGTTCACCGGGCACCGTCCCCGACTTCAGGGCCGTAGGAAGAGAACGGGAGATTCCGTGTACGAAGGCGTGGTTCAGGACCTCATCGACGAGTTGGGCAGGCTGCCCGGCGTCGGTCCTAAGAGCGCGCAGCGGATAGCCTTCCACGTCCTTCAGGCCGAGCCCGCCGACGTACGCCGCCTCGCACACGCACTGCTCGAAGTGAAGGACAAGGTCCGGTTCTGTGCGGTGTGCGGCAACGTCGCGCAAGAGGAACAGTGCCGCGTATGCCTGGACACGCGCCGTGACCGCAGTGTCATCTGCGTGGTCGAGGAGCCCAAGGACGTGGTGGCGATCGAGCGGACGCGGGAGTTCCGTGGCCGCTACCACGTGCTGGGCGGCGCCATCAGTCCCATCGAGGGAGTGGGGCCCGACGACCTGCGGATCCGGGAGCTGATGTCACGGCTCGCGGACGGGGCGGTCAGCGAGCTGATTCTGGCCACAGACCCCAATCTTGAAGGAGAAGCGACGGCCACCTACCTCGCGCGTATGGTCTCGAGCATGGGGCTGAGAGTGACGCGCCTGGCAAGCGGTCTCCCTGTGGGGGGAGACCTGGAGTACGCCGATGAGGTCACGCTGGGGCGGGCCTTCGAGGGAAGAAGGTTGCTCGATGTCTGACGCCACACTGAATGCGATCAAGGACAACCCGGACGACTTCGCCGTGCAGGTCTCCGACCAGATCGAGAGTTTCATCGTGTCGGTGACAGAGGTCGCCAAGGGAGACGACCCTGACAGCGCGGTTCCCTATCTGCTTCTTGAGCTGTCCCAACTGCTGCTGGCGGGCGGGCGGTTGGGGGCCCACGAGGACTTCGTCCCGGTCGAGCGGTACGAGCCGGACATCGGTCCCGAGCCGGACGTCGACGAGATGCGTCTCAAGCTCGCCGCACTGCTCGACCCGGTGGACGTCTACTCCGAGGTCTTCGACCCGTACGAGCCGCGTACCGCACCGGTCGCCTGCCGGATCTCCGACGACCTCGCCGACGTGATCACCGATCTTCGGCACGGCATGGCGCACTACGGCGCGGGCCGGGTCAGCGAGGCGCTGTGGTGGTGGCAGTTCTCCTACCTGTCGAACTGGGGCCCCACCGCCTCCGCCGCGCTGCGAGCGCTCCAGTCCCTGGTCGCACACGTGCGGCTGGACACACCGCTGGACTCGCTTGACGGCCTGGACACGGACAGCCCCGCCGATGTGGACGACGGCCTGCTGGAGAAGCAAGCCGGTGCGGTGATGGCCGCCGAGATCGGCGTGCCGCTGGGGATGCAGCCCGAGCGCTGACGCGCTGCGTCGCGCGTCGCCCGCGAAGGCGAAGTAGCCGTCCGGGGCAGCCCGTTGGGGGCCGCGCGCAGCCGTAGGCCGGTCCTGCGTCAGCCGGTGAGGACGCCGGCGTGGCGGGCGGCGCTGAGCCAGTCCGGGAACTCCTGCATCAGCTTCCCGTACAGCGCGTCGTCCGGGATCGACCGGGGCTCGGTGCCGGCGGGGAAGAAGCCCGCGTTGTCGACGATGCGCTTGGCGGGCACCGGCAGGTCGTCGAGCTTGTGCAGGAAGTCGAACTGCGTACTGTCCGGATCGCCGAAGCCCACGAACTGCCAGAACATCGGCAACCGGGCCGCCGTGCACAGCACTTGCTCCGCGGCGCGACGTGAGGTGGGCCCGCCGTCCGTCTGGAAGATGACGAAGGCGGGGTGTGTGGTGCCGGACGCCACGTAGTGGTCGATGACCGTCTCCATGGCCAGGTGGTAGTTGGTGCGGCCCATGTGGCCGAAGCTGTCGCTGAGCCTCGCGATGCGGTTCTCGTACGCGTCCAGCCGCACCTCGGCCACGCCGTCCACATCTGTGGAGAAGAAGACGACGGGAACCGTGCCGTCGTCGTCCAGGTTCGCGGAGAGGCCGAGCGCCTGCTCGGCGAGCCGCTGGACGGTGCCGTCCCGGTAGTACCTGCGCATGCTGCCCGAGCGGTCCAACACCAGGTAGACGGCTGCGCGTTGACCGGCGAGCCCCGCTTTCCGCAGCGATACCTGCGCGGACTTGTACAGGCTGACCAGACGTGGAGCCGAAGCACTGACACGCTCGTGACTCACCGCCGGGGCGAAGACGTCGGCTGGATTCTTCATGTGGTCGATGGACACGCGGACCTCCTGCGGCCGTGGCGGTGCGTAGAGTGCGTAAGCGCACATTACGACGCAATCGTGCGATGCAGGAATACTTCAGCAGGCCTTGAACCGCCCCCTCCCGCGGGGGAGCCGGTCGCGGAGGGCAAGGCCGCCGGGCTACGGGCGCCGGTCAACTGGCGCCGCGCCCCCATGCGTTGCGGTCTACGATCACCAGGCATGGAACCCACCTTGCTGATCACACTCGTAGTCGTCGTTCTCGCGCTCGCCGGCGCCGTTCAGTCGAAGCTCGACCGCACGGACCGACGGATCGCCAGGCTGAACCGCAAGGTCGATCTGATCCTCGACCATCTGCACATCCAGGAGTTCGCCTCCGCGGAACTGCATTCGGTCGGCATGCTCATACAGCAGGGCAAGCGGATCGAGGCGATCAAGCTCTACCGCCAGATCACCGGCACCGGGCTGAAGGAGGCCAAGGAGGCTGTGGACGCGATGGCCGGAACGCGCTGAACAGCGGGCGCCGGAGTGCGGCGCCCGCTTCGCCGAGCCCTGCGCCTGCCGCCCCTCATGCGGACGCGGACCTGCCGCTCGTGCGTGCCCGTCATGCGGGCGATTCGAGCGCACCCGCCACGTCCGAGAGGTCCTTCGCCAGTGCCTTGGCGACGGCCTTGGAGCCGATCCCGCCGAGCAGCTTCCCCATCACCTTGGCGACGCCCGCCTTCTGCACCTCGGAACCGAACGACAGGCGCACCGTCGTGGCCTCGCCGCTCTCCGGGGTGAGCACGAACTCCGAGGTGTAGTGCGCGCCGTGCGACTCGGCCTCGACGACGTAGCGCGCGGGGGCCTCGCAGGCGGTCACCCACATCTCCTCGGTGGCGTCCTTCCCGAGCATCCTCCGCGTCTCCCGCCAGCGCGTGCCGACGCCGAAGGCTCCGTCGCTGAGCATCTCGACCCGTTCGATGCCACTGATCACGCGCGGAGAGCCTTCGATGTCGGTCAGCGCCTCCCAGACCCGCCCGGGGGGCGCAGCGATGCGACGCTCCACGCCGACCTGCCATGTGGTCATGAGAGTGCTCCTTCTCTCGGGGCCGGCAGCCTCGTCCGTCCCGCAGAGCGGAAGTAGAGCAGCAGGGTCTGACAACGAACTCGCAGCGGCTGCCCCGCGGTTGATGCTCAGGCGCCGTCGGGCTGCTCGGCCACGTAGAAGCCGGTCGTGTTGCGTACGGCCGCCTCCACCACGTCGGCCGGTGCGCCGGAAGCGCCGTACGCCGCACCCCACTTCTCGCTGCTCCGCGTCATGCACTCCCGTGCCTCGTCCGTGGCCTCCCAGGCGGACGGGTCCCCGATGGAGTCCCCGCGCAGGTGGAGGCCGAGACCGAGCAGCCCGAGGTCCCAGCCGACGCCGACCGCGCCGGGCCCGAACTGGTCCCACATCTCCGGCGGTACGACAGCGACGTGCTCCAGCTCGAAGACGGTCTGCTCCTCGCCCTGGGGCGTCAGACGCACCTCGACCTCGCTGAAGCCGGGGTTCTCGCCGAACAGCCAGCTCACCTTGAGCAGTTGGGGCGGCTCGCAGCGCAGGATCTCGCCGCCGGCGTTGCCCTCCAGCTGGTAGTGCCCGCCCAGCTTCAGGTCGCCGCTGACCGGCAGGAACCAGCGCTTGATGCGCTCGGCGTCGGTGCAGGCGTCCCAGACGTCCTCCACTGCCGCGTCGTAGGTGCGCCGGAGCAGGACGGTGCGTGCCTCCCCTTCCGCCATTTTCCGGCTGCCCACTTCGCGGTGGATGTCATTGATCTGATCGACGATGTCGTTCATCACTGCTCCTTGTCGCCGCGGTCGTGGTCGCGACCTGTGTGGGTGCCGGTGTCCTTCCGGGCCCTGGGATCCGGGGCGGCTTCCGTACCGGTGTGACCGGTGGCGGTGTCCCTGCTCGTGTCCCGGCCTGAGTCCCCGCCTGTGTCCCCGCCTGTGCCCGTCCCGGCTCTGCGTCGCTCGCGCTTGCCGCGCGCCAGCTCCGTGCCGAGGGCGTCCAGCCGCTGCTCCCAGAAGCCGCGGAACTGCTCGAGCCAGGTGTCGACCTCGCGCAGGGGTGCGGATTCCACTGAGTACAGCCGCCGGGGGCCCTCGGCCTGTACGGAGGCGAAGCCCGCCTCCCGCAGCACACGCAGGTGCTGGGAGACGGCGGGCTGAGAGATTCCGAACTCGGCCTGGATCACCGAGCAGACAGCTCCTGAGGTCTGCTCGCCTTCGGCCAGCAGCTCCAGAATCCGGCGCCGTACCGGGTCGCCCAGAACGTCGAAGGCGTGCACGTCACCCAGGATGCAGCCATCGCTTATATAAGTCAAAGCTTATGCGCTGACCCTGTTCCGTGCCGCCGAGGCCGCCGGGCCGCTCATCCCGTCTGTGTGAGGTGCCTTACGTTCCCGTGTGGGTCCTGGCTGAACGGGCAGGTTTGGTCGCTGGACGAGAGGGCGGGACGCCCTCTCGGTAAAATGAGCCGACCCATGGATTCCCCGCAGGGGAGTCCCCCGGCCGCCAAGGCCGGGGAGGGTGCAGAAAGACTGAGAGTCGAGGAGCGAGCACACGTGGGCCTAGTCGTGCAGAAGTACGGCGGCTCCTCCGTTGCCGATGCCGAGGGCATCAAGCGCGTTGCCAAGCGGATCGTCGAAGCCAAGAAGAACGGCCACCAGGTGGTCGTCGTGGTTTCGGCGATGGGTGACACGACGGACGAGCTGATCGATCTCGCCAAGGAAGTCTCCCCGGTCGTATCGGGGCGCGAGTTCGACATGCTGCTGACCGCCGGAGAGCGCATCTCCATGGCACTGCTGGCGATGGCGATCAAATCCCTCGGACACGAGGCGCAGTCGTTCACCGGAAGCCAGGCCGGCCTGATCACCGACTCCGCGCACAACAAGGCGCGGATCATCGACGTCACCCCGGGCCGTATCCAGACCTCCGTCGACGAGGGCAACATCGCAATCGTCGCGGGCTTCCAGGGCGTCTCCCAGGACAGCAAGGACATCACCACGCTCGGCCGGGGCGGTTCCGACACCACAGCGGTGGCGCTGGCCGCGGCCCTGAACGCGGACGTCTGTGAGATCTACACCGACGTCGACGGCGTCTTCACCGCAGACCCGCGGGTCGTGAAGAAGGCGCGCAAGATCGACTGGATCTCCTTCGAGGACATGCTGGAGCTGGCCAGCTCCGGTTCGAAGGTGCTGCTGCACCGCTGCGTCGAGTACGCGCGCCGCTACAACATCCCGATCCACGTCCGGTCGTCCTTCTCGGGCCTTCAGGGCACGTGGGTCAGCAGTGAACCGCCGGGCGGAAGCGTCGAAAAGCGCGGCGAGGGCACCCCGGGTGCACAGGCCGCGCTGAAGAGCGGGCAAGGCAAGAGGAACGGGCAAGGGGAACAGTCGATGGAGCAGGCGATCATCTCGGGTGTCGCGCACGACACGTCCGAGGCGAAGGTCACGGTTGTGGGAGTGCCGGACAAGCCGGGTGAGGCCGCGGTGATCTTCCGCGCCATCGCGGACGCCGAGGTCAACATCGACATGGTCGTGCAGAACGTCTCGGCGGCGTCGACCGGTCTGACGGACATCTCCTTCACCCTCCCCAAGAGCGAGGGCCGCAAGGCGATCGCGGCGCTGGAGAAGGCACAGGGAGCCATCGGGTTCGACTCGCTGCGCTACGACGACCAGATCGCCAAGATCTCGCTCGTCGGTGCGGGGATGAAGACCAACCCGGGTGTCACGGCGACCTTCTTCGAGGCGCTGTCCCAGGCCGAGGTCAACATCGAGCTGATCTCCACCTCGGAGATCCGCATCTCCGTCGTCACCCGCGAGGACGACGTCAACGAGTCGGTGCGGGCGGTCCATTCCGCGTTCGGTCTCGACAGTGAGAGCGATGAGGCCGTCGTCTACGGAGGCACAGGTCGGTGACGCCCAGGGCCCGCACGGTCCGCCCAGGAGCTGACCGTGCGGGCATGCCCGTCCTGGCGGTCGTGGGTGCGACCGGGGCCGTCGGGACCGTGCTGCTCGCCCTGCTCTCCGAACGGGCCGACGTCTGGGGCGAGATCAGGCTGATCGCGTCGCCGCACTCGGCGGGGCGCGTCCGTGCCGTACGGGGCGAGGACGTCAGGGTCCACGCGCTGAACGAGGAGGCGCTCAAGGGCGTCGACGTCGCTGTCTTCGCCGTTCCGGACGCCGTCGCCGCGCAGTGGGTGCCTGTCGCAGCCGGACAGGGCGCGGTGGTGGTGGACGGATCGCGGGTCTTCCGCATGGACGCCGACGTGCCGCTGGTCGTGCCCGAACTCAACGCCCATGCCGTGGGGGTGCGTCCTCGCGGCATCATCGCCAGCCCCGGCTGCACGACTCTGTCGATGATCGTCGCGCTGGGCGCGCTGCACGAGGAGTGGGGCCTGGAGGAACTCGTCGTCTCCTCCTACGAGGCGGTGTCGGGGGTCGGCAGGTACGGAGTCGACGCGTTGCGCGGCCAGTTGGCGGCGCTGACGTCGGCGGACGCGGCCGGCACGGAACTCGGCAGGCACCCCGGTGACATCCGGCGTGTGATCGCCGAAGGACGCGGCCACGTCGTGCCGGTGCACCCCGACGACCCCGGCGATCCGCACACGACGCCCGTCGCGCTCAACGTGGTCCCCTTCACCGGGGAGATGGAGGACGGCGGCTGGACGTCGGACGAGCTGACCGTCCGGGAAGAGACGAGGAAGGTTCTCGATCTCCCGGAGCTTCGCGTGGCGGCCACCTGCGTACGGGTGCCGGTGCTCACCGCGCACTCGGTCTCCGTTCACGCGCGCTTCGCGAGCGAGGTGTCGGTGTCGCGGGCCCACCGGGCCCTGGCGAACGCGCCGGGAGTCGTGCTGTGCGACGACCCGGCCCAGGGCGACTTTCCGACGCCGGCCGATGTGGCGGGCACGGATCCGACGTGGGCGGGACGGGTGCGACGTTCGCTGGACGACCCGTGCGCGCTGGACCTGTTCGTCTGCGCGGACAACCTGCGCAAGGGCGCGGCACTGAACATGGCGCAGATTGCGGAGTGCATCGGGGCGTGACGAGTTGAGCCGTGCGCGGGGTGCGCGCCTCGCGCACGGCGGCCGGCTCGCCGGGGCGGGCGGCCGCCCGGTCTGTCGCCGGTCAACTGTCGACGGTGGAATGTCGACAGTCCGGGGTGATTGCGAACTTCTCACGCGTGACCGCGCCTTGGCACTGGCCAGCACGGGCGACCTGGACGAGAATTTCGCTCCTCGCCCGCTGCAACCGGCGGTAGGGCGAACGGCGTCTTTGAGTCCGCTGCCAGGTCCCGAGGCGCCGTGACAATTGGGGCATTCGAGAAGAGTTGGTACGCATGAGGGCGGTCGACGAATCGTCAAGGGCGAAGCCAATCGCGTACAACCCTGCAGGGGGAGTGTGTGTCCAACAAGCGTGGCAGAGGCATTTGGATCGATACTCGCGACGGCTCCCGGTACCTCCGGTTTCAGCACCGGAGGCATGCCGGTGATCACGCCATGGTCTGCCACTCGACCTCCGCGCGTCACCGGCCGAGCCGGGGAATCTGACGACGCGATGGCAGCCGGCACCACAGTCGATCAGCTGACCGAGACCTACCGCGTCCACTACCGGTCGCTTCTCGGGCTCGCGGCCCTGCTCCTGGACGACACCGCTTCGTGCGAGGACGTCGTCCAGGAGGCGTTCATCCGCGTCCACTCGGCCCGCAAGCGCGTCCGCGACCCGGAGAAGACACTCGCCTATCTGCGGCAGACCGTCGTCAACCTCTCGCGTTCCGCGCTGCGTCGGCGCATCGTGGGCCTCAAGCTGCTCTCCAAGCCCATGCCTGACATGGCCAGCGCGGAGGAGGGCGCGTACGAGCAGCTGGAGCGCGACGAACTCATCCACGCGATGCGCGGACTTCAGCGGCGCCAGCGCGAGGTCCTGGTGCTGCGCTACTTCGCGGACATGACCGAGGCGCAGGTCGCCCAGACGCTGGGGCTCTCGCTCGGCTCGGTGAAGGCGTACGGCTCCCGGGGGATCGCGGCGCTGCGCGTCGCCATGGAGGCGGCGTCATGAGTGCCTTCGGAGAGGACCAGGTGCGCGAGCGCCTGCGCATGGCCGCCGGCGACGAGTGGCCGTCGAAGGTGCGCAAGCGGGTGGCGTCGCCCGAGCCGGACGACATGACTCTCGCCTCGCACGAAGAGGGCCCGGAGAAGCACGAAGGCGACGGCCCGCACGCGCCCGAGACCCCGCACGCTCCGGACGCCCCCGACCTGCCGGACAGCCCCGAGCTGCCTCCGCACCGCGCGCCCGAGGCGCCCGACCTGCCGGACCTCCCCGAGGTGCCGTCCGTTCCCCATGTGGACGGGCCCGCCCGCATGCCTGAGATCCCGGACGCCCCCGGCATCCTGGACAGCCCGAAGATCCCGCCGACTCCGGACATCCCCGCGGCACCCGAGATCGAGGACATGCCCCGGATCGACGACATGCCTGAGATCCCGGAGCCCCCGGAGATCCCCGAGACCCCGGGCATCTACGACGCTCCCGAGATCCCCGATCCTCCCGAGACAGACGACGCACCGGATCTGCCGGACGTCACCGGACCGACCGAGGTCCCCGGCACCCCCAAGGGTCCCCTGTCCCCGGACACCCCGGACCTTCCGCGGGCGCCGGACCTCCCCGAAACACCTCGTCCCGACCCGGAGGGGCACGACGGGGGCCGAGACGCGGGTACAGCCATGCACTCGAACGAAGCGAACCAGCCGGAACTGCGGTATCCGGCAGGCGGGTCGGCCGCCCACGCCGACGGGACCACTGACGGAAGCACTGACGGGGCCACTGACGGGACAGGCGGGCCCGGATCGTCAGGACGGTCCGACGAGTCCGAGCGGCCGGACCGGCCGCCCCGCACCACCCTGCCCATGCAGCAGAGCCGCGGCGACGAGGCGACTCCGGCCGCCGGCGGGCCCGGCGCACCGGGTGACTCGGGCGGCGGCTCCATCGGTACGGGCGGAGGCGGTGAGGGTGCCGCCGACGACGACGGTGAGGATGAGGGCGAAGAGGCCCTGCGCCGGATGCTGCACGCCAGCGTGCGCGACATCGAGCCCTCGGCCGAGTCCCTCAACTACCTGCGGCACGCGATTCCCGCCCGGCGGGCGCAGCGCCGCCGCGTCCTCGCCGGTGCCGCCGCGGCCGTCGTGCTCGCCGGAGTGGGTGTGCCCGCGCTGGTGACCACGGGGCTGATGCCGGGCACCTCCGGGGACCACTCGATCAATGCGGGCGACAGCCAGGACCAGTCCCGCGGTGAGGGCGGTCAGAACAGCACCGGCCAGACCCAGGGCCCGGACAGCGCCGCCGGAGGCTCGGGCCACAGCGGCGGCAAGGGGAACAAGGGCGACGGCTCCGCCTCCCCCTCACCGTCGGCCGGCAAGGAGTCCGGCGGGGCGAACCCCAGCGACACCCTCGCGACGAGTGCGCCCAGTTGCGGCCGTCAGCAGCTCGGCGAGGGGTCGGCGACGGCGGGCAACCCCGACGCCGACGGCAAGGTCTACGGAAGCTTCCGCGTCGTCAACACCTCGTCCGACGCGTGCACCGTGGAAGGTGAAGGCGTCGTCGGAGCGTCAGCGCGCGGAGTCGCCGACAGCGACCGCATAAACGTCCTGGACCACACTCCCGGCGACGCCGCCGGCGACCTGCCGGACCCCGGCACCTCGCCGGACGCACTCGTGCTCAGACCCGGCGAGGCGTACCTGGTCCGCTTCGCCTGGGTCCCCAGCGAGTGCCCCAGCTCCGGATCTCCGAGCCCGAGGGCCGGGGAGGCCGACGGGCCGGGCGGCAGCAACGCCAACTCGGGCGGCAGCAACGGCAATTCGGGCGGTCCCGGCACCCCGGAGACGGGCGGCGGCGACAGCGACGGCGGTGGCGACGGGGGCAACGGCGACGACGAGGAAGAGGCCGCCGTGGTGCTCACCCACACCCCTGATGTGGGTGACCCGGCCGCCGCGAACACGACACTCGACGGTGCATGCGCCGGCACTCTCTACCGCACGGGAGTCCTGGCCTCCAGCTGACGCCTGGTCGTCCCCTCCTTCCCTCCGGGCACGGCGGGGTAGGAGGGGATCGCGGGGTCACCCCGATCTCGCCCCACGTACGACCGGCAGGCCGCTTCCCCGTACCGTGGGGGCGTGTACCGGTTTCTGCTGACCCCGCGGTGGTGGGGGATCAACCTCTTCGCCGTACTGGCGATCCCGGTCTGCCTCTTCATGGGCAGCTGGCAGCTCTCCCGCTTCGAGGCGCGCGTCGAGAGCCATCAGCAGCAGGAGAAGACCGCCGCCGGCGCGGCCCATGCCAAGCCCCGGCCGCTGTCCGGGCTGCTGCCCGTGGACGCCGAGACCAGCGGCCGCATGGCCGAGGCCACCGGGCGTTACGACACCGGCCACCCGCTCCTCGTTCCCGACCGGGCCCTTGAGGGGAAGCGGGGCTTCTACGTGCTGTCCCTGCTGCGCACCGGCGAGGGCAAGGCCCTTCCCGTCGTACGCGGCTGGCTGCCCGGCGACGCCGACCCCCGCCGCGTACCCGCACCGCCGCGAGGTGAGGTGACCGTCTCCGGCGCCTTGCAGGCGTCCGAGTCGCAGGGCAGCCCGGGTGTGAGCTCGGGCGGTGGGCTGCCGAAGGGCCAGCTCGGCATGATCAGCGCGGCCTCCCTGGTCAACGTCGTGCCCTATGACGTGCACAACGCGTGGATCACCGTGCAGCACACCGCCGGAGGCTCGCAGTTGAGGCCGGTGCCGCCGGTACGACCCGACAACACCGGCCTCGACATGAAGGCGTTCCAGAACCTCGGTTACACCGCCGAGTGGTTCGTCTTCGCGGGCTTCGTGCTCTTCATGTGGTTCCGGCTCTTCCGCCGCGACACGGAGCTGGCCAGGGACGCGGCGCTCGGCCTCATCCCTGGGCCTGCCCCTGAGCCTGCCGGTCCTTCCCGTGAGGCAGATGACGGAGAGCGAAGTCGATCTCCAGCTTCAACTGCTTGATCCGCTCCTCCACGACGAGCGAGCCGTGCCCGGCGTCGTAGCGGTAGACCTCGTGGGGTGCGTCGCGCTGCTCCAGCCGCCGCACGTAGTTCTCCACCTGACGGATCGGGCAGCGGGGGTCGTTGACGCCCGCGGAGATGTAGACGGGTGCCCGCACGTCGTCGACGTAGGTGATCGGTGACGAGAGCTCGAAGCGCTCGGGCACCTCCTCCGGTGAACCGCCCAGCAGCGTGCGGTCCAGCGACTTCAGCGCCTCCATCTCGTCGTCGTACGCCGCGACGTAGTCCGCGACGGGCACCGCCGCCAGACCCACCGCCCAGGCCTCCGGCTGGGTGCCCAGGCCGAGCAGCGTGAGGTAGCCGCCCCATGAACCGCCGCCGAGGACGAGCTGCTCGGGGTCGGCGAGACCTGAACTGACGGCCCAGTCCCGTACGGCTGCGATGTCCTCCAGCTCGATCAGGCCCACACGGTGCTTGAGAGCGTCCGTCCAGGCGCGTCCGTAGCCGGTGGAGCCGCGGTAGTTGACGCGTACGACGGCGAAGCCGTGATCGACCCAGGCGGCGGGCTGACCGGCGAAGGCGTCGCTGTCGTGCCACGTCGGGCCGCCGTGCACGTCGAAGACCGTCGGGAAGGGCCCGACGCCTTCGGGCTTCTGGACCAGGGCGTGAATGGTTCCGCCCGGGCCCGCGACCCATGCGTCCTCGACGGGAACGGAGGGCGGCGCAGCCATGCCGGGCGGGTCGAGGACGACGGCGCCGGCGGCGGACCGCACCTGCGGCGGCTTCGCCGCGGACGACCACAGGTACTCGATGTCGACCGCGGCCTCGGCGGCTCCCGCCGACCCTTCCGTGCGGGACGGACGGGCCGTCGCCTCGGCGACGGAGCCGGGCGGGGTCTCGATGCGCGTCAGGGTGCGGGCGGCGATGTCGTAGCGGTACAGCTCGCTGCGCGCCTGATGGCTGTGCGAGATCAGCAGGGACCGAGCGTCGGGATACCACTCGGCGCTGACGTCGCCGGGCAGGTCGATCGCGAGTTCCGTGACGGTGCCGCCGAGCGGATCCCAGATCACCGGCTCCCAGCGGCCGTTGCGCTGGTGCGCGATGAGCAGCCGCTGATCGGCAGGAACGGGCGCGAACCCGAGGACGGCCAGGCCCAGTTCCTTCGTGCCGCCCTCGCTGTCGTCGAGTTCGGTGACGGTGCTGCCGTCGGGGTTCACCACGCGCAGCGCGGAGTGCATGGCGTCACCGTGCTCCGTGTGCTCGATGACCATCAGCGTCCCGTCGTGGGAGAGGTCGCCGACTCCTGCGGACTCCCGGTGCCGGTAGATCTCGACCGGGTCCTCGCCGCGGCGCGCGACGTGGATCGTCGTACCGTCCTCGTCGGTCGAGCGGCCGACGACGGCGGTGCCGTCCCGCCCGATGGCCAGTCCCGCGGGGAAGGACGGCGCGAGACCGGGGACCGCCTCCACGTCCTGTCCGCCCTTGAAGGGCTGCCGCATCCAGACCCCGAACTCGTCACCGTCGGTGTCCGAGAACCACCAGACCTCCTCCCCGTCCGGCGTCAGCGCCCCGTCCGTCGTCCCGTTGGGACGGTCCGTCACCTGACGGTGCTCGCCGGTGGCCCGGTCCCATGCGTACAGCTCGAAGGTCCCGGTCGCGTTGGAGATGTACAGCGAGCGGTCGGGAGCGTCCTCGGCCCACTCGGGCAACGACACCCGGGGCGCGCGGAAGCGCTTCTCCCAGTCCGGCATGGCGCTGTCGGGTGTGGCATGCGTGTTCTGCGTCATGGCTCCATTCTGCGCCGGGAGGGTGGAGGCCGTGATCCGCGACCCCGTAACACCGTTTCGAGAGCGGTCGGTGTGGAGATGCGGACGGGACGGGGACGTACGCATCGGCGCAGCAACAGGCGGACGGAGGGCGACGTGACTGGGGGAAGGACCAACAGGCCCGCGGCACACGACGAGACCGCGGCACACGACCAGGAGGGTGCGGCCGAGGCGGTCAACGCCCTGCCGCTGGAGGCCCCTCGGGGAGCGCCGCCCTCTCCGAGCCGCCGCGGGATGCTCGCGGCGTCGGCGGCAGCCGGGATCG
>NZ_JACBXA010000155.1 GCF_013870515.1 Streptomyces albidus (ex Kaewkla and Franco 2022) | reverse complement strand
ACCCGGCCGGCGGCGCGCAGGGACCACCCGTCCCCGTCCCTGCACCGTCGGCCGAAGTGAGGGGCCGGAGGAAAAATTGCGGCGGAGCAGGTCAATGGGCCCTGATTGCGGTGAGTTTGTGGCCCTACGTGTCAATCACGCAGGCCGCACCGGTGGTTAGACTCACCCGACTGCGATCACGGGACACCGGACGGCCGGGGAGGCAGGAGCAGGAGATGGTGCAGACGAAGAAGATCATGCTCTATGTGGTCGCCGTCTTCGCGCTCTATACGATCATCACGTCCCCGGCCCGGGCAGCCGACCTCGTCCAGATAGGTTTCGAGGGCATATCGAGCGCCGCACAGGGCGTGGGGGACTTCATGACGGAGCTCGTCAACTAGGCCCAGTCCGGCAAATCTTGCCGTACGCGCAACGCCGGCACACGCGCATTCGCCGCATCGTCGGACCCGCCGGGCTGCCCGCCCCGAGACCGGACCGCTGCCGTGCGGAGTCACGCCCCGGACGGCGCGCCCGACACCTCCTGATCCACCTTGCCGCAGACCCGGGACAGGCCGGGAACCCTTGCCCCAGTGGCCCTGGAGCGCCTCCGGCGTCCATGCCGGCCGCTCGGCATTCGGCCCTCGGCCGTCACCAGTGCGGGGGCCGTGCACCGTGCCACCCACCGGCATCCGGCTCGATCCTTACTCCGGGATACATGCTCGGAGGGTCCACGAGAGTTCTCAACTCCTCACCAACACGGCGCATTACGGTGCTTGCACACATTGCACATGTCTTGTGATGCTATGACCGCTTTTGGCCGATGAGTGGAGCCTGACCGACCCGGACCTTGAAGAGGTGGTGGCTGAGTGGCGGCGACCCAGACCCGCGAGAGTCGCAGCGCGGAGGCCCGGGCGCTCACCCAGGAGCTCTTCGAGCGGCTGGCCGAGCAGAAGCCCGGCACCGCCGGACACGAACGGGTGCGCACGGCGCTCATCGAGGCCAACCTTCCACTCGTGCGCTACGTCGCGGCACGATTCCGCAGTCGCAACGAGCCGATGGAGGACGTCGTCCAGGTCGGCACCATCGGCCTCATCAACGCCATCGACCGCTTCGACTCGGAGCGCGGCGTGCAGTTCCCGACCTTCGCCATGCCGACCATCATCGGCGAGATCAGACGCTACTTCCGCGACAACGTCCGCACAGTGCACGTCCCGAGACGGCTGCACGAGATGTGGGTGCAGGTGAGCAGCGCGACGGAGGACCTGACGACGGCGTTCGGACGCTCGCCCACCACGGCCGAGATCGCGGAGCGGCTGAAGCTGGCGGAGGAGGACGTGCTCGCCTGCATCGAGGCCGGACGCTCCTACCGTGCAACGTCGTTGGAGGCGGCGCAGGAGCGCGAGGACGGGCTGCCGGGGCTGCTCGACCGCCTCGGCTACGAGGACCCGGAACTGGACGGCGTCGAACACCGCGATCTCGTAAGGCATCTGCTCGTCCAGCTGCCCGAGCGGGAGCAGCGCATCCTGCTGCTGCGCTACTACCGGAACCTGACGCAGTCACAGATCAGCGCCGAACTGGGTGTGTCCCAAATGCACGTTTCGCGCTTGCTGTCGCGGAGCTTCGCGCGACTCCGGGCCGCGAATCGAATCGAGGCATAAGCGGACAGAGCCGTTCGTAACAACGGCCCAACTCCCCCGGCTATGCAGTTTTATCGACATGAGGCTACGTCGCGTTGCCTACTTGTGACATTCTGCAAGAGCTGCGTTTGCCGCAACGGTACTTCCGGTATGCAGGGGGAGGTGCCTCCCTCCAACGAGGGTGCCGCTGCGACCCGTCCGCGACCTCAAGGGGGTGGCATGTCCGTAGAACTGGGCAGCTCGAAGGTGCTCAACGAGAACACGACCGCCGACGTCGACGCCTTGGGAGCCCCCGAGGCCCCCGTACAGCAGCATGACGATGCCATCGACACGCGCACCCTCTCGCGCTCCCTCTTCCTGCGGCTCGCCGCACTCGACAAGGACAGCTCAGAGCGCACGTACGTGCGTGACACCCTCATCGAACTCAACCTCCCGCTGGTGCGTTACGCAGCCGCGCGCTTCCGCAGCCGCAACGAACCGATGGAGGACATCGTCCAGGTCGGCACCATCGGCCTGATCAAGGCGATCGACCGCTTCGACGCCGAGCGCGGCGTGGAGTTCCCGACGTTCGCGATGCCGACGGTCGTCGGCGAGATCAAGCGCTTCTTCCGCGACACCTCCTGGTCGGTGCGGGTCCCCCGCCGTCTTCAGGAGCTCCGGCTGGCGCTGACGAAGACCAGCGACGAGCTCTCCCAGTCGCTGGACCGCTCCCCGACCGTGCCCGAACTCGCCCACGCCCTCGGGGTTTCCGAGGAGGACGTGGTCGACGGTCTGGCCGTCGGGAACGCCTACACCGCCTCCTCGCTGGACTCCCCCTCCATGGAGGAGGACGGCGGCGAAGGCTCCCTCGCGGACCGCCTCGGCTACGAGGACGCCGCGCTGGAGGGCGTGGAGTACCGCGAGTCGCTGAAGCCGCTGCTGGCCAAACTGCCGTCGCGTGAACGGCAGATCATCATGCTCCGCTTCTTCGCCAACATGACGCAGTCGCAGATCGGCGAGGAGGTCGGCATCTCGCAGATGCACGTCTCGCGGCTGCTGACGCGCACGCTGGCGCAGCTGCGCGAAGGGCTGATCGCGGAGGAGTAGGGCGCCGCCCACTGCACGTACGCCCTCCACACGAAGGCACGCCGCACTGACGCGTGCGGCGTGAACCGCGGTGGGACCGGCCTGGTTTGAGGCACGGGCCGGTCAGCACACCGCGTACTCATGACCGGGCGACCGGCCGGCAGAGCATCACTCACCGGGTGATGGTGCGGTCGCTCGTCCGTCAGACGACTGCGAGCCAGATCGCCGCCGCGATCACCGCGATGACGGCGACCACTCCGACGACGACCCCGACCCGGGGGCCGGACGAAGCCGCCTGCGGGGCGGGGCCTCGCTGTGCGCGGGCGCCGCCGCCCTCCTCGTCGACGAAGGCGCGGAACATCTGCGTGCTGCCCGCCGGGTCCTGCGCGGGGTCGGGACCTTGCGAGCCATGCGGGTTGTGAGCCATGGGGCAGGACCCTAGCGAACGCCCCGCGACCCTCGACAGCCCCGGTCCGCGGCCATACGGAACCCTCACCTGAGCCAAGATCGGCTTTGCCGATTCTTTGCCTCCGGATATTTCAATTTCATTTGCGTACGGCAACTAAACGACTATGGTTGCCTCAAGCAACGATAAGCAGGGGGTGGGATGGCTGCCCGAGCCGCACGCAGGAGCTACGAGGAGCTGGCCCGGCACCTTAGCGGGATCGGCGCCGTCAGGCGAGAGATGGTGCGCGGATTCCCACAAGACTGCCCACCCGCCTCCGCTGCCGTACTGACACTTCTGCACAAGTACGGCGAGATGCGCATGGGCCGGCTCTCCGAACTGATGGCGATCGACATGTCGGTGACGAGCCGGCACGTCTCGCACGTCGAGGAGCGCGGGTGGCTCGAACGCCATCCCGACCCGCAGGACGGCCGCTCACGGCTGCTGAGCCTGACCGAACGGGGAAACCGACAACTGGACACCCTGTCCGAGGCCACAACTGAGGCCCTGGAGACGTTTCTTCACGACTGGACGGAAGAGGACCTCGCGCAGTTGAACGAGTTGCTGGAGCGCCTTCGGGAGAGTTTCGGCGACAGTCGTGCGCGCTTACCTCACCAAGGGCACCGCACAGACCACCGCACGGCATTGAAGAACAAGTAAGGAAGAGAATGGCCACGACCACACCATCCGGTGTGCAGGGCGCCGGCGCCGGAGGCGGGGCAGGGAACGCGTCGCAGACGCCCCCCGCCGCCTCCTCGGTGCCGGGCGGCGCCGCACCCATGACGCACCGGCAGATCATGGAGGCGCTGTCCGGGCTTCTGCTCGGCATGTTCGTCGCCATCCTGTCCTCGACGATCGTCGCCAACGCCCTCCCCCAGATCGTCTCGGAACTGGGGGGCGGCCAGAGCTCGTACACCTGGGTGGTGACGGCCTCGCTGCTGACGATGACCGCATCCACCCCGCTCTGGGGGAAGTTGGCGGACCTGTACAGCAAGAAGGTGCTGGTCCAGACGGCGATCATCATCTTCGTGCTCGCCTCCGCCAGCGCGGGCTTCGCGCAGGACACCGGCATGCTGATCGCCTCGCGCGCCGTGCAGGGCATAGGCATGGGCGGCATCTCCGCCCTCGTCCAGATCGTGATCGCGGCGATGATCTCCCCACGGGAGCGCGGCCGTTACACGGGTTACATCGGTGCGTCCTTCGCCGTCGCCATGGTGAGCGGGCCGCTGCTGGGCGGTGTCATCACCGACACCAGCTGGCTCGGCTGGCGTTGGTGCTTCTACGTCGGCATCCCCTTCGCCGTCATCGCGCTGCTGCTGCTCCAGCAGACGCTCCATCTCCCGCTGGTGAGGCGGAAGGTGAAGATCGACTGGTTCGGTGCCTTCCTCGTCGCCGCCTCGGCGTCGCTGCTGCTGATCTGGGTGACCTTCGCCGGCGACAAGTACGCTTGGCTCTCCTGGCAGAGCTACGCGATGGTCGGCGGGGCCGTCCTGTTGGGGCTGCTCTTCCTGCTCGTCGAGTCCAAGGCGTCCGAACCGATCATCCCGCTGCGGCTGTTCCGCAACCGCACCATCGCCCTGACCGCGGCCGCCTCTCTGTTCGTCGGCATCGCGATGTTCGGCGCGACGGTCTACCTCAGCCAGTACTTCCAGCTGGCGCGCGGTGAGTCGCCGACGAAGGCCGGCGTCATGACGATCCCGATGATCGTCGGGATGTTCGCCTCCACGACCCTCTCCGGGCAGATCATCAGCCGTACCGGCAAGTGGAAGATCTGGCTGTGCTCCGGCGGCGTGCTGCTGACCGCGGGCCTGGGCCTGCTCGGCACGCTGCGGCACGACACCGTCTACTGGCACATGGCCGTCTTCATGGCCCTCCTGGGCGTCGGCGTCGGCATGATGATGCAGAACCTGGTGCTGGCGACGCAGAACCAGGTGGCCCCGACGGACCTCGGAGCCGCCAGCTCGACGGTGAACTTCTTCCGCTCCCTCGGTGGTGCGGTGGGCGTCTCCGTCCTTGGCGCGGTCCTCTCCCACCGCATCTCGGACCACGTGAACGAGGGGCTGGACAAGCTCGGCATCAAGCACGGAGGCGCCACCGGCGGAGCCGGCAGCGACATCCCCGACCTGTCCGAACTGCCCCCGCCCATACGCCAGGTGATCGAGAGCGCCTACGGCCACGGCATCGGCGACATCTACCTCTACGCCGCGCCGGTGGCTCTGGTGAGCCTGCTGCTCGTGCTGTTCATCAAGGAAGTGCCTCTCAACACGAAGTCCGCGATGGAACAGACCCATGGGGCGCCGGACGACGGCGCGGCCGGCATCCAGCACTCCCTGCAGGCCGCGGGGCACCAGAGCCAGCACCTCGCCTCGGCGGCCACGGCGGCGGCCTTCGCCACGGCTCAGGAGACCGAGGAGAGCGAGCAGGGGGGCAACTCCCGGCACGCGGTGCGCGGCGTGGTCCGCAACTTCGAAGGGGTCGGAGTGCCGCGGGCCGCGGTGACCCTGATCTCGCTCGGCGGCAGCCAGCTCGGCCGCTCGGTGGCGCGGAACGACGGCCGGTACGGCCTGGACACTCCCGGTCCCGGCAGCTACGTCCTGATCGCCGCCGCCGACGGCCACCAGCCGCAGGCCTCGACGATCACCGTCGGGGACGAACCTCTCATCCGCGATCTGCGCCTCTCGGCCACCAGCGGGCTCGCGGGGCGCGTGCGCAGCACCGCGGACGGGCAGCCGGTGGCGGCCGCGATGGTCGTGGTCACCGACGCCAGGGGCGAGGTGCTGGCCACCGGACGCACGGGCGACCACGGCGACTTCCGGTTCGACGAGCTGGTGCCCGGCACCTTCACGCTCGCCGTCAACGCACCGGGGCACCGTCCCGTCGCGCGGCCGGTCGAGGTCGAGGGGCAGGGCATCAGCCGCATCGACGTCGAATTGCACGCGGGCGCCCGCGTGCAGGGCGTCATCCGGGCCGGCGTCGACACCAGTCCGCTGCCGGACGCGCGAGTGACGCTCGTGGACTCGGCGGGCAACGTGGTGGGAACCGCGACGACCGGTGAGGACGGCGCGTACGGCTTCACCGACCTGGACCCCGGTGACTACTCCGTCATCGCCAGCGGCTATCCGCCGGTGGCGACCGCCCTCAATGTCAGCGGCCCCGGTGCGGACAACTACGACATCGAACTGCACCACCCCAACGAGTAAGCCCCTTGCAGTCGCCGCGTGACCGATCGGTGCGGATCGACGTGAATGCGCGGTCCGCCCGAGCGGTCAACGCGGCGACCTGCAAGGAAGGCCCAGCAACGCACTTCCCGCCCGGCGGCGGCAGAGGGAAGACTGGGCAGCGGCATAGGACGGCTGGCCGTCCCGTTGCCGGGGGCCTGTCATGGGCCGGACGAGATGACCGGGCCTGAGCGAGAAGGAGCGAATCGAACGATGGCAGGCACAGGCGTGCGGGCGCAGATCCACACCCGCGAGGGATGGCCGGTACAGCACGCCGTGCTGACCGTCACCGACATGACGGGCGTACAGGTCCTCCGCGTGGAGGCGGACACGGAGGGCATCGCACAGACCGAGGAGGCGCTGCCCGCCGGTCCGTACACGGTGATCGCGACCGCGCTCGGCTACGCGCCGGCGGCCGCCACCGCGCTGGTCACCGCCTCGGGGCGGGCCGACCTGGGCACGCTGACGCTGATACGCCAGGGCGGGACCGAACTGCCGCCACCCGGACCGTGGACCATCGACCCGGTGCACTCGACGATCGGCGCGACGGCACAGCACCTGGGCATCTCCAGCGTGCACGGCCGGTTCACCGAGTTCAACGGGCGCGTGGAGATCGACGAAGAGCCGGAGAGGTCCTACGTCGAGGCCGTCATCGAGGGCACGAGCATCGAGACCGGCAACCGGATCCGCGACGCGCACCTGCGGTCCGAGGACTTCCTCAACGTGGAGAAGCACCCCCAGCTCACCTACCGCAGCCACGCCGTCGAGCCGTCGGGCACCGACCGCTGGACCGTGTACGGATGGCTCGCGATGCACGGAGTCGTACGTGACGTGGCACTGGACCTGGCCTACCTGGGCTACGGACCGGACCCCTGGGGCGGCACGCGCGCGGCGTTCAAGGCGACGGCCGAACTCAAGCGCGAGGACTTCGCGATGAACTACAACCAGATCCTCGCCGCCGGCATCGCAGCGATCGGGACGACGCTCAGGATCGAGCTGGACATCCAGGCCGTACAGGGAGAGGAACTCCCCGACCTCGAGTGAGGCCGACCGGGGGAAACGGGAGGCACGGCGGAATACCGCCGCGCCTCCCCCGGCTTCTTCAGGGCATGGCATCCAAGGAACACCGCGAACGGTTCGGCAGGATCGGCCTCTGGAGCACCGCGCTGGGCTCGCCTGACCCCGCACGGCGCACGGCGGTCACGGAAGCGGCGGCGGAGCTGGACGAGTTGGGCTACGGCGCCCTCTGGGTCGGCGGCAGCCCCGCCCTCGAACAGGCCGAGCCGCTGCTCGCCGCGACGTCCCGCCTCACCGTCGGCACCAGCATCCTCAACATCTGGCAGCACACCCCGGCCGACATCGCCACGGGGCACGCAGCGCTCAACACCGACCACGGAGGCCGGTTCGTGCTGGGCCTCGGCGTCAGTCACGCGGAGACGGCTCAGAACCAGCAGGCGAAAGAGGAGCTCCGGCAACGCCCGTACTCGGCGATGCGCTCCTGTCTCGACGAGTTGGACGCGGCGTCACCGCCCGTACCGGAGGGGCAGCGCGCGCTGGCAGCGCTCGGCCCCCGGATGCTGGAGCTGGCCGGGGACCGCGCGCTGGGTGCGCTGCCGTACCTGGTGACTGCCGAGCACACGGCCCGGGCGCGAACGTCGCTCGGTCCCGACGCGCTTCTCGCTCCCGAACTCAAGGTGGTGCTCGACACCGACCTGGAGCGCGCACGTACGACCGCCCGCGCCTACCTGGAGCGATACCTCGCCCTGACCAACTACCGCAACAGCTGGTTGCGCCAGGGCTTCACCGAGGACGACCTGAAGGGCGGCGGCAGCGACCGGCTGCTGGACGAGGTCTACGCACTCGGTGACGTCGACGCGGCCCGGGCGCGGGTGGACGCGTTCCTCGAAGCGGGCGCCGATCACGTCGCGCTCCAGGTCGTGACCAGCGACACCTTCAATGCGCTGCCGCTGGCGGAATGGCGCTCGCTGGCCGCGCTGCTCTAGAAGCGCTCCGGAAGCGGGCGCACCCGTGACACCCGACTCACTGGGGGCACAGGTCCGGTGCACGACTCCGTCCGGACACGACTCGGTGGCCCAGCCGTCCGGCTGGGCCACCGAGTTCACTCCCCGCTGCGCGCTCGCGCGCTCATCCGGTCACGTCAGCTGTTGACGTACCCCATGTACGTGTCCCAGTTCCAGTTCGGGCCCGGGTCGGTGTGGTCGTTGCCGGGGACCTCGTTGTGGCCGACGATGTGCGCCCGGTCCTTCGGGATGCCGTGCTTGTCGCACAGGTGCTTCGTCAGCGCGGCCGAGGAGCGGTACATGGCGTCCGTGAACCACGACGGGTCGTCGACGAAGCCCTCGTGCTCGATGCCGAGACCGGACGCGTTGCCGCCGCGGGCGTGCCAGGCGGTGTCGGCGTCGCGCACCATCTGCGTCACTTCACCGTCGGAGGAACGGATGACGTAGTGGGCGCTGACCTCCGCCTCGGGGTTCTTGAACCAGTTGATCGTCCCCGCGTACGCGCCCTGGGTGACGTGGATGACGACCTGCGAGATCGCCGCGGTCCGGCCGGTGTTGTAGTTGGCGGGGTCCGCGGGGTTCCAGATCGCCGGCGGGTAGTCGTCGCTCTTGGTCCCCGAGCCCGGCGCGGCCGCCTTCGCGAGCTTGCCGCGCTCAGGCGTCACCTTCTGCGGGGACATGTTGACCTTGGTGCCCTTGGCCGGGATGCCCTTGCTGACGAAGTCGAACGCGGCGTCGGCGTAGAGGCGCTTGAGCGAGGCGCCCTCGGCACCGCCGTACGCGGCGACCGCCGGGTACCAGGCCTCGACGCGGTCGCGGTCGGACGCCTTGAGCCCGGCCTTGTCCGCGAGGGCGCGGAGGACGGCGGCGCCGCCGCGGATGTTCGCGGCGTCCTGCTTCTTCAGGTCGGTCTTCGACTCGCCCGTGAGCTTCGCCGCCTGCTCGAGCGTCTTCCGCTCGGGGTTGCTGACGAGGTGCATCACGCCGAAGCCGTTGTCCTGGCTGGGCTTCCCTGCGTGGCCGTCGAGGTGGGTCTCGGCGTAGCCGACGGAGACGAGCAGGTCACGCGGGACGTCGAACTCCGAAGCCGCGTCACTGAACGCCTTGTTCATCGTCGGTTCGCCGGAGGCGGGAGCCGCGGTGGCCGACTGCCCGACGACGGCCAGGGTCGCGGCGAGTGCGCCGCCGATGCTCGCCGTCAGGACTCTCTTGCGTGTGTTCATCGCGTCTTGTGCCTCTCTGCATGTCCGACGCGTGGTGGGGGGTTCGAGCTTCCCGGCACCGGCCGGCGCGTCGGATCTCGGCCGGTGTCGAGTGGTCGGCGTGGTACGCCCGCGCGCCGCGTCCGGAAGGAGGGGGGGGGAGCCGGACGCGGCGCCGTTCTTGGGTGGTGCGGTGAACAGGTCGTTGGTGGTGCGGTGAGCAGACCTTCGACGGACGGGAAGGGCTCGCTCCTGCGAGCCCCGGTCCCCTCCCGGTCAGGCCCTCAGGGCGTGCACGGCAGCGAGACGCCCTGCTCGGCCATGTACGCCACAGGGTCGTCGCCGAAGCCGGTGCCGCCGTCGCGGTGGACCTCGAAGTGCAGGTGCGGGCCGGTCGATTGGCCCTCGTTGCCCACGGAGGCGATCCGCTGGCCTTCGGTGACGGTGTCGCCGACGGCTACGAAGCGCTCAAACATGTGGCCGTACTCGGTGACCGAGCCGTCGGGGTGCTTGATGCGCACCCACTGGCCGTAGCCGCTGGCAGGACCGGACTCGGTGACCGTGCCGGGGCCCGCTGCGAAGATCGGCGTACCGATCGGGGCAGCAAGGTCGACCCCGTCGTGACCGTCGTGGTATCCCTGACTGATCTCGGCCGCCACCGGGCACTTGCCCGGGAAGGCCGCCTTCTCGTTCGCGGCCGCGCTGGCGCTGGCGGGTACGGCCACGAGGGCGGTCAGGACGCCGCTGGCGGCGGCGAGCGCGAGCAGTGCGCGCTTGGAACGTCCGTTGTGGGGACGGGACATCGGTATTCCTTCCACGGATGAAGACGAATTCCGTGCGACCGCCAGTAGATGCAACCAGCCATGTACGCGACAACCCCGTTCGCGCAACAAGTGTCACTTTCTCGGCGGAGTGAAGGATTCAGGCGTCGCGAATCATCCCTAGGCACGTGTTTCGGGCCCCGTCTTCCGTGGTCCGACCAGTGAAAGACGAGCTCGTCTCACGTTGTGGACGAACTCGAGGGTCCCGAAAGGGCGTTGAGGTACGGAATCCGTAGCGTGACGCGGCACGGTCGGCGCGGAGGGGTCCGTACGCGCGAAGCGTGGCTCTTGCTCGCGCCCTCAAGTCCCTGCGGTCCGGCCGCACTTGAGGGCCCGGCCGGGACGTCCAGGTCTCAATGCGTGCGTCACGTGACGACCTTGATGTTGACCCGGTGGCTCTCGACGACCTGGCGTCCGTCGGCGTCCTTCGCCCCTGCCAGCGCGATGAAGAGCTTCGCGTACTGCTCCTGGACGTGCGCCGTGGTGATCCCGCCGAGGTCCAGCTGAGCGGATCGGGGCCAGCCCAGGTCGGCCAGCAGCCCTCCCACGGTGTTCTTCGCGTCGGTGTCATCACCGGATAGGAACAAGTGGGTCTGCTCAGCCAGCAGTTCAGGGCGGCTCATGATCTCGGCGGTCATCGTGCACAGGGATTTCACCACCCGCACGCGAGGAAGCGCCCGTTGGATCTCTTCACCGATCGAGCCCTCCGACGGGTGGAGGGCCCCGTCGTCGGTGAAGCCGATGCCCACGTCGAGCAGGACCTTCCCGTCGAGCGTGCCGGGACGCAGGGCACACAAGGCCTGCACCGTGACCGTGCCCGGCAGGGCACTGACCACGACGTCCCCGCGGGCCGCTGCGTCCCGCAGACTCGTCACGGCGAGAGACGACCCGGCGTGCTCCTCCGGCCGACGACTGCCGAGCACGACCCCGTGCCCGGCGGTCGCCCACTTCGTCGCCAGGGACCGTGCGACATGTCCTGTGCCCAGTAGTCCGATTCGCATGGGCAAGACGAAACCACGCGAGGGGGACGTGCGCCTCCGGCCGACGGCTCAACTCGGCCTCGGGCGGGAGACGTAGGCCCGCCCTACGCCGCATCGGCTTGACCACGCGGACCGGCTTCACGCCGTCTGCGCATGTACGCGCACGTATGGAAGCTCCACACCCGACCCGGAGCGACGCGTTGATGTCAGCCGCTTACGTCAAAGGCCCCCTGGGAAATCCCAGGGGGCCTTTGACCTGTGCGCGCTCGGCAGGATTCGAACCTGCAACCTTCTGATCCGTAGTCAGATGCTCTATCCGTTAAGCTACGAGCGCTTGACATCCGGCCGTTCAGCAGCCGGGCGGCGTTGCGGGAACAACATTACATGACCGGTGCCCAGAGGTGAAATCTGTTAGCCGCACCCGCTCTGAGCTGCGAAAAGGGGCCTCTGCGCGACCCGTGGCACACAGCACGGAACCCCGGCTGCGAGAGCCGGGGTTCCGATGATCACGGAGATCGAAAGCGGAGGCTGAGGGATTTGAACCCTCGATGGGGGGTTATCCCCAAACCGCATTAGCAGTGCGGCGCCATAGACCGGACTAGGCGAAGCCTCCACACACACGTCTTCGATCACGCGAAGTGGTGTGTGCTGATGATGGCACAGCCTCAAGGGCTGTCTCCAATCGGCCCCTACCGTACTCGGTCCCGGTGCCGCCGGGCAAAGCAATTGGCCTCACCGACTGCCGATGACCGGGAACGATCCCTGCGTTGACGGGCCGGACGCCGCAACGCGGTCGCGGTGAGCAACAGTGGAAAGGCATGGGAAGCAGCACGACGCCCGTACCGGCCAGGCACCCCGGACGTCAGCGGGACCGCCCCGGGAGAGGACTCTCTCCGAAGCCGAACTCCCCGCGCCCGTACGGCGATACGGCCTCCCCTCCCGTACCGGATCTCAGGACGCACCTGATGACGGGGCTCAGGCCACCGCGCGGCCACGCGGGAGCGGCGCTCGGAGAGCTCGTTGCCGCTCTCGTACGGAGAGGTGCAAGAGAGGTACAGAGAGGTGCGTACCTGTGGCGCCGAAGATGCCCTGGGAGGCGTACCTGCCGCGAGCGCGGTTGACGGCTGACGGCTGACGGCTGACGGCTGACGGCTGACGGCTGACGGCTGACGGCTGACGAGCATCACGGAAGCGGACGGGTCCTCCGCGCGCCCTGTCCCCGTGGCCGGGTTGCGACGTTCCGGTGGCCGGGTGCGACATCTCACCCGGCACCATGATCGCGGCGCCGGCCCCCGGCCCACCGCTCGTAACGAATGACCGGAAGGCCCGTTCCCCACCCCCCTCGCGGGCGGTCCAACCGGTGCCGATCGCCAACCTCTCCCTCACTTCTCCTGCCGCACTTGCACCGGCTGCCCGTAGACTCCCCCCTAGTGATACGGCCGGAAACAGCGGCACACTGGCAGCCGTGACCGGACCGGAGGAGACCGGCTGGACGGTCACCAGCACCGTGGTTATCAGGGAGGAAACGTCGTCGTGAGCAGCAGGCCATCCCGAGGCGCTGCTCGTCTCGCCGCCATACTCGACGCGCTGCCCGATGCGTTGCTGCTGGTGAACTGCAACGGGACGGTGGTGAACGCCAACACCATCGCGCTGGAAGCGTTCGAGACCCCCGGCACCGCACTGGTGGGGCGAGGGCTGCTCGATCTGCTGCCCGAGTTCGACTCGAAGCGGATCCCGGGTTCGATGCGCAGGCCGGACGAGGCCGCCGCCGAGCTCCAAGAGCGTCAGCGGCCGACGCGCATGGTCGCGCGCCGCACCGACGGCAGCGAGATCCCCGTCGAGGTGACCAGCGCCCTCCTGGAGGACGGGCGCACGCCCTACGCCTCCGCCTTCGAGGCGGCCTTCGCCGACCACGGTCCCGGCAGCGGCAACTCCTACACGGGCGACGAGCTGCTGATGCTCGTCGTGCGTGATCTCACCGGCACCCTCGACACGGAATCCGAGCTGGCCCGCCAGCAGCGCCAGACCGAGATGATCCTGCGCGCGGCGTCCGAGGGCGTCGTCGGCGTGGACACCGAGGGCCGGATCGTCCTCGTCAACCCGGCTGCGGCCCAGATCCTCGGGTACCGCGCGGGCGACCTCGGCGGCAAGGAGCTGCATCCCCTGGTGCTCCACTCGCGGCCGGACGGCAATCCGCTGCCGTACGAGGAGACCACTCTCGCCGACACCCTCAAGTCGGGACGCAAGCACAGGGTGCGCGCCGGCCAGGTGCTCTGGGCGAAGGACGGGCAGGCAGTGCCCGTCGACATCACGACGGCACCCGTGCGCGACGGCGAACAGCTCGTCGGCGCGGTGGTGACCTTCAGCGACCGGCGGGCCTACGAGTCGCTCGCGGGCAGGCAGGCGCAGCTGTCGGCCGTGCTGCAGGAGTCGCTGCGCGGGCCGCTGGACCAGCTGCGGAGCGAACTGACCGGACTGGCCGCCGACCCCGCCGGCCAGCTGTGGCCCGAGGCGAACCAGATCCTGCACCACCTGGCCGCGGGATACGCGCGGATGACGACGCTCGTGGACAACGTGCTCGGCTACCAGCGCCTCGACGCGGGCCGGGAGAAGCTGCGCCGGGAAGTGGTCTCCCTGGACGGCGTCGTGGCGAACGGCGTCGAGGGCGCGGTGGAGCTGATCGGCCCGGGGCGCGCCCAGTTCGCGGTGCACGCGCCGCCGATCGAGGCCGAGGTCGACGGCGAGCGGCTGGCGACGGCACTCGCGCATCTGATCGCGGACGTGGCCGGCGTGGACGCGACGGGCAACACCCCCGTGGTGACGCCGGGCCTGGACTCGACGATCGTGGTCGCGGCCGCGCAGCGTGGCGATGTCGTACGGATCGAGGTGCGCGGCCCGTACAGCGGTGGGAATCCGGTGCACGAGCCGATCGTGCGGGGCATCGTCGAGCGACACGGCGGTGTGCTGCAGACGCACGAGGTGCCGGGCGCCGGCGGCAACGCGTACGTACTGGAGGTG
>NZ_JACBXA010000154.1 GCF_013870515.1 Streptomyces albidus (ex Kaewkla and Franco 2022) | reverse complement strand
CCGTCCGGCGGCCGTTCGATCCTGGTGCTCGCCGGAATCGGCATCGCCGGGGTGCTCGGCATCGCCTATGGTGCCGGTCTGCTCCTCGACCACGCGGACGTCCCGAACGGCACCACGGTCCTCGGCATCGACATCGGCGGTACGAGCAGGCACGAGGCCGTCAACAAGCTGGACGCGGCCTTCGGTGACCGTACGACGCAGCCGTTCACCGTCGTCGCCAGCGGCCAGCGGGCCCAACTCAAGCCGAGCGTGGCGGGTCTGACCCTCGACACCGAGGCCACCGTGCGCGACGCGGCCGGCCGGGACTACAACCCCGTCTCCGTCATCGGCTCCCTCTTCGGCGCTGAACGCGACGCGGAACCCGCCCTGAAGGTCGACGGCGAGAAGATGGCCTCGGCCCTGACCGACATCTCCCGCAGGACCGGGGACGGCGGCGCTCCGAAGGACGGCAGCGTCAAGTTCATCAAGGGCAAGGCAGTCGCCGTCCCGGGCAAGCCGCACAAGGGCATCGATCCGCGCAAGGCGGGCGACGCCCTGGAGAAGGCGTACCGGAACCGCGCCGCCACGGGCAACAACAGCCCCGTCGAGCTGCCGGTGTCCGTGCAGCAGCCGCGGATAGGCGAGGGTGAACTCAAGCGGGCGATCAAGGAATTCGGCAGGCCCGCGATGTCGGGTCTGGTGACGGTGAAGGCGGGCAACGCCTCCATCCAGTTCAGCCCGGAGAAGTCGCTGCCGAAGTTCCTGTCCATGAAGCCCGTCAACGGCACCCTCGTCGACACGTACGACCTGCCGGTCCTCCAGGACCTGTACGGGACGACGTTCGCCGGGGTGAAGATCACCCGTGGCGACGGCAGCAAGACGCCCGTCACGCCGCAGGACGTCGCGGGTGCCCTGCGTCTCGCGCTCAAGGAGACCTCCCCGGCCAAGCGCGTGCAGGAGATCCAGCTGAACGCTCGGTGAGCACAGGTGCGATGGCGGCGTCAGCCGGTACGGGTGACGCCGCCGGGCTTCCTCTCCGGCCGTGTGCGGCAGGTCAGTTGAGCCGCGCCCTGGCGGCGTGCGCGGCCTTGCGCACGGCTTCGGCCGCCGACGGCTGTGCCGCCTCGACGACCTCCGCGTAGTCCTCCATCTCGGCGGCGCCTTCGAGGAAGTCCCCGCGTTCGACGAGTAGTCGGGCATGCTCGTAGCGCAGCTGCGCCGGATGGTGGGGGAGCAGCAGGGACATCTCCAGAGCCCACAGCTGCACCGCCGAGTGTTCGGGACGCGCGGAGGCCCACGCGCGGATGTTGTTCAGGATGCGCAGCACGATCTCGCGCGGACCGGCGGGCTGGAACACGGTTTCCGATAGCTGGCCGCGCGAACCCGTGGCGTCCGCGACCAGCCGCTCCACGTCACTGCCGGAGAGCGTACGGCCGCCGTCGTACGGGTCGGCGAGGACGTGTTCCCCGCTCGGATCGCCGAAGCCGACGACGAAGTGCCCGGGCAGGGCCACCCCGTACACCGGGGCACCGGCACGCCGAGCCACCTCCATCCACACGACCGACAACAGGATCGGCAGCCCGCGGCGGCGTCGCAGCACCGACTGGAGCAGGGAGGACTCCAGCCGCTGGTAGTCGGGTGGAGCGCCGCGGAACCCGAGCTCCGTGCCGAGCAGCTGCGCGAGCGCACGCGCCCAGTCCTGGGGACCGCGCGCGGTGGCGTACGGCAACAGACCGGCCAGCCTGTCGAGTTCGATCTCGGACTCGAGTACGCCGGCCTCGTCCGTGCCGCCCTCGTCAGGCACCGGAGCGGTGTCCTCCTCCCGGTCGTCCGCCTCCCCGCCGACCTCCTCCGGGCCGTCGTCGTTCGGGCAGGCTTCCTCCCGGCCGCGCTCCTTCGCGGCGCGTTCGGCTCCGCCCGAGGGCACCGAGGCCGCTTCGGCGCCGATCAGCAGGCACAGCAACGCCAGATCGGGGCGCTCCTCGCGTGCCTCCTCGGCGAAACGCCGCCTGTTCCCGCGTCCGCCTGTGCTCTCTTCCTCACCCGTCATGCGGATCCGTCCAGAGGTGCTCGGCGGTAGTGGTAGGCGTGGTGGTCTGCGAAGCCCAGCCGGTCGTAGAGCGCCCCCGCGGCGGCGTTGTCACTCTCCACCTGCAGGTACGCGGCAGAAGCGCCCTCGTCGAGTGCCACTCTCGCCAACTCGGCCATGACGGCGGTCGCCAGGCCCTGCCGTCGACGGTCCGGAGCGACCTCCACAGCGGCGAACCCCGCCCAGCGCCCGTCGATCACGCAGCGGCCGATCGCGTCCGGCGACCCGCTCCCGCCGCCCTCCCCGGGAACGGTGGCGAACCAGACGGACGGACCGCCGGTCAGCACCTTCACCGCGGCGTCGGGCAGTCCGCCCGTACGCCGGTAGAGCGAGAGCCAGCGCTGGTCGGGAACGCGACTGAGCAGGACCCGGCTGTCCGGCTCCCGGTCGGCGAGCGGGGCGAGGGCCGCGACCCGCAGCAAGGCGTACTTCTCGCCCCTCCAGCCGCGCTGTTCGAGCTCCGCGGCGAGCAGTTCGTCGGTCCGTTCGCCGCCTGTCGTGACCTGTACGCGGGGCACCAGTCCGCGTGAGGTGTACCACCCTCGCGCTCGCTCGACCGCCTCGTCCAGCGGCATCCCCGGATCGCCCAGCGGCAGTACGGAGTTGGCGCGGGCCGTGAAGCCCTCGCGCAGCTGCGGAGGCTGGTCGTCCGCGGACGCGTCCCGGGCCGTGTGCTCCCCCGAGCTCGCCCGGAGCGTCCATCCCCCCAGCTGTGCCGTCTCGATGGCGGGCCAGCCGCGCGCCGCAACCTCGACCAGTTCACGTACCCTCGCAGCCGGGACGCCCCGCCGCCTGGCGGGGGCGTCGGGTACGACTTTTCCGGCGACCACCGCAGTCTCGGCGATCGGAACGCTCTGTCCGCCACGACGGGTGATGTGCAGCACACCGTCGTTCCAGGATGTGAGAACGCCGACCGTGTCGGTGAAGCTGGCGTGCCGCACGTCAGATCCGGTCAAAGACCGCACAGAAACACGTTTCCCCACGTCAGACGCGGTGATTCGGACTTCGAGGCGTCCGCCCGTGGTGAATTCCAAAGCTCTACCCGCCCCTCCTGTTCGTCTCGGTACCGGGAACGGAGATACTAGGACGGGCATCGACGACGCCGCGCTCCCGCGCGCCCAGCGGCGGCCCGACACCGGCCGCCGGCCCTAAAGAGGAGGAACGACAGCGTGACCTACGTCATCGCGGAGCCTTGTGTCGACCTTAAGGACAAGGCCTGCATCGAGGAGTGCCCCGTCGACTGCATCTACGAGGGCCAGCGGTCCTTGTACATCCACCCGGACGAATGCGTCGACTGCGGTGCCTGCGAGCCGGTCTGCCCGGTCGAGGCCATCTTCTACGAGGACGACACTCCCGAGGAGTGGAAGGACTACTACAAGGCGAACGTCGAGTTCTTCGACGAGCTCGGTTCGCCCGGCGGCGCCAGCAAGCTCGGCCTGATCGAGCGGGACCACCCCGTCATCGCCGCGCTGCCGCCGCAGAGCCACGACGAGTGACGGACGAGTGACACCGGCCGGGCGACGAGGCCGTCGCCCGCCGCATCCCGCGGAGTTCAGCAACCCGCGTGTCCGTGGTCCCGCACGACGAGCCGGCCGGTCCGGCTGCCGTGCGGGACCGCTGCGTTTCACACCAGAAAGCGAGTGACCCCGTGCCCCCTTCACCCGTCTCCGGTCTGCTGCCCGCATTCCCCTGGGACCGGCTGGAGCCGTACAAGGCCGCAGCGGCGGCACACGCCGACGGCATCGTGGACCTCTCCGTCGGTACGCCCGTCGACCCGGTCCCGGAAGTGATCCTGCGGGCGCTCACCGACGCCGGCAACAGCCCCGGGTACCCGACGGTGTGGGGCACGGCCGAACTGCGAGACGCGCTCACAGGCTGGTGCGAACGCCGCCTGGGCGCCACGGGCATGGCTCACGGGAACGTGCTGCCGGTCATCGGCTCCAAGGAGTTCGTCGCCTGGCTGCCGACACAGCTCGGCCTGGGGCCGGGCGACCGCGTGGCCTATCCGCGGCTGGCCTACCCGACGTACGAGGTGGGCGCACGGCTCGCACGTGCCGAGCCCGTCGTCTACGACTCGCCCACCGAACTCGACCCCGACGGCCTGCGGCTGCTGTGGCTCAACTCGCCCTCCAACCCCACGGGTCGGGTCCTGGACGCCGACGAGCTGACCCGTACGGTCGCCTGGGCACGCGAGCACGGAGTGCTGCTCGTGAGCGACGAGTGCTACCTGGAGCTCGGCTGGGAGGCCGAGCCGGTCTCCGTGCTGCACCCGGACGTCTGCGGCGGCACCTACGAGGGCATCGTCGCCGTCCACTCGCTCTCCAAGCGTTCCAACCTCGCCGGATACCGGGCGGCCTTCGTGGCTGGCGACGCCGCGGTGCTGGGCGAGCTGCTCCAGATCCGCAAGCACGGCGGAATGATGGTGCCCGCGCCGGTACAGGCGGCGACCGTCGCGGCACTCGGTGACGACGCCCACGTGACGCGGCAGCGCGAGCGCTACGCGGCCCGACGAGGCGCTCTGCGTACGGCACTTGAGGCACGGGGGTTCCGCATCGAGCACAGCGAGGCGTCCCTGTACCTGTGGGCGACACGGGACGAACCGTGCTGGGACACCGTCGGCGAGCTCTCCAAGCTGGGCGTGCTCGTCGCACCGGGTGACTTCTACGGGGTGGCCGGGGAGCAGTTCGTCCGGGTCGCGTTCACGGCGACGGACGAGCGTGTCTCGGAGGCGGTACGCCGGCTCACGGCGTGAGGCGGCAGCAGGAGCGGAACCGCGCGTGAAAGCGCGGAAGCGCGAAAAGGGGGCCACGGAGAATTCTCCGTGGCCCCCTTTTCGCGCAATCACCGTGCCGCGCCGATGCGCTGCGGCTCGGAGGTGCTGTGTCAGCCGCCGATCGGCATGCCGGCCACGGAGAGCTTGCCCTTGCCGGGGAGCTTCTTCGTCAGGCCGGCGGTGTCCGCGGACTTCAGCAGACGGCTGGTCGTCAGCTCCTGGGGCTGCTGCGGCAGGTTGGAGGTGGCGGAACGGGCGTTGGCCGGGAGGGCGCGCGCGTCGTCGGCAGGGGCGTCCGCCAGCTTCGAGGTGCGGGGGGCGACGGTGCGGCCCTGGTCGGCGACCTTCTTCTCGACCTGCGGGGCGGCGTTCTCAAGGGTGCTGGTGCTGCTCTTGGGCGCGAGACGGCTGGCGCTCCGCGACGCGCCATCGACGGTCTTGCCGAGGTGTGCGGTGTCCAGATTGCTCAGCCCGCCCACGTCAGCGGTCGACGGCAGTTCGGCGGCGCTGGCCGCACCGGCCGTACCGACGACGGAGGCGGCGCCTGCGGCCGTGAGCAGCACGGTCTTGGCGATCCGGCGCGTGAGGGGGAGGGACATGTTGCTCCTTTGACGGAGAGATCTAACTACGGAAAACGTTGTGCTCGCCCAGCAGGGCGACTCGGCCCGGTCGGGCGCTGTGCCTATCGCTCGAAGGGGCCTGAAAGTTGCGGGCCCTTGAGGTAAAGGATTGGCAATGCGCCCCGTGATCGGCTCTCCCAAACCCGTTTTCACCGGATGGAGTTGGGCCTTGCTGAAACGTCAATCCGCAGCTTTTCCAGGTGTGTTGGGGCGCGCGGCGGCGTAACCAAGCGGAACCGCGCGCGTCCGTCGACGCGAGCCGAGACCCCCCGAACGTGGAGGGCACCGGCGCGGCGCGAGAGTCCGTACGCCCCCGCTACTTTCCGGTCGCCAGCTTCACGTTCACCGTCGACCGGCCGCCTTCGGGCGAGCCGCCGGAACCCTCCCGCTTGCGCCAGCCCTCCTCCGAACTCGAGGAATCCCAGACGTGGTTGCGGTAGGAGACCTGAGCGATCCGCAGATCCGAGGAGTTCGCCACCGCCCAGTGAGCGAGCTCCCAGCCGCGCTGATCGCCGTCGACCGGGATGAGCACCTCGGGCTCCCCGTCGCTCGTGCGCGTCGGCAGACCTCCCTGGCCCCGGCTGTCGCTCTCGCGAAGGCTGACGCCCTCGGCCGATGCGGGCACCTGCTGCTTTTCGCCGGGGAGGACGTCCTTGCCGAACTCCTTCACCAGCCGGTCCCGTACCTGCGTGGGACTGCCCGCCTTGCCGTCGCCGCCGGCCGGGCCCGTCGTGCAGTTCAGCGCGGCGGCGCGGCGGCCGGTCAGCGCGGCGGTGAGCAGTGCCGCGTTCGTCTCGTGCTTGGCGTACGCCTGCGGGTAACCGCTGTGCTGCACGCGTTGCGCGGCGACGGTCAGCGGCAGCCGCGAGTAGCCGGGAATCCGCACGAGATGGTCGTAGAACTTCCCCGTGGAGTACACAGGATCACTGATCTGCTGCTGCGTTCCCCAGCCCTGGGAGGGGCGCTGCTGGAAGAGCCCGAGCGAGTCACGGTCCCCGTGGGGGATGTTCCGGAGGGACGACTCCTGCATCGCCGTCGCCAGCGCTATCGTCACCGCGCGCTCGGGAAGGTCGCGCTGTGAGCCCACGGCCGTGATGGTGGCCGCGTTGGCGGCCTGTTCAGGCCTGATCTCGTAGTCCTTCGACTTCGTGCCGACCGTTCTCACGGTGCATCGCGCCGGTCCGGTACTGCTCGTGACGTACTGCGTGGCCACGTAGCCGGCGATGGCGAGCAACACCACACACGCCGCTGCTATGCGCAGAACTCGGGCGCGGGGCTTCTGGGGGCGCGAATCGGAGCGGGACACGGGCACAAAGGTAGCCGGTTCGGCGACAGTTGCCGCCCGTAGGCTTGCTTCATGCAGCACAACGAACTCGACCTGGAGCAGGACGCCGCACTGCTCACCGCACGGCTCGTCGACATCCCCTCCGAGAGCGGGACGGAGCGGGAGATCGCCGACGCCGTCGAGGCCGCGCTGCGCCCCCTGCCGCATCTGAGCGTCGACCGGCACGGCAACAACATCGTCGCCCGCACCGGCTTCGGCCTGCCCGAGCGCGTCATCCTCGCCGGGCACATCGACACCGTGCCCATTGCGGAGAACGTGCCCTCCCGCCTCGATGAGGACGGCGTGCTGTGGGGCTGCGGCACGAGCGACATGAAGGCGGGGGTCGCGGTGCAGCTGCGGATCGCCGCGACGGTCCCCGAGCCCAACCGCGACCTGACCTTCGTCTTCTACGACAACGAGGAGGTCGCCGCCCACCTCAACGGCCTCGGCCACGTCGCCGCGGCACACCCCGAGTGGCTCGCCGGCGACTTCGCCGTACTGCTGGAGCCCTCCAGCGGCCGGGTCGAGGGCGGCTGCCAGGGCACGCTGCGCGTCGAGCTGCGTACGAGCGGCGTCCGCGCCCACTCCGCGCGGAGCTGGAAGGGGTCCAACGCCGTCCACGCGGCGGCACCCGTCCTGGCCCGGCTCGCCGCGTACGAGCCGCGGCGGAAGGTGATCGACGGGCTGGAGTACCGGGAGGGCCTCAACGCCGTGGGCATCGAGGGCGGTGTCGCGGGCAACGTCATTCCCGACTCCTGCACCGTCACCGTCAACTACCGCTACGCGCCCGACATCGACGAGGAGCAGGCCCTCGCACACGTCCGGGAGGTCTTCGCGGACTGCGGCGAGTGGGAGCTGACCGTCGACGACAGCTCGCCCGGTGCGCTGCCCGGCCTGTCGCACCCGGCGGCGAAGGCGTTCATCGACGCCGTCGGCGGCGAGCCCCTGCCCAAGTACGGCTGGACCGACGTCTCCAGGTTCAGCGCGCTCGGTGTGCCCGCCGTGAACTACGGGCCGGGCGATCCGAACCTGGCGCACAAGCGCGACGAGCGCGTGGAGACTTCGAAGATCCTTCACTGTGAGGAGCGGCTGCGCACCTGGCTGACTGCCTGAGCTCTTCCCCGCGAGGACACCTGCGGGCCGGCGCGGAGCGGATCGACACCGTCCCGCCAGTCCGAATCCCGCTGCGCGTCACCTCGGTTCGTCACTTCGCTGCGTACGCTGAACCAGAATGATCGAAGTCGGAGGGAGCAGGCGATGAGCAGCCCGGAGCGTGGACAGAGTCCTCGGGAGCAGCGTCTCGGTCCGGTGGTCCGCCGCCGCAAGCAGATGCAGGCGGAGACGACGGATCAGCGGCTGCTGGACACCACCGGGCCGTCCGACTGGGTCCACGAGGACCCGTGGCGGGTCATGCGGATCCAGTCGGAGTTCGTGGAGGGCTTCGGCGCTCTCGCCGAACTCGGCCCCGCCATCAGCGTCTTCGGCTCCGCACGTACGCCGCTGGACTCGCCGGAGTACGAGGCCGGCGTCCGCATCGGCCGGGCACTCGCCGAAGCGGGCTTCGGGGTGATCACCGGGGGCGGGCCGGGTGCGATGGAGGCCGCCAACAAGGGCGCGCTGGAGGCCGGCGGCACGTCTGTCGGTCTCGGCATCGAGCTCCCCTTCGAGCAGGGGCTGAACCAGTACGTCGACATCGGCGTGAACTTCCGCTACTTCTTCGTGCGCAAGACGATGTTCGTGAAGTACGCGCGGGGCTTCGTCGTCCTGCCGGGCGGGCTCGGCACCCTGGACGAGCTGTTCGAGGCGATGACCCTCGTGCAGACCAGGAAGGTCACGCGCTTCCCGATCGTCCTCTTCGGCAGCGAGTACTGGCAGGGGCTCATCGACTGGCTGCACGGCTCGGTCGTCGCCCAGGGCAAGGCCTCGGCGCGTGACGTGGAGCTCTTCCACGTCACGGACGACATCGAGGAGGCGGTCGCCGTGGTGACGAAGGAAGCCGGCTGACCCGGACAGGCAGCGCCGGACGGCAGCCGGGCTGTGTGCCCGCCCCGTCCGGCCGCTCGATGAGTCAGGCCAGTCCCCGGCGGGCGACGGCGGGTGGGCGGTGTCCCGCGATGGAGGACACCATGTCCAGGACCTGCCGCGTCTCGGCCACCTCGTGGACGCGGTAGACCTGGGCGCCCAGCCAGGCGGAGACGGCGGTCGTGGCGAGGGTGCCGGTCAGCCGCTCCTTGACCGGCTTGTCCAGCGTCTCCCCGACGAAGTCCTTGTTCGACAGCGATACGAGTACGGGCCATCCCGTACTGATCATCTCGCCCAGTCCGCGAGTGGCCTCGAGCGAGTGCCGGGTGCTCTTGCCGAAGTCGTGCCCCGGGTCGATGAGGATCCCGTCCCGCCGCACTCCGAGCCCGGCGGCGCGCTCGGCAAGCCCGGTCGTGACGCGTAGGACGTCGGCCAGCACGCCGCCCTCGCCGTCGTAGCTCACACGATGGGGCCGGGTGCGCGGCCGGGCGCCGCCCGCGTGCGTGCACACCAGCCCGGCGCCGTGCCGGGCGGCCACCGCGGCGAGCTCCGGATCCACGCCTCCCCACGCGTCGTTGATCAGGTCGGCTCCCGCGGCACAGGCCGCTTCGCCCACCTCGTGCCGCCACGTGTCGACGCTGATCACGACGTCCTGGTGCCTGCGGCGGACCTCGGCGACGAAGCCCACGGTGCGCCGGATCTCCTCCTCGGCGGACACCTCCGTACCGGGGCCGGCCTTGACGCCGCCGACGTCGATGATGGCGGCGCCCTCGGTCACCGCCTGCTCCACCCGGTCCAGGGCGGGCTCGTCGCGGAAGGTGGCGCCCTGGTCGTAGAAGGAGTCCGGTGTCCGGTTCACGATGGCCATGATCACTTTCTCGTGAGGCCCGAACTCGCGTGTCCCCAGGCGCAGCATCCGCCATTCCTCTCGTTCAGCACAGGTGGGACCCACGCCGGTTCCCTCCCCGACGCCGACCCTAACCGGCCCGAGAAGACGGTCCGCCTCCAGATCAGGCCGATGTGTCGGTGGGGCGTGGCACGATCGGGGACCATAGACAGCCGTAGTCATCCGGATGGACGTCGGGGAGTTGGCCGTGTTCTGGTTCCTGCTGATCTCGCTCGCCGTGGTCGTCGCCGCGGTCACGCTCGCAGTGGTCGGCAGCGCCGGCGACGGCCCCGGTCGTCCGGCGACCGGCGGGCTCGCCGACGTCCCGCCCGACCAGCTCGACGAGCCGCTGCCGCCCGGCCGCCCCGTCAGCCGGTCAGACGTCGACGGCCTGCGCCTGCCCGTCACGGCTCGCGGTTACCGGATGCAGCAGGTCGACGACATCCTGGACCGGCTCGGAGCGGAGCTGGCCGAGCGCGACGCCCGGATCGCGGAGCTGGAGTCCGCCCTGGCCGGCGCGCAGGCGGCGGCGATGAGCCGCGGTGCGTACGGCGAATTCGGCCAGTACGGCAGCGAGTTGACCAGGGACGCGGGGGAGCGGCGCGATGAGCACTGACGGCGGCGCGATGCCGGGCGCGGACGGGCGGCTCCGCTGCCCCTGGGGGCTGTCCGCCGAGGACTACGTCGCCTACCACGACGACGAATGGGGCCGCGCGGTGCACGGCGACGACGCCCTGTACGAGCGGTTGTCCCTGGAGGCGTTCCAGTCGGGGCTCTCGTGGCTGACGATCCTGCGCCGACGGGAAGGCTTCCGTGCTGCCTTCGCGGGCTTCCGGATCCCGGAGGTGGCTGCGTTCACGGCGGCGGACGAGGCTCGCCTGCTGGCCGATTCCGGGATCATCCGCAACCGCGCGAAGATCCAGGCCGCCATCGCCAACGCGAAGGTCGCCGCAGAGCTGGGCGAGGGCGAACTGGACGCGCTGATCTGGTCGTTCGCCCCCGACCCCGAGCAGCGCCCCGCGCCCCGCTCGGGCGCCGACATCCCCGCCGTGACGCCCGAGTCCAAAGCCCTCGCGAAGGACCTGAAGAAGCGGGGCTTCCGGTTCGTCGGCCCCACCACCGCGTACGCCTTGATGCAGGCCTGCGGCCTGGTCAACGATCACCTCGCCGACTGCTGGGCGCGTGAGCTGGTGGAAGAGGGCGCCACCCGGTGAGCATCCGGCCGCCGGCAGCAGCGTTCCCAGGTCGAGCGGGCGTCCCGCGGAGGATCACTTTCCGGTGAAGTGGGGCTTCTCCTTGTTCACGAAGGCGGCGACAGCAGCCTGATGATCCTGCGATGAGCCCGCACGCACCTGGAGTTCGGCTTCCTTCTCCAGCGTCTCGGCCAGTGAGTGACCCGCGCCGTACGCCAGAGACTCCTTGATCGCCGCGTAGGCGGCCGTCGGCCCCTGGGCGAGCTGCCGTGCCACAGCTGTGGCCGCTTCCGCGAGCTCCTCGTCCGGGACGACCCGGTGGGCCAGCCCCATCTCCATCGCTTCTTCGGAGCGCACGCTGCGCGGGAAGAGCAGCAGGTCCGCGGCGCGGCCCGGGCCCACCAGCCGGGGCAGCGTCCAGGAGATGCCCGAGTCGGCGGTGAGGGCGATTCCGGCGAAGGAGGTGTTGAAGGCGGCGGATTTCGCGAGCACCCGGTGGTCGGCGGCGAAGGCGAAGCCCGCTCCCGCACCCGCGGCGACCCCGTTCACCCCGGCCACGACTGGCTTCGGCATGCTCGCGATGGTGAGCGTGATCGGGTTGTAGTGGTCCTCGACGGTGGTGAGGGCGTTCCCGCCCTGCTCCTTCAGGGCGCCGATGTGTTCCTTGAGGTCCTGGCCCACGCAGAAGGCCCGTCCGTTGCCCGTCAGCAGCACGGCTCGCACGGCTTCGTCGGCCGCCGCCGCGCGGAGGGTGTCGCGAAGAGCCGACTTGAGCTCGTTGTTGAGGGCGTTCATCGCATCTGGGCGGTTGAGGGTGATCGTCGCGAGACCCTCGGTCACGTCATAGAGCACGGTGTCCGACATGGGCCCAGCATGGCCTAGATCATCGGACGCCGACAGAGTGCCCCGGGGTGCTCACGTGTGTGCAGTGTGTGAACTGTGTCAAACAGTGAGGCGGTTCGTAGGGGCGTCGGACCCGTGAAGTGGAGCAGTATCGCAGCCTCATCGACAGAATGAGTGGTTTTGTGCGAGAGCGAGTCACAAGTGATGCGACCTCTAGTTGGTCATCGGGTCCTGCCATGCGGGATAATGGCCGAGGAGCAATGTGTTCGATGCCGGTGACACGCGAGTTGTCGGCTGCGATCAGCTGGTTTCAGGAAGGGGAACGAGCATGGCGGCCATGAAGCCGCGGACGGGTGACGGCCCGCTCGAGGTGACCAAGGAGGGGCGGGGCATCGTCATGCGCGTTCCGCTCGAAGGCGGTGGGCGACTCGTCGTCGAGCTGACCCCGGATGAGGCGACTGCGCTCGGCGAGGAGCTGAAGAAGGTCTGCGGCTGAACGCTTGGCAGCCGGCGCCCGGCTGTGGAGCAGACCGACAGGACGCCTTCCGTGAGCCATCTACTGCCCCGGAGCACCTTGTGCTCCGGGGCAGCCGCATGCCCGGACTGAATCACAGTGCTGAGGTGCTTGCCCGGGGTCTCGACGTCACAGGTTGCGCTTGACCGCGCAGAGCAGACCGTCGCCCACCGGCAGCAAGGACGGCACCAGGGCGCTGCTCTCCCGTACGGCACCGAGCAGTTCACGCAACTTGAGCACTTCGGTGGGCTGGGCGGAGGAGTCGACCGTGCGGCCGCCCGCGAAGACCCCTTCGAAGCAGACGAGGCCGCCGGGGCGCAGCAGACGCAGCGCCTCGTCGAAGTAGGCCAGGCACTCCGAGCGGTCGCCGTCGCAGAAGACCATGTCGTAGCCGCCGTCGGCCAGCCGCGGCAGCACGTCCAGGGCGGAACCGGGGATGAAGCGCGCACGGTTCCCGACGAACCCCGCCGCGCGGAACGCCTGCCGGGCGAACTGCTGCCCCTCCGGCTCGACATCGACCGTCGTCAGCACGCCGTCGGGTCGCATTCCGGCCAGCAGATGGATCCCGGAGACCCCCGTGCCGGTGCCGATCTCGGCGACGGCCTTGGCGCCGACGGTCGCGGCCAGAAGACGCAAAGTGGCACCGGTGGAAGGGGACACCGCGCGCACGCCTGCCTGCCGGGCCCGCTCGCGGGCCCAGCGCAGTGCGTCGTTCTCGGCGTCGTCGACGAGCTCGGCGCCGTAGGCATCGGCGAACGCCCAGCTCGACTGCCGGTTGCCGGTAATGGCCCTCTCCTGTCCCCGTCCTCCACGCAACCGTGACTGTATCCGTTGCCCCGGGAACACGCTGATGGGACCGGGCGTTGAAACGGAGTGGAAGGTGTAAGGGGGCGTCGGGGGGAATCTGAATGACGTCGGCAAGGCAAGCAGAGCGGCAGGATCGAGAGCCGGTCAAAAGTGCTTATCCGGAGCTAACGGGCGAGGTGGCTATGGTAGGGGCTCCACTGGACACCACCAGAGCCGACAGGGGAGGTGCGGCTGCTGTCCGGGACCGTGGAATGCTCAAGCGTTTCCGCAGGTCAGCGGGCGAGCCGAAATCCGTGACCGACATTGCTGATCAGGTCCACACCGCCGACTCCGCGACGACGGCGACCTTCGACACCGATGCGGACGCGCAGGCATGGACCCCTCCCTCCTGGGAGGAGATCGTCAGCACGCACAGCGCGCGGGTCTATCGCCTCGCGTACCGCCTCACGGGCAACCAGCACGACGCGGAGGACCTCACCCAAGAGGTCTTCGTCCGTGTGTTCCGTTCCCTGTCGACGTACACGCCGGGCACCTTCGAGGGCTGGCTGCACCGCATCACCACGAACCTGTTTCTGGACATGGTGCGGCGCAAGCAGCGCATCCGTTTCGACGCCCTCGCGGACGACGCGGCGGAGCGGCTGCCCAGCCGCGAGCCCACGCCGCAGCAGCACTTCAACGACACCCACTTCGACGCCGACGTCCAGCAGGCACTCGACGTCCTGGCGCCGGAGTTCAGGGCTGCCGTGGTCCTCTGCGACATCGAAGGGCTGTCGTACGAGGAGATCGCCGCCACGCTCGGCGTGAAGCTCGGCACCGTACGCAGCCGGATCCACCGGGGACGCTCGCAGCTTCGCAAGGCGTTGCAGCACCGCTCTCCCGAGGCGCGCGCGGAGCAGCAGCGCGCCCTGAGCGGGGCGGCTCCGGGTGTAGGGGGCGCGGAGGTCGGTGCTGCGTGAGTGGCACGGAGATGGGCCGCCGATTGCCCCAGCCGGAAAGGGAACTGACACCCGCCGAGCAGCATCTCGGTGACCGCCTCGCCGCGTTGATCGACGGTGAGCTCGGCCACGACGCCCGCGAGCGTGTCCTCTCACACCTGGCCACATGCTGCAGCTGCAAGACGGAGGCCGACGCCCAGCGCAGGGTGAAGAACGTCTTCGCCGACACCGCGCCGCCGCCTCCTTCCGACGGGCTGCTCGCGCGGCTGCAGGGCTTGCCCGCAGGAGACCCCGACGGCCCGCACGACGGCGAGGGCTCCGGCAGTGACGGCCTCTCCCGTACGGCGGCTTCGTCCACCGGGCCCGGCGGCGCCGCGTTGGCCTTCGACTATCTGCGGGGCGGACGGGGCAGCAGTGCGCTCTCCGCCAGCCGCGGTTTCCGGATACACGAGATGGACCGGCTGACTTCGC
>NZ_JACBXA010000153.1 GCF_013870515.1 Streptomyces albidus (ex Kaewkla and Franco 2022) | reverse complement strand
GCCGCGTCCGCGGAGGCCGCCAGCGCACCGGAGTGCAGCCGCTCGGCCACCTCGTGCGCGGCGATCACGGAGTCGCCCGCCGCCTCCGCCGCGGCGTGAGGCAGCCCGTCCGTGTCGAGCTTCTCGGCGTACGTGCCCGACAGCAGGCTCCCCAGCAGCGCGACGCCGATCGCCGCACCCGTCTGACGTACGGTCATCAGCAGCCCCGATCCGCTGCCGGCCCGCGCGGGAGGAAGGGCCGCGAGCGCACCGTCCATCGCGGGCACCATGGCGAAGCCCACGCCGAATCCGGTGACGGTCAGCCAGGTGGCAGTCAGCGCATAGCCGTCGGCCGTGTCGGTACGGGCGCCGAGGAAGGCCGCGAAGGCGAGCACCACCAGTCCGCCGCTGATCACGGGACCGGGGCCGAAGCGCGCGGTGAGCGGCCCAGCGCCCCGCGCGGCGAAGATGAGCCCCGCCATGAGCGGCAGCAGCCGCAGGCCCGTGCCGAAGGCGTCGAGGCCGAGGACCGCCTGCAGGTACTGGGGCAGGATGAACAGCAGCCCTGCCAGCACGAGCGTGATCAGCGTCGCCGCGAAGGTGTTCCAGCGGAAGCCGGGGTGCGCCAGCAGGCCGAGGTCGAGCATGGGTCGCTCCAGGCGCCGCTCGCGGACGACCAGCGCCGTGAGCAGCGAGACCGACGCCGCGAAGGACGCCACCACGACCGGGTCGCTCCAGCCGCGGGAAGGGCCCTCGATGATTCCGAAGACGAGTGAGCCGAGGCCGAGGACGCTCAGGGCGGAACTGAGCGCGTCCACCCGGGGAATCGAGGCGTCGCGGGACTCGGGCAGCAGGAGGAGGCAGACCGCGATGCCGAGCGCCGCCAGCGGCACGTTCACCAGGAAGACCGAGCCCCACCAGAAGTGATCGAGCAGCCAGCCGCCGATGATCGGCCCGAGCGGCATGCCGCCCGCCACGGAGGCCGTGATGATGCCGATCGCCTTCGTGCGCTCCTTCTCGCTCTCGAAGAGCGAGGGGATCACGGACAGGGCGAGCGGCATCACGAGGGCGGCCCCGAGCCCCATGAAGGTGCGGGCGGTGATGATCCATGCGGGATCGCCGGCCAGTGCGCCGAGCAGCGAACCGGCCAGGAAGACGGCGAGACCCGCGATGAGCATCCGCCGCCGCCCGAACCGGTCGCCCAGCAGACCGGCGGGCAGCATCGTCGCGGCGAACACCACGATGTAGGCGTCCACGATCCACTGCATCTCGCCTGTTCCGGCGTGGAGACGGGCGGCCATCTCGGGCAGCGCGACGTTGAGGATCGTCAGGTCGAATCCCAGCACGAGCATGCAGGTGCCGAGTGCTGCCAGCGCCCACCAGCGGCGCGGGTCGGGACGTGTGGTCATGGCCGGCTCCGAGAATTTCGAAGGTTGATGTCAATTGACAGTGACTCTCAAAAAATCCGCTGTCAAGGTCCCGGAGGCGGCCGCTGCGCCCGTACACGAGGTGAGCAATAACACGAGGCGTCCCGCGGGCACCGCCCGTAAGGTGGCGATATGCAGGTGATCCAGTCGACGAAGCTCGCCAACGTCTGTTACGAGATCCGGGGTCCGGTCCTGGAGGAGGCGATGCGGCTGGAGGCAGCAGGGCACCGCATCCTCAAGCTCAACACCGGGAACCCGGCGGCCTTCGGCTTCGAGTGCCCGCCGGAGATCCTCGAGGACATGCTCCGCAACGTGGGCGACGCGCACGGCTACGGAGACGCGAAGGGCCTTCTCTCCGCCCGGCGCGCGGTGATGCAGCACTACCAGACGCAGGGCATCGACCTCTCCGTCGAGGACATCTACCTCGGCAACGGCGTCTCCGAGCTCATCCAGATGTCGATGCAGGCGCTGCTGGACGACGGCGACGAAGTGCTCGTGCCCGCCCCGGACTACCCGCTCTGGACGGCGTCCGTCTCCCTGTCCGGCGGCACGGCGGTCCACTACCGCTGCGACGAGCAGTCGGACTGGATGCCCGACCTCGCCGACGTCGAGCGGAAGGTCACCGACCGCACCAAGGCGCTCGTCATCATCAACCCGAACAACCCCACGGGTGCCGTCTACGACGAGGAAATGCTGCGTGGCCTGACGGACATCGCCCGCCGGCACGACCTGATCGTCTACTCGGACGAGATCTACGACAAGATCCTCTACGACGGCGCGACGCACACGCCCACCACCGTGGTGGCTCCCGACCTGCTCACCGTCACCTTCAACGGGCTGTCGAAGTCGTACCGGGTCGCGGGTTACCGCAGCGGATGGATGGCGGTGTGCGGGCCGAAGGCCCACGCCGAGAGCTACATCGAGGGTCTGACGATCCTCGCGAACATGCGGCTGTGCGCGAACATGCCCGCGCAGCACGCTGTCGCCGCCGCGCTCGGCGGGCGTCAGTCCATCGAGGACCTGGTGCTGCCGGGCGGACGGCTGCTGGAACAGCGCGACACGGTGCACGACCTGCTGACGCAGATCCCCGGCGTGAGCTGCGTGAAGCCGAAGGGTGCGATCTACGCCTTCCCGCGGCTCGACCCCAAGGTCTACAAGATCAAGGACGACCGGGAGATGGTGCTCGACCTGCTGCGGGCCGAGCAGATCATGATCGTCCACGGCACGGGCTTCAACTGGCCGGACCCGGACCACTTCCGGATCGTCAACCTGCCCCCGGTCAAGGAACTGGAGCACGCGGTCACCCGCATCGGCGCCTTCCTGGACGGCTACAGCCAGCCCTGACCTGATCGTCCGGCCGCGCCCCGATCCGTGGGATGCGTCCGATCCGTTTCGATGCCGCATCCGGGCTCGCGGTTTTTCGTCCCGCCCTGCTCGCGTGCTGGTGGGGGGTGCTGCCGGTGCCCGCCGCCGCTCCCGGCCGTCCGCGAGTGTATGTAACGGGGTCAACTTTAGACGGAGTCCAAGTTAGGATGGCTCTCCGGCAACGTCAGGGCAGGAGGCCGTCCCATGTATGAACCGATCCGTACGAAGTCGGTGCACACCATGGCTGACGCCGACTTCCCGCACCGCACACGCGCGGAGGAGCTGGACATCCGCCTCGCCGGTGACCTCACGGCGCTCCTCACGGTGACGGACGAGCTCCGCGCTCTCGCCACCGATGCCGAACTGGACGAAGTCGCGCAGGAGTTGGTCGACCAGATCACCCGCCTCCGCGACGGTGCCGCGCCGTTCCGCGCGGATCCCTCGGTCCGCGATGCGGATCCCGAGCACGTCGACTCGCTGCACCACAGGGCGCACACCCTGGCCGGACACGCAGTCGTGATCGCCACCTACCGCAGCGACGAGGCGGCCATGGCGCTGGCCTCGCAGTGCAGGGACCGGCACGCGTCGGCCCTGGGCCTCACCACCGCCTGAGTGAAGCACCGCCGGCCCTGAACGCCGGGGGAGAGGCATGCCCTTGTCCCGGCTCGAACGGGACGTGCACACGCCGAGCCCCCCACCGGCTGAGCCGGTGAGGGGCGGTGCGGCCGGAGAGCCTAAGGGCGTCAGCCCAGGCGCTGGACCAGGGCGCGGTACTCGTCCCACAGCTCCTTCGGCGTGTGGTCACCGAAGGTGTTGAGGTGCTCGGGCACGAGGGATGCCTCCTCGCGCCAGACCTCCTTGTCGACCTTGAGGACGAAGTCCAGCTCCTCGTCGGTCATTTCGAGACCGTCCGTGTCGAGGGACTCCTTGGTCGGCAGAACGCCGATGGGCGTCTCGACACCCTCCGCCTCGCCGTTGAGGCGCTGCACGATCCACTTCAGGACGCGGCTGTTCTCGCCGAAGCCGGGCCAGACGAACTTGCCCTCGTCGTTCTTCTTGAACCAGTTGACGTAGTAGATCTTCGGCAACTTGTCCTGGTCCGCGTTCGCGCCCACCTTCACCCAGTGGGCGAAGTAGTCGCCCATGTTGTAGCCGCAGAAGGGGAGCATCGCGAACGGGTCCCGGCGCAGTTCGCCGACCTTGCCCTCGGCGGCGGCAGTCTTCTCGCTGGCCACGTTCGCGCCCAGGAAGACGCCGTGCTGCCAGCTGAAGGACTCCGTCACCAGCGGCACGGCCGAGGCGCGCCGCCCACCGAAGAGGATCGCCGAGATCGGGACGCCGCGCGGGCTCTCCCACTCCGGGGCGATGATCGGGCACTGCCCGGCCGGTGTGGTGAAGCGGGCGTTGGGGTGCGCGGCCGGAGTCCCAGACTCGGGAGTCCAGTCGTTGCCCTTCCAGTCCGTGAGGTGCGCCGGAGTCTCCTCCGTCATGCCCTCCCACCACACGTCGCCGTCGTCGGTCAGCGCGACGTTGGTGAAGACGGAGTTGCCCCAGAGGGTCTTCATCGCATTGGCGTTGGTGTGCTCACCGGTGCCGGGGGCTACGCCGAAGAAGCCGGCCTCGGGGTTGATGGCGTAGAGCCGCCCGTCCTCGCCGAAGCGCATCCAGGCGATGTCGTCGCCGATGGTCTCGACGGTCCAGCCCTTGATGGTCGGCTCCAGCATGGCCAGGTTCGTCTTGCCGCAGGCCGAAGGGAAGGCGGCGGCAACGTACTTCGACTCGCCGCGCGGCGGGGTGAGCTTCAGGACGAGCATGTGCTCGGCGAGCCAGCCCTCGTCGCGTGCCATCACGGAGGCGATGCGCAGGGCGTAGCACTTCTTGCCCAGCAGCGCGTTGCCGCCGTAGCCCGAGCCGTAGGACCAGATCTCCCGCGCCTCGGGGAAGTGGGAGATGTACTTGGTGCTGCTGCACGGCCAGGGGACGTCCTGCTCGCCGGCCTGGAGCGGGGCGCCGACGCTGTGCACGGCCTTGACGAAGAAGCCGTCCTCGCCGAGCTCGTCGAGGACCTGCTGGCCCATTCGGGTCATGGTGCGCATGGAGACGGCGACGTACGCGGAGTCGGTGATCTCGACGCCGAGCGCGGAGAGAGGGGAGCCCAGGGGGCCCATGCAGAAGGGGACGACGTACATCGTCCGGCCGCGCATGCAGCCGCGGAAGAGGCCCCCCTCGCCGTTCTCACCCTGGAAGACGGCCCGCATCTCGTCGGGGGCCTTCCAGCGGTTGGTCGGTCCGGCGTCCTCTTCCTTCTCGGAGCAGATGAACGTGCGGTCCTCGACCCGGGCGACATCGCTGGGGTCGGAAGCGGCGTAGTAGGAGTGCGGCCGTTTCACCGGGTCGAGCTTGGTGAACGTGCCCTTCTCCACGAGCTCTTCGCACAGGCGCTCGTACTCCGATTCGGAGCCGTTGCACCAGACGATCCGGTCGGGTTCGGTAAGGGCGGCGATCTCCCCTACCCAGGTGACGAGCTCCTGGTGGCGGGTGGGAATCGTGTTGATGGTAGGAGCCGCAGAACTGCGCGCCACGATCTCTCCAGACGTTGAGGGTTCGCGCGGACACCGGCACAGATATCCGCTTCTTCTGGTCTGTTCACTCGCCCCTTGGGGGCTGTGACCCGGATGCGTTCATGTCGTGCTGTGCTGGTGCGTGCGTGCGGCTCGCTCATCCGGTGTCACCCTTGCTCCTCTGAGCATGTGAGCGTATCGGCTGCATGTCCAGATGGAAAGGATGTGTCCATCACCACTCCTGCGACGTGCATGCCCTCCCGCGCAGCGGGTTTCCGCCGACCGTGGCGTAGCTACGATGGAGCGCATGACTGACGCGCCCCGTTCGCAGGAGTCGCCGAGCTCCGCGGATCTCTCACACGGCGCGGACGGAACCGAGAAGCCGGCCCAGACCGGCAGTTCTGCCGCCGCCTCCCTCGAGTCGGCCGCGGCTACGGTCACTTCGGCTGCCGCGGCGCTGCCCGGGATGATCAAGCCGCGGCTGCGCGGCTGGCTGCACGCGGGGATGTTCCCCGCGGCGCTCGCCGCCGGGATATTCCTGACCGCGCTGGCCGACAGCACCCGCGGCCGTATCGCCTGCGCGGTCTACACACTCACCGCATGCCTTCTCTTCGGCGTCAGCGCCCTTTACCACCGCGGCAATTGGGGCCCCAGGGCCAACGCCGTGCTGAGGCGCCTCGACCACGCCAACATCTTCCTGATCATCGCCGGCACGTACACGCCGCTGACGATCCTGCTCCTGCCGGACGGCCCCGGCGCCGCTCTGCTGTGGGGGGTCTGGGCGGCGGCACTGCTCGGCATCGCCTTCCGGGTCTTCTGGGTGGGCGCTCCCCGGTGGCTCTACACGCCCTGCTACATCGCGATGGGCTGGGCCGCGGTCTTCTACCTGCCCGACTTCATGCGTGAAGGCGGCATCGCGGTGCTCGTCTGCGTCGTCGTCGGCGGGCTGCTCTACAGCGCCGGCGGCGTCGTCTACGGCATCAAGCGGCCCAACCCCTCACCCCGGTGGTTCGGGTTCCACGAGGTGTTCCATTCGCTCACGCTGGCCGCGTTCGTCGTGCACTACGTCGGGATCTCGCTGGTGGCGTACCAGCACGCGTAGGGCGCGGCGACGAGCACGCGCCGGAAGGCATCCGGCTGTGTATTCGTAGGCCTCGAAGGCCCTCGTAGGCCTCGCGGGTCGGAGTCACGCACCGCCGCTCGGCGTGCGGCGCACCGCTCCTCCGGCGAGCACGTCGGTGCGGTGGCCGTCCTCCATCACGAAGCGGCCGTCGATGAGGACGTGCGGGATGCCCGTCGGCAGGACCCGCGGATTCTCGAAGGAGGATCCGGGCGCGACGGTCTCCGCGTCGAAGAGGACGAGGTCCGCGCGGTAGCCCTCGTGGACCAGGCCCCGGTCGGTCAGGCGGAGCCGCCGTGCGGCACGCGAAGTGAGGTGCGCGACGCACTCCTCCAGCGAGAGGACGCCCAACTCCCGTACGTAGCGCCCCAGATACTGCGGGAAGGTGCCGTACGCGCGGGGATGCGGCTTGTCGCCCTGGAGGATGCCGTCGCTCCCGCCGGTGTGCACGGGGTGCCGCATGATGTGCCGGACGTTCTCCTCGTGGCCCACGTGCTGGAGGATCGTTGAGCCGAGCCGGTCCTCGATCAGCAGGCGGCGGGCCGTGAAGAAGGGCTCCTCGCCGGCTTCGGCGGCGGACTCCGCGACGGTCCTTCCGACGAAGCGCGAGAGCGCGGGGTCGGCGACGCCCGAGATCTCGATGGTGTTCCAGTCCATGGGCACGCCGTGGCACCCGTCCGCGCCCTCGATCTCCATGACGTGCCGGATGCGGGCGCACGTCTCCTCGTCCGCCAGCCGCGCCAGGATCGCCTCGGGCCCGCCCGCACTCGCCCAACTGGGCAGCATCGCCACCAGAGTTGTGCACCCGGGCGTGTAGGGATAGGTGTCGAGGGTGATGTCGGCGCCGTCGGCGAGCGCGCGGTCGAGGAGGGCGGTGAGCTCGTGCGCCTTGCCCTTGTTGACCCCGAAGTTCATGGTGGCGTGGGCGAGATGGAGGGCGCAGCCCGCCTCACGGGTGAGGGTGACCATCTCCTCGTACGCCTGGAGAGCGCCCTCGCCGTAGGAGCGGTGGTGCGGGGAGTAGTAGCCATCGTAGGACGCCACCGTGCGGCAGAGCTCGGTGAGTTCGGCGTCGGAGGCGTACATGCCGGGCGTGTAGGTGAGCCCGGACGACATCCCGACGGCGCCCTGTTCGAGCCCTTCGGCGACCAGGCGCTGCATCGCCGCCGTCTCGGCCGCTGTGGCGGGGCGGTCGTCCCAGCCGACGGCGAGCATGCGGACGCTGCCCTGCGGGATGAGGTAAGCGGCGTTGACGGCGGTGCCCTGACGGTCGATCCGGTCCAGGTACTCGCCGACGGTGCGCCAGTCGAAGTCGACGGAGGTGTCCCCGGGGGCGCTGCCGTTCCAGCCGGTGATGGCGCTGCGGACCTGTTCGAGGGTGCGGTCGTCGACGGGCGCGTAGGACAGGCCGTCCTGACCGATGACTTCGAGGGTGACGCCCTGGGCCGCCTTCGCCGAGTGGTCGGGGTCGCGGAGGAGCGCGAGGTCGGAGTGGGCGTGCATGTCGATGAAGCCGGGCGCGAGGGTGAGGCCGTCCGCCTGGACGGTGCGGCCTGACGGCCCCGCGGCCGGGCGGGCCTCGCCCTCGCGGGCGATGGTGGTGATGCGGCCGTTCTCGATGCCGACGTCCGCGCGGTACGCGGGCCGGCCGCTGCCGTCGACGACGTCGGCGTCCCGGATGACGAGGTCCATGGTGCGGTGCCTTTCGCTACGGCCGTGCGGGGCGTGCCTCAGAAGAAGGTGCGGATGTAGTCCGTGACCGTGCCGTCGGAGGTGGCCAGGGGGATCAGCTGCCACTTGTCGAAGATCGTGCACGGGTGGGACATGCCCAGACCCACCCACTCGCCGACCTGGAGGGGCGACGTCGTGCGCATCCACGCGTGCTGGTCGGACAGGCCGGTGACCGTGATGCCGGTGGCCGGACGCGTCGAGCCGTCGGCGCTGCGGATCGTGTGCGGCTGGGGAAGGTGGAGGTCGAACGCCGCGTCCCGCTTGCCGGCGTTGAGGAAGGCCTGGTCCGCAGAGGGCCTGGAGACGACCTGCGTCCAGAGCGTGAACGCCGCCTGGAGCGCGCCCTCTTCGGGGACGCGGTTGAAGGGCGTCTTCTCGCGGTAGGCGCCGTCGTCGTGGGAGACGTACGCCCCCGAGCGGAGCAGCTTGAGCACGGGCCGGGAGAGCTCCGGCACTTCGCCGAACACCTCGGCGACCGCGTCGAACCAGGCGCTGCCTCCCGCGCTCAGGACGATCTCGGAGTCGAAGCGGCCCGCGGCGTCGAAGGCGGCGGTCAGAGCGGTGAGACGGCGCAGCCAGGCGGCCACCGACTCCCGGTCCGCGTCCGGCACTTCGCCCTCGTAGCCCGCCACGCCGGCCAGCCGGAGGGTGGGGGCCTCGGCGATCGCGTCGGCGACGGCCTCGCATTCGGCCTCCGAACGGGCGCCGGTGCGTGCCCCCTCTCCGGCGGCGAGTTCGACGACGACGTCGAGGGGACGTGTCGCGCCCGCGTCCGTGAGGGCGGAGTTCATCAGGGCGACGCCCTCGGTGGAGTCGGCGTAGCAGATGAAGCGGAAGTCCGGGTCGGCGTCCAGCTCCCCGGCGATCCAGCGCAGGGCGGCAGCGTCGAGGAGTTCGTTGGCGAGGAAGATCCGCGGGATGCCGAAGGCACGGGCGACGCGCACCTGGTGGGGCACGGCGAGGGTGATGCCCCAGGCGCCGCGCCGGAGTTGGCGGTCGAAGAGCTGCGGGGCCATGGAGGTCTTGCCGTGCGGGGCGAAGGAGAGGCCGTGCCGCTCGGTGTACGTCTCCATCAGGGCGAGGTTGTGTTCCAAGCGCTCGGCGGAGAGTGCGAGGACCGGCGTCGTGAAGCCGCCCGTGAACAGGTTGCGCCGCTCGGCGGCCAGGTCGGCGACCGTGAGACCGGACGCGTCGGGCGGCAGCCCTTTGAAGCGGTGGTCGATGCGCTCGTCGGCGAGGGCGGCGAGAGGGGGCATGGCGACTCCGATTCATTGCATTACCTGCAATACGCATTGCGTATTTCGCTCATGGCTGTTTAGCATCCCGGCGAATACCCGTCAATCGATGAGGAGTGGATGCGGACAGTGGTGAGCACCGACGCCGTCTGCCTCGGCGAATCCATGGTCACGTTCCTGCCGTCACAGGCGGGGCGGCTGGCTGACGTGCCCTCGTTCGACCGCGCCATCGGCGGTGCGGAGTCCAACGTCGCCTGCACGCTCGCCGGTTCGGGTCACTCGGTGCGCTGGGTCAGCAGAGTCGGCGTGGACGGATTCGGCGACCACCTGGTGGAAGCGGTCGCGTCCCGAGGTGTCGATGTCGGACTTGTCGGGCGTGATGCGAATCGTCCGACCGGCATCTACTTCCGTACGGCAGGGGAGCGGGCCACCACGCTGGACGGTGCCGGCGACGTCGCCGAAGTCGTCTACTACCGCGCGGGGTCCGCCGCCTCGGCCATGTCGCCGCACTCCGTCGACCTGGCTGCGCTCGACGACACCGGCGTGCTGCACGTCAGCGGCATCACGGCCGCGCTCTCCGAGGACTGCCTGGCCCTGATGCGTGTGCTGACACAGCCGCGGGAAGGGCGTCCGCTGGTCTCCTTCGACGTCAACTACCGCGTCGGGCTGTGGGCCTCCGGTGATCCGGGAGTGCTGCTGGAGCTGGCGCGCGGCTGCGACCTCGTCTTCGTCGGCGAGGACGAGGCGGAAGCGGCGTGGGGGGTCGGCGGCGGCCCCGCCGCGATCAGAGACGTGCTCCCCGAGCCCGCGATGCTGGTCGTCAAGCAGGGCGCCGTCGGGGCCACCGTGTTCGTCCGGGACGAGGCCGAGGTCTTCGTGCCCGCTCTCCAGGTCGACGTCGTGGGCGCCGTCGGCGCGGGGGATGGATTCGCCGCGGGGTTCCTCTCGGCCACCCTCCGCGGACTGCCCGTACGGGACCGGCTCAGGCACGGCCATCTCACGGCGGCGGCGGCGCTGACCGTCCCCGGCGATCTCGCGCAGCCGCCGTCCCGGCAGCTCGCGGACCGGCTGGCCGCCCTGGACGACGAGGGCTGGGAGACACTGCGCCTCGGCCCCGGGTGGAACATACAGAAGGCGAACGCATCATGAGCCAGACGGTCGACCGCGCACTGAGCATCCTCCCCTTGCTGGCGGAGGGCCCCGCGAACCTGGAACAGGTCGCGACCCGGCTCGGCGTGCACAAGTCCACGGCGCTGCGCCTCCTTCGCACGCTGCACGAGCACGGCATCGTCCACCGGCAGCCCGACCAGCGCTACCGGCTCGGTGCGCGGCTCTTCGCCCTCGCTCAGCAGGCGGTGGAGAACCTGGACGTACGCGAGATAGCCCACCCCCACCTGGTGGAGCTGAACGCGCAGACCGGGCACACCGTCCATCTCGCGGTCCACGAGGAGGACGAAGTCCTCTACATCGACAAGGTCGAGAGCCGCTATCCCGTGCGGATGTACTCGCGCATCGGCAAGCCCGTCGCGATCACCGTCGCCGCGGTGGCCAAGCTCCTGCTCGCCGACCTGCCCGAGCCCGAGCGGCGTTCGGTCGCCGAAGGCCTCGACTACCCCCGCTACACGGCCCGTTCGATCACCAACTCCTCCGCCTTCCTCGCGGAGCTGGCGAAGGTGCGCGAACAGGGCTGGGCCACCGACCTGGGCGGACACGAGGAGTCGATCAACTGCGTCGCCGCACCGGTGCACGGCCCCGACGGACGCTGCGTGGCGGCGATGTCGGTCTCGGCCCCGAACGTCGTCGTCAGCGCCGACGAACTCCTCACCCTGCTGCCGCTGGTGCGGCGTACCGCCGAGGCGATCAGCGCCGAGTACTCCGGGAAGACCCCGCCCAGGCAGTCCCCGTCCGAAGCGTCCCCGTCCTGAACACCCCCGTCCCGAACAGTCCTTAGGAACCACAGTCATGAGCGAGAAGCTGACCAAGACGGCCCTCACCCCGTCCACCCACACCACCCCGCCAGCGAAGTTCTCCCACGGGGTGCGCAAGGGCAACATCCTCCAGGTCGCGGGTCAGGTCGGGTTCGGGCCCGCCGTCGCCGGCGAGGCCCCGGCGCCGGTCGGTCCGGGCCTGCGCGAGCAGACGCTCCAGACCTTCGCGAACGTCGAGTCCATCCTGCGGGAGGGCGGCGCGAGCTGGGAGGACGTGGTGATGCTCCGCGTCTACCTGACGGACACCGCGCACTTCGCCGAACTCAACGACATCTACAACGAGTTCTTCGCGGACCTCACCGAGGCCCCCGCCGCCCGTACGACCGTCTACGTCGGCCTTCCCGCCGGCCTGCTCGTCGAGATCGACGCCCTTGCCGTACTCGGCTGATCTCCTCCCGCACCACTTACGCAGCGGCGTTCACCCGTACACGAGGGCCGCGCACACCCCCCGCGTGCACCGATCCCCTTATGAATCCCCGGACTTGACACGGAAACCACGAGGTCCCCCATGTTGCTTGCCGCATCCGCGTCCGAAGAGGCGCCACCGCACACAGGCGGTCTGCTCGCGTTGATAGGCGGCACCGGCGGTCTGCTGACCGTCGCCGCCCTGGGCATCCTGCTGCTGCTCTTCCTCATCATCAAGGTCAGGCTGCAGCCCTTCGTCGCACTGCTGGGCGTCTCCATAGCCGTCGGCCTCGCCGCCGGGCTCTCGGTGACCGAACTCTTCGGCACCGTGCAGAAGTCGGAAGCCGTCTCCCTCATCGAGGACGGGATGGGCGGCATCCTCGGGCATGTCGCCATCATCATCGGACTCGGCACCATGCTCGGGGCGATACTCGAGGTCAGCGGTGGCGCCGAGGCGCTCTCCAGCCGGCTCCTCGCCCTCTTCGGTGAGAAGCGCGCACCGCTGGCCATGGGCCTCACCGGCCTCATCTTCGGCATCCCGGTCTTCTTCGACGTCGGCATCTTCGTCCTCGCGCCGATCGTCTACGCGGCGGCCAAGCGCTCCGGGAAGTCGATCATCCTGTACGCGATGCCGCTGCTGGCGGGCCTCTCCATGACGCACGCGTTCCTGCCGCCGCACCCGGGCCCGGTGGCGGCAGCCGGACTGCTCAACGTGGACCTCGGCTGGGTCATCCTGATGGGCGTCATCACCGGTATCCCGGCGGTGCTCGCCGCGTGGGCCTACGCGACGTGGATCGGCAACCGTCTCTTCGTCGAGGTCCCGCAGGACATGCTGGAAGCGGCCGACGAGGCCAAGGCCGCCGTCGCGGCGGAGAAGAAGGCGGCCGGGGTGACCGCGGAGAAGCCCGTCGCCCTGGGCGTCGTGCTCGCCATCATCGGCACCCCCCTGCTGCTGATCCTGATGGCGACCTTCTCCTCGATCGCGCTGGACCCCTCGACGCTGCGTTCCGTCATCGAGTTCTTCGGGCACCCCTTCGTCGCGCTGACGATCGCGCTGCTGCTCTCGTACTGGCAGCTGGGCCTCAAGCAGGGCTGGTCCCGGCAGTCGCTGGAGACCGTCTCCACCGCTTCGCTGAAGCCCATCGGCAACATCCTGCTGGTGGTCGGCGCGGGCGGCGTCTTCGGTGCCGTACTCGACGGCAGCGGTGTCGCGCAGGCACTCGCGGACACCTTCAGCAACGCCGGACTGCCGGTCATCGTGCTCGCCTACCTGCTCTCGCTGGTGCTGCGCGTCGCGCAGGGATCCGCGACCGTCGCCATCGTCACGACCGCGGGCATCGTCGCTCCGCTGCTCTCGTCGGGCGACTACTCGCAGCCGCACACCGCGCTGGTCATCATGGCGATCTCCGCGGGCTCCATCTTCGCCTCGCACGTGAACGACGGCGGATTCTGGATCGTGTCCCAGTACTTCGGCATCTCCGAGCGGGACACGCTCAAGTCGTGGACGGTGCTGGAGTCGGTCCTCTCCGTGGCGGGCTTCGTCGTCGCGGCAGCGGTGAGTCTCGTCGTGTAGCGCGATTCCACCTGCCCCCGCACGACGAAGGGACCTCCTCGCTCTCCGAGCAGGGGGTCCCTTCTCGCGCCGCCACTGGAACGTCATCGTCCGTTTCTGGGGGCTCTGTTGGGGTCTTGTGGGCGAACCACTCCTACGCCAAGAATGCACGGCGTCACCCCCGAACGAATCTTCGGTAAGAGATTTGTAGAAGGAGAGGAACCCCCCACCATGAAAAGACCTCTCGTCGGCACCCTGACCGCGGCGCTCTTCGGAGCCGTCGCCATCACCGGGTTCGCCACGACCCCGGCCGCGGCCGCAGAGCCGCAGCCGGCCAAGCCGGCGGCCGCCCCGAACTTCGCGGGCACCGTCGCGCTCAGCAACTGCTCGGGCTCGCTCGTGCGGATGCCCGACTCCAAGGCGAGCGACCCCGGCCTGGTGCTCTCCAACGGGCACTGCCTGGAGGAGGGCATGCCCGAGCCGGGCCAGGTCATCGTCGACCAGCCCTCGCAGCGCAACTTCTCCCTCCTCGACGCCTCCGGCAGCGAAGCCGGCACGCTGACCTCCACCAAGATCAGCTACGCGACGATGACGGACACCGACGTCTCGCTGTACGAACTGGACGCCAGCTACGAGCAGATCAAGTCGGACACGGGCCTCGACCCGCTCGACGTCGACGCCGCCCACCCCACGCAGGGCAACGCCATCACCGTCGTCTCCGGTTACTGGAAGGAGACGTACAGCTGCTCCATCGACGGCTTCGTGCACGAGCTGCGCGAGGACGGCTGGAGCATGAAGGACTCGCTGCGCTACACGAACGAATGCGACACCAAGGGCGGCACGTCCGGTTCGCCGGTCATCGACGACGCCTCCGGCAAGGTCGTCGGCGTCAACAACACCCGCAACGAGAACGGTGAGGAGTGCACTCTCAACAACCCCTGCGAGGTCGATGAGAGCGGCAACGTCACCGTCAAGGAAGGCACCGCGTACGGACAGCAGACCCACACCCTCACCAGCTGCATAGCTGCGGGCAACAAGGTCGACCTGAGCCTGCCGGACTGCAAGCTGCCCAAGCCGTAAGGCGAGGGCGGTACGGCGTCATGGCGCGGCGGCGCCATGACGCCGGAGAGGTTCCGCGGCCGGCGGGGACGGCTCGCGGTCCCGTGAAAACGGGC
>NZ_JACBXA010000152.1 GCF_013870515.1 Streptomyces albidus (ex Kaewkla and Franco 2022) | reverse complement strand
GGCACAGCGCTCGACGGTGGCTCCGGGCCCTCGTCTCAGGACCCCGCCTCCAGGGCTCGGCCCGCCGGGAAGGCCGAGGAGGACGTCAAGGCGGAGAGGGCCGAGGCCGCTCAGAAGGCGCAGAGCGAGCGGGTGGCGCCCGCCCGCGCCGTCTCCGGTGTCTCGGGCCGTTCCGGCTCCTCCAACCGCGTACGGGCGCGTCTGGCCCGTCTCGGCGTGCAGCGTTCCAGCCCGTTCAATCCGGTTCTGGAGCCCCTGCTGCGGATAGTGCGCGGCAACGATCCCAAGATCGAGTCCGCGACGCTGCGCCAGATCGAGCACGCCTACCAGGTCGCCGAGCGCTGGCACCGCGGCCAGAAGCGCAAGAGCGGCGACCCGTACATCACGCACCCGCTCGCCGTCACCACGATCCTCGCCGAGCTCGGCATGGACCCGGCGACGCTCATGGCCGGTCTCCTGCACGACACCGTCGAGGACACCGAGTACGGCCTGGACACCCTCCGCCGTGACTTCGGCGAGCAGGTCGCCCTCCTCGTCGACGGCGTCACCAAGCTGGACAAGGTCAAGTTCGGCGAGGCCGCGCAGGCCGAGACCGTGCGCAAGATGGTCGTCGCCATGGCCAAGGACCCCAGGGTGCTGGTCATCAAGCTCGCCGACCGGCTGCACAACATGCGCACCATGCGCTATCTGAAGCGGGCGAAGCAGGAGCAGAAGGCCCGGGAGACGCTGGAGATCTTCGCGCCGCTCGCGCACCGGCTGGGCATGAACACCATCAAGTGGGAGCTGGAGGACCTCGCCTTCGCGATCCTCTACCCCAAGATGTACGACGAGATCGTGCGCCTCGTGGCCGAGCGGGCCCCGAAGCGGGACGAGTATCTGGCCGTCGTCACCGACGAGGTGCAGTCGGACCTGCGGGCCGCCCGCATCAAGGCGACGGTGACCGGCCGTCCGAAGCACTACTACAGCGTCTACCAGAAGATGATCGTCCGCGGCCGGGACTTCGCGGAGATCTACGACCTGGTGGGCATCCGCGTCCTGGTGGACACCGTCCGCGACTGCTACGCGGCGCTGGGCACGGTGCACGCCCGCTGGAACCCGGTCCCGGGCCGGTTCAAGGACTACATCGCGATGCCCAAGTTCAACATGTACCAGTCGCTGCACACGACGGTCATAGGGCCCGGGGGCAAGCCCGTCGAGCTGCAGATCCGCACCTTCGACATGCACCGCCGCGCCGAGTACGGCATCGCCGCGCACTGGAAGTACAAGCAGCAGGCGGTGGCGGGCGCCTCGAAGGTCCGCACCGACGTGCCCAAGAGCGCCGGCAAGGGCGACGAGCACGTCAACGACATGTCCTGGCTGCGGCAGTTGCTCGACTGGCAGAAGGAGACCGAGGACCCGGGCGAGTTCCTGGAGTCGCTGCGCTTCGACCTCTCACGCAACGAGGTCTTCGTCTTCACACCCAAGGGCGACGTGATCGCGCTCCCCACCGGGGCGACCTCCGTCGACTTCGCCTACGCGGTGCACACGGAGGTGGGGCACCGCACCATCGGCGCCCGCGTCAACGGACGACTGGTGCCGCTGGAGTCCACCCTCGACAACGGCGACACCGTGGAGGTCTTCACCTCCAAGTCCCCCGGGGCGGGGCCCTCCCGCGACTGGCTGGGCTTCGTGAAGTCCCCGCGCGCCCGCAACAAGATCCGCGCCTGGTTCACCAAGGAGCGCCGCGACGAGGCCATCGAGCAGGGCAAGGACGCCATCGCCCGCGCGATGCGCAAGCAGAACCTGCCGATCCAGCGCATCCTGACCGGAGACTCCCTGGTCACCCTCGCCCATGAGATGCGCTACCCCGACATCTCCGCCCTCTACGCCGCGATCGGCGAGGGGCACATGTCCGCGCAGAGCGTCGTGCAGAAGCTGGTCCAGTCGCTCGGCGGTGAAGACGCCGCCAACGAGGACCTGGCCGAGACGGCCCCGCCGATGCCGGCCTCCACGCGGAGGTCCAAGAGGCGGGCGAACTCCGACCCCGGCGTCGTCGTCAAGGGCGTCGACGACGTGTGGGTCAAGCTGGCCCGCTGCTGTACGCCCGTGCCCGGCGACCCCATCATCGGCTTCGTCACCCGGGGCAACGGCGTCTCCGTGCACCGCACGGACTGCGTCAACGTCGACGCCCTGACCAAGGAGCCCGAGCGCATCATCGATGTGGAATGGGCGCCCAGCCAGTCCTCGGTGTTCCTGGTCGCCATCCAGGTCGAGGCGCTGGACCGCTCCCGGCTGCTGTCGGACGTCACGCGCATCCTTTCCGACCAGCACGTCAACATCCTCTCCGCGGCGGTGCAGACATCCAGGGACCGCGTCGCCACCTCCCGCTTCACCTTCGAAATGGGCGACCCCAAGCACCTGGGCCACGTGCTGAAGGCCGTACGCAGCGTGGAGGGCGTCTACGACGTGTACAGGGTGACGTCGGCCCGACGGCCTTCCTGACGTTCCGCCCTGACGCTCCCGGCCGAGGCGACGCCGTGCTCTCCGGGTCGTCCGTGCCGGGCAGGCGAACCAATGAGAACGGTGCGCTGCGTGTACGTACACGCAGCGCACCGTTGTGACCTACGGGCCGGCCCGCCCACCTGACAGCTCTCTCAGCCGCCGAACTCCTGCAGGCCCTTGAGCGCCTGGTCCAGCAGCTCCTGGCGTCCGGCCAGTTCCTTCTCCAGCTTCTCCGCCTTGGCGGTGTTCCCCGCCGCGCGGGCCTTCTCGGCCTGACCGCGCAGCTTGTCGACCGCGTCCTGGAGCTGCCCGGTGAGCCCCGCCGCCCGCGCACGGGCCTCCGGGTTGGTGCGGCGCCACTCGGCCTCCTCGGCCTCCTGGATCGCCCGCTCGACCGTCTGCATCCGGCCCTCGATCTTCGGCCGGGCGTCGCGGGGCACGTGCCCCACGGCGTCCCAGCGCTCGTTGATCGCGCGGAAGGCGCCGCGCGCCGTCTTCAGATCGGTGATCGGGAGCAGCTTCTCGGCCTCGGTGGCCAGCTCCTCCTTGCGCTCCAGGTTGTCCCGCTGCTCGCTGTCACGCTCTGCGAAGACCTCGCTGCGGGCCTGGAAGAAGACGTCCTGCGCACCGCGGAACCGCTGCCACAGATCGTCCTCGTGCTCGCGCTGGGCACGTCCGGCGGACTTCCACTCCTGCATCAGATCGCGGTACTTGGCCGCGGTCGGACCCCAGTCGCGGGAGTCGGAGAGCGCCTGGGCCTCCGCCACCAGCTTCTCCTTGCGCTGCCGCGCCTCCTCACGCTGCGCGTCGAGGTGCGCGAAGTGCGCCTTGCGGCGCTTGGAGAAGGCCGAACGGGCATGGGAGAAGCGGCGCCACAGCTCGTCGTCGGTCTTGCGGTCCAGCCGCGGCAGGCCCTTCCAGGTCTCCACCAGCGCACGCAGGCGTTCACCGGAGGCCCGCCACTGCTCGCTCTGGGCCAGCTGCTCGGCCTCGTCGACCAGCTCCTCCTTGGACTGGCGCGCCTTCTCGTTCTGCTGCGCCTTCTGCGCCTTGCGCTCCTCGCGGCGCTCCCCGACCACCACCGTCAGTGCGTCGAGCCGCTTGGCGAGCGCGTCCAGGTCGCCGACAGCGTGATGGGCGTCCACCTGCTCACGCAGATGCTCGACGGCGGTGGTGGCGTCCTTGGCGGACAGGTCGGTGGTCTTCACCCGGCGCTCCAGGAGGCCGATCTCCACCACCAGGCCCTCGTACTTGCGCGTGAAGTAGGCGAGCGCTTCCTCGGGGGAGCCCGCCTGCCACGATCCGACGACCTTCTCGCCATCGGCTGTACGCACGTACACGGTCCCCGTCTCATCGACGCGGCCCCACGACGGATCGCTGCTCACAGCGCCTCCTCCACATGATGCCCGGGCTGGGCGCGAGGCCCCCCGGCATCGTCCACAGATCTATTCACAGCCAACATAGGCGAACCGCGCCCGCGCTGTCCGCATGCGGGCGGAGCCAAATTTCCGCACGCGGAAGGCGGGGCGGTACGCCTCGCGGCGCCGGTCAGGACTTGCCCACCGTCGCCCGGTCGATCACGACGGTGGCGTTGGGCGGGGTGTTCTGCGTCTGCGGATCGGGCGTCGAGCCCGCCTTGGCGATCTTCTTCAGCACGTCCATGCCACCGGTGATCTTGCCGAAGGGGGTGTAGTCCGGGGGCAGGCTGCTGTCCTTGAAGACGAGGAAGAACTGGCTGCCGCCGGAGTCCCGCCCCTTCTTCTCCTGGGCGTTGTACTTGTTCGCCATCGCGACGGTGCCCGCCGGGTACGTGCCGCCCTTCAGCCGCGAATCCTTGAGGTTCTCGTCGGGGATCGTGTAGCCCGGGCCGGACTTGCCCGTCCCCGTGGGGTCGCCGCACTGCAGGACGTGGATGCCCTGGTCGACCAGCCGGTGGCACTTGGTGTGGTCGAAGAACTTCTCGCCGGCCAGGAAGCGGAACGAGTTGACCGTGTGCGGTGCCTTCGAGGCGTCCATGTCGATGTCGACGTCGCCGCACGACGTCTGCAGCTTCATCTTGTACGTCGCGGACTCGTCGACCGCCAGGTCGGGTTCGTCCTTCCACGTCTGACGCTCCGGCTTGCCCGGGGCGGGCTTGTCGCAGGGATCAGCGGGCTTGCTGGGGGAGGGCTTGGCCTGGTCCTGGGGGGCGTCCTTCTTCTCGTCGCCGTTCAGACCGCCGGAGGCCGCGTAGGCCGCACCCGCCCCCAGCACCAGGGCCGCCGCGAGCCCGATCGCGATGTTCCGCACGCGTTCCTTGCGCCGTCGTGCCGCTCGGCGCTCCTGCTGCCGCTCGTACTTCTCGCGGGCGAGCTGCCTTCTGCGCTGATCACTGCTGACCACGGGGTCGTCTCCTTCAGGCCGTGCGTCGTGGGGATGCGTGCGTACGTACCGGCGTCCGGCCCGTACCGTATACGGGTTCGCAGCGGCTGCGCCGCCGCTTGTAGGCTGTGACCAGCCTGATCGGCGAACCGCCGTGACCGATTTCCGGACGACTGAAGGACGATCGTGCTCGTTGCCGGGTTCCCCGCCGGGGCCTGGGGGACCAATTGCTACCTGGTCGCCCCCGCCGCCGGCGAGGAGTGCGTGATCATCGACCCGGGCCACCTGGCCACCGAAGGCGTCGAGGAGGCCGTCGCCAAGCACCGGTTGAAACCTGTCGCCGTCGTGCTCACCCACGGCCACATCGACCACGTCGCCTCGGTCGTGCCCGTGTGCGGCGCACACGACGTGCCCGCCTGGATCCACCCCGCCGACCGCTACATGATGAGCGACCCGGAGAAGGCGCTCGGCCGCAGCATCGGCCAGCCGCTCATGGGCGAGCTGACGGTGGGCGAGCCGGACGACGTCGAGGAGCTGACCGACGGCGCCGAGCTGCGGCTGGCAGGCCTGGAGCTGACCGTCGCGCACGCCCCGGGCCATACCAAGGGGTCGGTGACCTTCCGGATGCCCGAACAGGCGGACGTACCGCCGGTGTTCTTCTCGGGCGACCTGCTCTTCGCCGGCTCCATCGGACGTACCGATCTGCCCGGGGGCGATCACGAGGAGATCCTGCAGTCGCTGGCACGCGTGTGCCTGCCGCTGGAGGACGAGACCGTGGTGCTCTCCGGACACGGCCCCCAGACCACCATCGGCCGCGAGCGCGCCTCGAACCCCTTCCTGCGGTCCGTCTCCTCAGAGGGAGCACAGCAGGGACCCGGGAGCGCCGGGCCAGGAGGCGGCACCACGAGTGCCGCCCCCCGACGAGGAATGTGACGAGACCTTTCCGTGAGCACCTTCAAGGCCCCCAAGGGCACCTACGACCTGATCCCGCCCGAGTCCGCCGAGTTCCTCGCCGTCCGTGAGGCGCTGTCCGCCCCGCTTCGCCGCGCGGGCTACGGCTACACGGAGACGCCGGGCTTCGAGCAGGTCGAACTCTTCGCCCGCGGTGTCGGCGAGTCCACCGACATCGTGACGAAGGAGATGTACACCCTCACCACCAAGGGCGGCGACGAGCTCGCGCTGCGCCCCGAGGGCACCGCGTCCGTGCTGCGAGCCGCGCTGGAGGCGAACCTGCACAAGAGCGGCAACCTCCCGGTGAAGCTCTGGTATTCGGGCTCGTACTACCGCTACGAGCGCCCTCAGAAGGGGCGCTACCGGCACTTCTCCCAGGTGGGTGCCGAGGCGATCGGCGCCGAGGACCCCACGCTGGACGCCGAGTTGATCATCCTCGCGCACGATGCCTACCGCTCCCTGGGGCTGCGCGGCTTCCGCATCCTGCTCAACTCCCTCGGGGACAAGGAGTGCCGCCCGGTCTACCGTGCCGCGCTGCAGGACTTCCTGCGCAAGCTCGACCTGGACGAGGACACCCGGCGCCGTGTCGAGATCAACCCGCTGCGCGTGCTGGACGACAAGCGGGAGAGCGTGCAGCGCCAGCTGGGGGACGCGCCGATGATGCGCGACCACCTCTGCGAGGGCTGCAAGTCGTACCACGAGCAGGTGCGTGAGCTGCTGACGGCCGCGGACGTCGCCTACGAGGACGACCCACGGCTGGTGCGCGGCCTGGACTACTACACGCGTACGACCTTCGAGTTCGTCCACGACGGCCTCGGTTCGCAGTCCGCGGTCGGCGGCGGCGGACGCTACGACGGGCTGTCGGAGATGCTCGGCGGCCCGCCGCTGCCCTCGGTGGGCTGGGCGTTGGGCGTCGACCGTACGGTGCTCGCGCTCCGAGCGGAGGGCGTCTCCCTCGAACTGCCCTCTGCCACCGACGTGTTCGCGGTCCCGATCGGGGACGAGGCGCGCCGGGCACTCTTTCGTGTGGTCACCGAGCTGCGGCGCAGCGGTTTCGCCGCCGACTTCGCCTACGGCGGCAAGGGCATGAAAAACGCCATGAAGTCGGCCAACCGCTCCGGCGCGCGCTACGCGCTGCTGGTCGGAGAGCGCGACCTGGCCGAGGGAACCGCCCAGCTCAAGGATCTGGAGAGCGGGGAGCAGACCGCGGTGCCACTCGATCGTGTGGTGGCCGAGGTGGTCGCGAAACTCCGCTGACAGAACGGCCCTTGGTGCACAATGAGCGGCACACGGGGCAGCAGACGACCGGACGACGGGATACAAGGGTTATGACCATGACGGCACCCCTCGACGACGCTCCAACGGGCACGGACGAGCCCTCCAGGGGTGCCGTCGGCGCCGGTCTCGCCTTTGCCTGGATGCTGTTGATCACAGGCGCCGCGGGCGTGCTCGCCGCCTGGGTGATCACGCTCGACAAGATCAAGCTCGCCGAGGACCCGGACTTCACGCCCGCGTGCAGCCTCAACCCGATCATCTCCTGCGGCAGCATCATGAAGAGCGAGCAGGCCGAGGCCTTCGGGGTGCCGAACCCGATCATCGGTCTGGTCGCCTACGGGATCGTGATCTGCGTCGGCATGAGCCTGCTCGGCCGTGCCCGGTTCCCCCGCTGGTACTGGCTCACGTTCAACGCCGGCACGCTCTTCGGAGTCGGCTTCTGCACCTGGCTGATGTACCAGTCGCTGTACAACATCAGCGCCCTGTGCCTGTGGTGCTGCCTCGCCTGGGTCGCCACCATCGTGATGTTCTGGGCCGTCACGGCGCACAACGTCCGTCACGGCTTCCTGCCGGCGCCCGCGCCCGTGCGGGGCTTCCTCAGCGAGTTCGCCTGGGTGCTGCCGGTGCTGCACATCGGGATCATCGGCATGATGATCCTGACGCGCTGGTGGGAGTTCTGGACCAGCTGAGCCCCCTGGGCGCGCTCCCCGGACGCCCCGGCACCGTTGTCATAGCCGTGTCTTAGGGTTTCGGCGTGGAACCCGACCTGTTCACCGCAGCCGCAGAGGAACGCCAGGCGAAGGACCCGTCCGCCAGTCCGCTGGCGGTGCGGATGCGCCCGCGCACCCTCGACGACGTCGTGGGTCAGCAGCATCTGCTGCGCCCCGGCTCGCCTCTGCGCCGCCTCGTCGGGGACAGCGGCGGTCCCGCCGGCCCGTCCTCGGTCTTGCTGTGGGGGCCGCCCGGCACCGGCAAGACCACACTCGCCTACGTCGTCAGCCAGGCCACCGACAAGAGGTTCGTGGAGCTGTCGGCGATCACCGCCGGTGTGAAGGAGGTCCGTGCGGTCATCGAGAGCGCGCGCCGCTCCTCCGGTGCGTACAGCAAGGACACGGTCCTCTTCCTCGACGAGATCCACCGCTTCAGCAAGGCCCAGCAGGATTCCCTGCTGCCCGCCGTGGAGAACCGCTGGGTCACCCTTATCGCGGCGACGACCGAGAATCCGTACTTCTCCGTGATCTCGCCGCTGCTGTCCCGCTCGTTGCTGCTGACGCTGGAGACGCTCACCGACGAGGACCTGCGTTCCCTGCTGCACCGCGCGGTGGAGGAGGAGCGCGGCCTCGGCGGTGCGGTGACCCTCCCGCAGGAGTCTGAGGACCACCTGCTGCGCATCGCCGGCGGTGACGCGCGGCGCGCTCTGACGGCGCTGGAGGCGGGTGCCGGAGCGGCCATGTCCAAGGGCGAATCCGCCGTCACGCTCTCCACGTTGGAGGAGGCGGTGAACCGCGCCGCCGTGAAGTACGACCGCGACGGCGATCAGCACTACGACGTCGCGAGCGCGTTGATCAAGTCGATCCGCGGCTCCGACGTGGACGCCGCGCTGCACTATCTGGCGCGGATGATCGAGGCGGGGGAGGACCCGCGGTTCATCGCCCGGCGTCTGATGATCTCCGCCAGCGAGGACATCGGCATGGCGGATCCGACCGCCCTGCAGACGGCGGTGGCAGCGGCTCAGGCCGTCGCCATGATCGGATTCCCGGAAGCCGCCCTCACGTTGAGCCAGGCGGTCGTCGCGCTCGCCCTGGCCCCGAAGTCGAACGCGTCCTGCCTGGCCATCGGTGCGGCCCTTGCCGACGTACGGGCCGGGCTGGCGGGCCCGGTGCCGCCCCACCTGCGGGACAGCCACTACAAGGGCTCCGAGAAGCTGGGCCACGGCAAGGGCTATCTGTATCCGCACGACCTGCCGGGCGGCATCGCTGCCCAGCAGTACGCCCCCGACGCCGTCCACGGGAAGCGGTATTACGAGCCCACGCGCTACGGCGCGGAGGCCCGCTACGCGGAAGTGGCCGAGCGCGTGCGCGAGCGGCTGCGCGGTGCGAACCCGGCCGCCGAGGAGAGCTGAGCAGGGGTCCCGGGAAGCGGGAGCCGGTCGGCCTTGCCGGGCGGGCCCCTCAACAGGGGCCGCGATCCCGGGGGTTCAGCTGCCAGCAGGCTGTCAGCCGGCCGCCGACTCGAACAGAATCCGCATGGCGCTGCGCAGTTGAGCCACATCGGCCACCGGCTCCGGGAATTCGAACCGCACGTCGAAGTAGCCGTAGACGGCGCTCCCGTGCCCGTCCCCTTCGCCCTTGCTGCCCGCGCACGCGTCCCCGTCCACCGGGATGTCGCAGAAGCGCACCCGCATCCCGAACCGGTCCACGGACAGCGGCACCGCGCGCGCTTCGGCCGCCGCGCACGCCGGCCCGCGCTCGCTGAGCAGCGTGCAGAGCATGTTCATCTGCTCGTGGTGCGAGGCGGCCAAGTGCTGGAGCAGCTCTGCCTCGTGCGGTGCCAGCGGGTCGGGTGACGCCGCCGCGAAGTCGTCGGGCTCCACGTGCTCAGCGCCCCACAGGTCGTCCACGTAGGCCTCGCCGACCTCCAGCCGCAGCAGCACCCATGCGACATCGGCGGAAGGTCCGGCGGGATTCCGCTCCGCGATCAGACGCGCGTATCCGGCTCGCTCCTCGGGCCGTACGGCCGTGAGCCACCCGGCGATCCAGGCCCGCCCGCGGATGCGCTGCGGCACGGCGACCGGCGCCACATCCGTGATCTCCATCACCGCGGTCACCTCGTCGCCCGCGGCGTGCTCTGCGAGTTGGGCCGCCGGCGAGGACGCGGGGACGAGAAGTACCACGTCACCGTCCTGCGTGACGGCTCGGGATTCGGGGCTGCCGTGGCCGGGAGTGGAGTGGTCCGAGGGCCTGTCGGAAGGAATGTCGAGTACGGCCGATACGCTGGACTCCACGAGGGTTCGTACGCGCTCTGCGGCAACAGGTGCCCGGGCGTCTTCCACGGGACGCGGCTGTCCCCGTTCGGCATCGGTGCCGGGCAGGGGAATCCCAGGTCGAAACATACGTTCTCCTCCGCTAAGGTAAGCCTCACCTAACTTACACGGAGGTCCGTTCAGTGAACCAGTCGCGTCCCAAGGTCAAGAAGTCGCGTGCCCTCGGCATCGCGCTGACCCCGAAGGCCGTCAAGTACTTCGAGCAGCGCCCGTACCCGCCGGGCGAGCACGGCCGTGGCCGCAAGCAGAACAGTGACTACAAGGTCCGGCTGCTCGAGAAGCAGCGTCTGCGCGCCCAGTACGACATCAGCGAGCGCCAGATGGTCCGCGCCTACGACCGGGCCCGCAAGTCCGGGGGCAAGACCGGCGACGCGCTCGTCATCGAGCTGGAGCGCCGCCTGGACGCCCTCGTGCTGCGCTCCGGCATCGCCCGCACCATCTACCAGGCGCGTCAGATGGTTGTGCACGGCCACATCGCGGTGAACGACCGCAAGGTCGACAAGCCCTCCTTCCGGCTCAAGCCGGACGACGTGGTGCAGGTCCGCGAACGCAGCCGCGCCAAGCACCCGTTCCTCGTCGCGCGCGAGGGCGGCTACGCCACTGACGGTGAGACCCCGCGCTACCTCGAGGTCAACCTGGAGGCGCTCGCCTTCCGTCTGGACCGGGACCCGAACCGCAAGGAGATCCCGGTCATCTGCGACGAGCAGATGGTCATCGAGTACTACGCACGCTGACTCCGGTCTCCCAAGTGCCTGCCGGGCGGCCCCCGGCAAGGCCTCGGACCGGACGGCACAGCCCGCCTGCCTCTCCGCCGTGCATCGCGCACGGGGGCGGCACGGCGGGCTGCCGCGTTCCGGGGCCGCACAATTCCCCCGCGCCGCGGGCCTGTTGGGAGTCGACCGGGCGGCGCACGGTCAACTGCCCGCCGGAGACGGCCGTACCCGGACGGTGGAGCGCACCGCGGCGGCCCACGCTCCGGGCGTCCTTCGTGCTGCCTCAATGAGGTACGGACGTGTCCTTCGAGCGCGATAAGGTCGGAGGCACCGCCGCCGCGCGGGCCCGGCTCCCGGATTTCAGGAGCAGCCAGGGGCGGCGGCCGACCCCAAATGACCCGAGGGAAGCGGTGCAGCGTGTCCGGTGGAGAAGTGGCCGGTCTCCTGGTGGCCGTCTTCTGGGCGATTCTGGTCTCGTTCCTCGCCGTCGTCCTGGTGAGGCTCGCACAGACGCTCAAGGCGGCGACCAAGCTGGTGACGGGCGTGACGGAGCAGGCGGTCCCGTTGCTCGGCGAGGCGTCGGCGACGGTGCGGTCCGCGCAGACCCAGCTCGACCGGGTGGACGCGATCGCCACGGACGTCCAGGAGGTCACCTCCAACGCGTCCGCCCTCTCCTCCACCGTCTCGACCACCTTCGGTGGGCCGCTCGTCAAGGTCGCCGCCTTCGGGTACGGCGTACGGCGGGCGCTGGGACGCAAGAAGAACGATTCCGCGGAACCGGCCGCCCCGCGAGGGGTCGTCGTGGGCCGCACGCTGCCGGCCGCCCGCCGTGGCGGACGCAAGCGCGGAAAGGACTGATCCACACATGTTCCGCCGTGCCTTCTGGTTCACGACTGGCGCCGCAGCCGGTGTCTGGGCCACCGCGAAGGTCCAGCGCAAGCTCCGCTCGCTCGCGCCCGACGCACTCGCGGTCCGAGCCGCGGACAAGGCGGTCGTCACCGGCCACCGGCTGAAGGACTTCGCTCTCGACGTCCGCGCCGGAATGGCCCAGCGCGAAAGCGAGTTGAACGACGCCCTGGGGCTGGAGGCGTCCGTGGACGCGGACCATCCCGAGCTCCCCGGCCAGACCCGCAGGGGCGAACTGGGCCCGGTGCACCCGCAGGGCCGCACACACCCTTACAAGCGAAACGAGGACCACTGATGGAGTCGGCTGAAATCCGCCGCCGCTGGCTGCGCTTCTTCGAGGAGCGAGGGCACACAGTCGTGCCGTCGGCGTCACTCATCGCGGACGACCCGACTCTGCTCCTGGTCCCGGCAGGCATGGTCCCCTTCAAGCCGTACTTCCTCGGCGAGGTCAAGCCGCCGTACAAGCGCGCCACCAGCGTCCAGAAATGCGTGCGCACGCCGGACATCGAAGAGGTCGGCAAGACCACCCGCCACGGCACCTTCTTCCAGATGTGCGGCAACTTCTCCTTCGGCGACTACTTCAAGGAAGGCGCCGCCGAGTACGCCTGGGAGCTGCTGACCACCCCGCAGGACAAGGGCGGCTACGGCCTGGAGCCGGACCGCCTGTGGATCACGGTCTACGAGGAGGACGACGAGGCCGAGCGCATCTGGCGCGACGTCGTCGGTGTCCCGGCCGAGCGCATCCAGCGCCTGGGCAAGGCCGAGAACTACTGGGACATGGGCGTCCCGGGCCCGTGCGGCCCCTGCTCGGAGATCAGCTACGACCGCGGCCCCGAGTTCGGCCCCGAGGGCGGCCCCGCCGTCAACGACGAGCGCTACGTCGAGCTGTGGAACCTGGTGTTCATGCAGTACGAGCGCGGGCCGGGCGAGGGCAAGGACTACCCGATCCTCGGCGATCTGCCCAGCCAGAACATCGACACCGGCCTCGGGTTCGAGCGCCTGGCGATGGTGCTGCAGGGCGTGCACAACATGTACGAGATCGACACCTCGCGCATGGTCATCGACAAGGCGACCGAACTGACCGGCGTGCGCTACGGCGACGCGGAGCAGTCCGACATCTCGCTGCGCGTCGTCACCGACCACATCCGCACCGCCATCATGCTCATCGGCGACGGCGTGACCCCCGGCAACGAGGGCCGCGGTTACGTGCTGCGCCGCATCATGCGCCGCGCCATCCGCAACATGCGCCTGCTCGGAGCCTCGGGTGAGACCGTCGCGGAGCTCGCGGACACCGTCATCAAGGCCATGGGCCCGCAGTATCCGGAGCTGGTCCACGACCGCAAGCGCATCGAGACCGTCGCGCTCGCCGAAGAGGCGGCCTTCCTCAAGACCCTGCGCTCCGGCACGAACATCCTCGACGCCGCCGTCACTGACACCCAGGCTTCCGGAAGCAGCGTCCTGTCCGGCGAGAAGGCCTTCCTGCTCCACGACACCTGGGGCTTCCCGATCGACCTCACCCTGGAGATGGCCGCCGAACAGGGCCTGTCCGTGGACGAGTCGGCCTTCCGCCGGCTGATGCAGGAGCAGCGCGAGCGCGCCAAGGCCGACGCGAAGGCCAAGAAGCAGGGCCACGCCGACCTTTCCGCGTACCGCCAGATCGCCGACAGCAGCGGAGTCACCGACTTCACCGGCTACAAGGACACCGGGGGAGAGGCCGTAGTCGTCGGCCTTCTCGTCGACGGAGCCTCCTCGCCCGCCGCCCACGAGGGCGACGAGGTCGAGGTCGTCCTCGACCGCAGCCCCTTCTACGCCGAGGGCGGCGGCCAGCTGGCCGACACCGGGCGCATCAAGCTCGACAGCGGCGCCGTGGTCGAGATCCGCGACGTCCAGCAGCCGGTGGCCGGGGTGCACGTGCACAAGGGCGTCGTGCAGGTCGGCGAGGTCGTCGTCGGCTCGTCCGCGTACGCCCAGATCGACGTGGACCGGCGGCGCTCCATCGCCCGTGCCCACAGCGCCACCCACCTCACGCACCAGGCCCTCCGCGACGCTCTCGGGCCGACCGCCGCCCAGGCCGGTTCGGAGAACTCCCCGGGCCGCTTCCGCTTCGACTTCGGTTCGCCGGCGGCCGTTCCCGGCACCGTGCTCACCGACGTCGAGCAGAAGATCAACGAAGTGCTGACGCGTGAACTCGACGTCTCCGCCGAGTACATGGGCATCGACGAGGCCAAGAAGCAGGGCGCGCTGGCCGAGTTCGGCGAGAAGTACGGCGAGCGAGTGCGCGTGGTGACCATCGGCGACTTCTCCAAGGAGCTGTGCGGCGGCACCCACGTGCACAACACCGCCCAGCTCGGCCTGGTCAAGCTGCTCGGAGAGTCCTCCATCGGCTCCGGCGTGCGCCGGGTCGAGGCCCTGGTCGGCGTCGACGCCTACAAGTTCCTCGCCCGCGAGCACACGGTCGTCTCGCAGCTCACCGACCTCGTCAAGGGCCGCCCGGAGGAGCTTCCCGAGCGGATCTCCTCGATGGTGACCCGGCTGAAGGACGCCGAGAAGGAGATCGAGCGGTTCCGCGCCGAGAAGGTGCTCCTGGCCGCCGCGGGCATCGCCGAGAGCGCCACGGAGGTACGGGGCGTGGCTCTTGCCGCGGCCCAGGTCCCGGACGGAACGGCCGCCGACGACCTGCGCACGCTCGTCCTCGACGTCCGGCAGCGCATCACGGGCGGCCGTCCCGCCGTCGTCGCTCTCTTCGCGGTTACCAACGGCCGCCCGCTCACCGTCATCGCCACGAACGACGCCGCACGCGACCGCGGACTCAAGGCCGGTGACCTGGTCCGCG
>NZ_JACBXA010000151.1 GCF_013870515.1 Streptomyces albidus (ex Kaewkla and Franco 2022) | reverse complement strand
GGACGCCCGGACCAGACCGGCCGCCAGGGACTCGGCCGCGGCGTGGTGGCCTGCGCGGACCAGGCCCTGCACAGCCATCGCCGTGTCGTGCGGCCAGATGGAGCCGATGTGGTAGCCGAGCGGGCTGTAGCCCTCGCTGTCGTCGGCGAGCGTGCGCAGGCCGAAGCCGGAGTCGAGGGCGGGACCTGCCAGACGGGCGGCGACCAGGCTGCTCTCCTCGTCGTCGAGCAGGCCGGTGCCCAGCAGATGGCCGATGTTCGAGGTCAGCGCGTCGAGGGGCTGCTTGTCGTGGCCCAGGGCGATCGCCGGGTACGGACCGTCGGCGTCCTCGACCCAGAAGCTCTCCCGGAAGCGCAGGTTGAGCCGCTGCGCCCACTCCTCCCAGCGCTCCGCGCCCGGACGGCCGAAGGCGCGCAGCAGGGCGGCACCGTTCAGCGCCGCCTCGTGCGCGTACGCCTGGACTTCGCACAGCGCGACGGGCGGCTCGGCGAGCCGCCCGTCGCGGCGGCGGACGGCGTCTCCGGAGTCCTTCCAGCCCTGGTTGGACAGACCGCGGCCGGTGCTGTCGATGTACTCCAGGAAGCCGTCGCCGTCGGCGTCCCCGAACTCCTCCATCCAGGCCAGCGCCGACTCCGCGTGCGGAAGGAGACGTTCGACCTGCTCGGGGGCCATGCCCCAGCGCCAGGCGTCGTGAAGCAGCGTCACCCACAGCGGGGTGGCGTCGACAGTTCCGTAGTAGCAAGGGGGAAGAGCGAGGTCGTCGCTCAACTTCAGCCCGTCGCGGCGGACTTCGTGCAGGATCTTGCCGGGCTGCTCCTCGGACTCCGGGGCGCTCTTGCCTCCCTGACGGCGGGCGAGCGTACGGAGTGTGCCTGCGGCCAGGTCGGTGCCCAGCGGCAGCAGCATGCGCGCGGCCAGGATCGAGTCCCGTCCGAAGAGGGTGAGGAACCAGGGCGCACCGGCGGCGAGGAAGGCGTCCTCCGGCTGCTGGGGGTCGGCCAGCAGCAGGGCTCCCAGGTCGGAGCGGGACCGGGTGAACCAGTGGTCGAGTCCGCGGTCGGCGGACCTCAGCGTGGCGCCGGCGGCCAGTGCGGCGCGGGCACGGGGAGACGCCGGACGGAAGGCGTCGCCCTGCTTGTCGTCGATGGTGCAGCGCAGGACCGTCTCCCAGCGCCCTCCGGCGGCCAGGTCGACGCAGTAGCGCAGTTCACCCGCCTCGCCGGGGACGGACACGACGCGCTCCGGTGCGGGTATGGACGTCAGCCCCACGGCGACCGGGCCGTCGGACCAGGTGAGCCCGTCGGGCCGCAGTTCGGGCGCCACGTTGGGCACGGGACGGCCGCTCTTGACGTCTTCCATGTGCGCGAGGTCGCTCGCCGCGCGCAGCACCAGGACCACGCGCACGGAGGTGCGCCCGGCGTTCACAAGGGTGAGGGTCTCGGTCAACTCGCCCGGATCCACGCTGCGTTGCCGCTCCAGCGTGACCGCAGGGTCGGGGCTGTGCTCGGCCAGTCCGCGCAGCACCGTACGGAAGGAGGCCTGCTCCGCGCTGTCGGGGCCGCCGCTGATCGCGGCGTTGGGCACCCCTTCCGCGGTGGCGGTCAGGAAGGACAGGCCGCGGCGGTCGCCGTGGTAGAACCCGTCGGGGCCGCCGCTGATCTGACCGTCCGGGCGTGAGACCGCCATGCTGGGCGCGCTGAGCGTCACGCAGGCGTCGTGCAGGAAGGGCTGGAGGCCCGCCTCGGCGTGCGGCGCGGACGTGGCGCCGGTGCCGTCATGAGCCTTGACAGTCGTGTCCACGTGGGCGCAACCTCTCAGTCATTGGATCGATCAAAACGACCCTAGCAAAGAGGTCAAGGGCCCAAATTGCCCTATTTGCACGGGAGATCGTTCCGTCCCCCTGCACCACCTCGGTCCCACCTGCCCGCACGGAGACGCCAACTCATGCCCAAAGCCCCGGCTTCGCCCTCCCCCTCGCCCGTGCCGGGCCAGGGTTCGCATCAGGGCGGGTCGGGGTCGGTCACCATGGCGATGGTGGCCCGGCGTGCGGGCGTCTCCACGCAGACCGTCTCGAACGCGCTCAACACCCCCGACCTGCTGCGCCCGGAGACCCTGGAGCGGGTCCGGCAGGCCGTGGACGAGATGGGGTACCGGCCGCACCGCGCCGCCCGCTCCCTGCGCACCCGCGCGAGCAGGCTCATCGGCTTCGGCATCGAACCGGCGGGGCCGGGCAACGTGGTCCTCGACCGCTTCCTGCACGCCCTGTCCGAGACGGCGGACGCCGCCGGCTACCGGCTGCTGCTGTTCGCCGCGCGCCCCGGCCTGCCCGGACTGGGCCCGTACGAGGAGCTGTTGAGCGAGCACGGCGTCGACGCCTTCGTGCTGAGCGGCACCGAACACGGTGACCCGAGGCAGGCCTGGCTGGAGGAGCGCGGCATCCCGTTCGTCGCGTTCGGCAGGATGTGGTGCGAACACGAAGTGGGCGACTGGGTCGACGTCGACGGCGCCGCGGGCACCGAAGCCGCCGTGGCGAAGCTGGCGTCCGAGGGCCACCGCAACATCGGATTCCTCGGCTGGCCGCCCGGCTCCGGTGTCGGCGACGACCGCGCCGCGGGCTGGCAGCGTGCCCTGCGGACGTACGACGCACTGCTGCCGGGCCACCGTGCCGACAGCGTCGAAGAGGTCGACGCGGCCACAGCCGCCGCACTGCCCCTGCTGGACGCGGGCGTGACGGCCGTGGTCGCCGCCAGCGACACCCTCGCGCTGGGCTGCCACCGGGCGATCCGGGAGCGTGGCGGTACGCCCGGCCGTGACGTGTCCGTCGTCGGCTTCGACGACTCGACGGTCGCCCCGCTCCTCAACCCCGGCCTCGCCAGCGTCGCGCAGCCGCTCGACGCGGTGGGCCGTGAGGCCATGCGGCTGCTGCTGGCCCGCATGGCCGACCCCGCGAAACCTCCCGAACGGGTGCTGCTGCCGCCCGCCCTCGTCCTGCGGGCGAGCCTCGGCAGCGCTCCCGGCTGAACCTCGGGCGCCAGCCCGTCCCGTGCCACCCCGATTCCGTCTCGACGCATCAACTTCCCCTGGAGGCCCGCATGTTCCGCCGATCCACCGTGGCAGTCACCGCGTGCGCGGTGCTGGTCACCACCGCGACAGCCTGTTCGTCCGGCTTCGACAAGAGCAAGAACGGACCCGAGCAGGACAGCGCCAAGAAGCAGTCGCTGCGCGTACTCATAGCGACCTCCGGCGACGCCGAGACCAAGGCCGTGAAGAAGGCCACGGCAGCCTGGGAGAAGAAGTCCGGGCACAAGGTCACCGTGCAGCTCGCCAAGGACATGGACCAGCAGCTCGCCCAGGCCTTCGCGGGGAACCGCCCGCCGGACGCCTTCTACGTCAACTCCGACCAGTTCGCCAACTACGCCAAGGGCGGCTCGCTCTACGCGTACGGCGACAAGGTCCCCGACGCGGACGACTTCGCTCCGCAGCTGCGCAAGGCCTTCACCTACAAGGGCAAGCTGGTCTGCCTCCCCAAGGACTCCTCGACTCTCGGCCTGGCCGTCGACACGGACAAGTGGAAGAAGGCCGGGCTGACGGAGAAGGACTACCCCACCACCTGGGAAGAGCTGGAGAAGACCGCGGACAAGCTCACCTCGGGGAAGACGACGGGCCTGGTCACCACCAACGAGTACCAGCGGCTCGGCGCCTTCATGAAGCAGTCCGGCGGCTGGATCACCGACCGCAACGAGACGAAGATGACCGCGGACAGCAAGGAGAACGCCGAGGGCCTGGGCTTCGCCAAGAAGATGCTGAAGTCCGGCTCGATGAAGTTCGCCAAGCAGGTGGACACCGGCTGGGCCGGTGAGGCGCTGGGCAAGGGCAAGGCAGCCATGATCATCGAGGGCAACTGGCTGCAGGGCGCGATGAAGCTGGACTTCCCGGACGTCGACTACAAGATCGTCCCGCTGCCCGCAGGCCCGGCCGGCAAGGGCACGCTCGCCTTCAGCAACTGCTGGGGCGTGGCGAAGGAGAGCACCCACCAGAAGGCAGCCGTCGACCTGGTGCGTCATCTGACCTCGGCGAAGGAGCAGTTGGCCTCGTCCGACGCGGTCGGCGTCATGCCCTCCCGGGAGAGCGTGATGGACGACTTCGCGAAGGAGCACCCGGAGTCCAAGGCGTGGGTCGAGGGCAACGAATACGCCCAGGGCCCGGTCACCGTCCCCGGATTCACCAAGGTCCTGGACCAGTTCAACGCGGACCTTCAGGGCCTGAGCACGGGCGACCCCGCCAAGATCCTCTCCACGCTGCAGCGCAACGGCGAGCAGGCCATCAAGAAGGGCAACTGACCGCGCATGTCCACCTCTGTGACCGAGCGTCCGGCGCCGCCGCCACTCCCGCGGCGGCCCGGACGGCCCGGGCGCCCAGGATCCCGCACGACGCGGGGCCGCGAAGGACTGTGGGGCTGGCTGTTCGTCAGCCCCATGGTCCTGGGGCTCGGGCTCTTCATGGCGCTCCCGATCCTCATGGCCGCCTGGGTCAGCCTGCTCAACTGGGACGGGCAGTCCAACCCGTTCACGCCTGACGCCGACTTCGTCGGGCTGCAGAACTACCAGAGCCTCCTCGCCGAGGACGGCCTCGCTCGCTCGCTGCTGGCCACATCGCTGCGCAACAACCTGTACTACGTGCTGCTGACGGTGCCGTTGCAGACGGGCCTCGCGCTGACCCTGGCGATCATCGTCAACCAGCGCATGCTGCGCGGCCGCAGCATGCTGCGCACGACGTTCTACTTCCCCTCCGTGACCAGCTCCATCGCCGTGTGCACGGTCTTCCTCTTCCTCTTCCAGGGCAGCGGAGCCGTCAACCAACTGCTGAGCTGGGTCGGGGTGAAGGGACCGAACTGGTTCCAGGACTCACGGGGCGTGCTGTGGGTGCTTCTCGACGCACTCGGCATCGTCGACGGCAAGCCCGGGGGCGTGCTCGCCGAACACACCATGATGGGGCTGCCGTTCTCCGAGTGGCTGGCCGGACCGTCGGTGGCGATGTGCACCCTCATCGTGCTGGCCGTGTGGACGACGTCGGGCACCTTCATGCTCATCTTCCTCGCGGCGCTCCAGGACATCCCCCGCGAACTGGAGGAGGCGGCTGCGCTGGACGGGGCGGGCCGCAGGCACATCCTGCGCCACGTGCTGCTGCCGGCCCTGCGCCCGGTGATGTTCCTCGTCACGACGCTCGGCCTGATCGGCACCTGGCAGGTCTTCGACCAGGTGTACGTGCTGGGGCAGGGCGAACCCGCCAACACCACGCTCACGCCCGCGTTCCTCTCCTACTCCTACGGTTTCGACAACGCGGAGTTCGGCCAGGGAGCGGCGATCTCGTTCATCCTGCTGGGAATCGTGCTGCTGATGACGGGAGTTCAGCGCTGGTTCCTGCGCGAGCGCGGCGCACGCAATCCGCTGGCGAAGCTGAGGAAGGGGGCACGCGGTGCGCAGGACTGATCCCTCACCGACGGCCACGGACGAGCGGCCGGTTCTGGCACGCGTGCCTCGTCCCGCACGGCTGGCCGGCTACGCGCTGCTGATCGGCTTCGCCCTGCTGTACGCGCTGCCGTTCCTCGTCCAGTTGTCGACGAGCTTCAAGACCGACCCGGAGGCCGCCTCCAACCCGCTGTCGCTGCTGCCGCAGGCGCCCACGACCGCCGTCTTCGAGCAGCTCACCGGGTCCGGTGACACGGGGAAGGACGTGCCGTTCCTGCGCTGGCTGAGCAACAGCGCGCTGGTGACGGTGGTGGTGACCCTGGGCCGGGTCCTGTTCGACTCGGCTGCCGGGTACGCGCTGGCGCGGCTGCGCTTCCGCGGGCGTGCCGTGCTGGTCACCTTCGTCATCGCCGTGATGGCCGTACCGCCGGTCGTGCTGCTCATCCCGAAGTTCCTCGTGCTCAACACCCTTGGAATCTTCGACACTTACACCGGAATGATCGTGCCGCTGCTCTTCGACGCGGCCGGCATCTTCATCATGAAGCAGTTCTTCGAGTCCATTCCGCGCGAGGTCGAGGAGGCCGCGAGGATCGACGGCGCGGGCGTGGGGCGGATCTTCTGGTACGTGGTGCTGCCGATGTCACGGCCGGCCCTGATCACGGTGACGCTGCTGTCGTTCCAGGGCTCGTGGAACGAGTTCACGCACTTCCTGGTGGCCACCCAGTCCAGCGACTACGAGACCCTGACGACCGGTCTCGCCCGCTTCGTCTCGGGCGGCCTGGGCGCCGGCACGCAGTATCCGCTGAAGCTGGGCGCCGCCCTGCTCTCCACGATCCCGGTGGCGGTGCTGTTCTTCTGCTTCCAGCGCTACTTCATCCGCGGCGCGAATGCGGGTTCCGTGAAGTAGCCACGAGAGCACACGCGAAGCGCTCTCGGTCCGTCTCGACGGGCCGGGAGCGCTTCGTTCATGACCAACGGGCCGGTGGACGGCCCGAGTTGAATCAGTCGGTCAGGTTGTTCGGACGGTAGGGCTTGTACTCGCTGCCCGCGTCCAGGCCGTAGTCGAGAACCCGGTGGTCGGTTCCGTGGCCGCCGCGCTGCTCGAAGGCCGAGTAGGCGGTGTGCGAGTCGTCGGTCCAGCCCTCGAAGATCACCACGTGGCGCGTGGTGTTGGAGCCGTCCGCATCGATGAGCAGGTCGCCGGGCTTGAGGTCGCCCAGGTTGATCGGGGTGGTCAGATCCCGGTTGCCCGCCAGCTCGACGGTGTTGGGTCCGGACTTCCACAGGCCCAGCGTCATGGAGACGTAGCCGGAGCAGTCCTGCCGGTACCCGTCCGACCAGACCGCGGTCTGGCTGTAGGGAACCTGCGCACCGTTGTCGGCGGTGAGCCAGGTGCCCGCGCGCTCCAGCATCTGGGCGCGCGTGACGGCATCGGCCTTGGTGCTCTTGTCACTCTTCGCCGCGACCGTGGCGGGCTTCTCCGCGGGGGTCGCCGTCGCGGTGGACGGCAGGACCGCGAACCCCAGCACGGCCGCGCTGCCGGCGGCGACGGCGGCCAGCGACAGGCGCGCACGCCGGTTGAGGGATGTAAGAGACATCTCGTTGTCCTTCAGGTGGGGGGAAGGTCTGGCCTGCCCTCCGGGCAACGCCCAGAAGGCAGGCACATCCTGGTGCCGCCCTCCTTGAGATCGCCGCCCCCGCGTGGGGACCTTCACTTGATGGGCACAAGCGGAGTTGGACATCCGAGGAGAAGTGACTTCTTGTGCAGACAGGGTCGGGGTGCGGATTTCGAAGGTGCGCCCATTGAAGGCGGGAGTCCTCAACCCGCCGCGGGAAGCTGGTCCCTCACGACGTCAGCGTCTTCACGGAGACCTGCCACAGACGCTCCGCGGCCTGCGGGTCGAGGGCGTGCTCGGCGACGCCGCGGGGCGATCCGGGCTCGGCGACCGGCGCCTGGTTGCAGTCCTCGAAGTAACGGCCGCCCACCCCTTCAAGGAGGGAGGACGTGGCGACCAGCACGGAGGTGGCGGCACCCTGCTCGGGCGTCTTCCACGCCGGTGCGTCCGCGCCCGCCTTCTCGCGCTGCCTGCTGATCTCGTCCTCGCTGACGTGACGCTGCAGCCGTGTCTGAACGGCGCCCGGCATCAGGGAGTTGACGGCGATGCCGTCGCTCTCCCAGCGCTTCCACGCCTCCACGGCGAACAGGACGTTGGCGGTCTTGGACTGCGCGTACGCCGACCACGGCTCGTACGCCCTATGCTCGAAGTGGATGTCTTCGAAGACGACCGGCGACCGCAGATGAGCGCTCGAACTGACCGACACCACTCGCGCCCCGCCCGCCTCCGAGAGCGCCCGGTGCAGCCCCACGGCGAGCGCGAAGTGGCCCAGATGGTTCGTGGCGAACTGCATCTCCCAGCCCTCGGGTGTACGCATCTCGGGCGACGCCATGAGCCCCGCGTTGTTGACCAGGATGTGCAGGGGGCCTTCCCACTCGGCGATGAACGCCGCGACGGACTTGCGGTCGGAGAGGTCCAGCGGTGCCACGTGCACCAGCTTGCTCCCCGTGGTCCCGCTGATCTCCTCGGCCGTACGCTGCCCCGCCTCGGTGTCCCGGACGGCGAGAGTCACCTCCGCCCCGGCACCGGCAAGGGCACGGGCCGTCTCCACGCCGATTCCTGAGGCCCCGCCCGTGACGACTGCGTGGCGGCCGGTCAGGTCGATACCCCCGATGACCTCCTCGGCGGTGGAGTCGGCGGTGAAGGGCGTGCTGATGGGGGCGCTGTCCGTCATGGTCTGTCCTGTCTCGCGCGGCGGTGCGGGGTGGGAGACCCGCCCGGTACGTACGAGGCGCAAGGAGGGAGCCTCCACTACGGCCACTTCACCGGAGCGCCCTCCCTTCATCAAGGTGCCCCGCCGGTCTCCTCCGCCTGCCGCGCCCCGGCTGCCGGCCCGGATGCTTGTCCCCGCACCTCCGGCCGTGAGCTCGGCCCCCTCTTCAGCCGCCGTCCTGGACGACGAGACAGGTGGTGGTGGCGTGGGCGATCAGCTTCCCCTGCTCGTCCAGCACCCTGCCCTCCGCTGTCGCGGTACGGCGGCCGGCGTGGATGACGGTGCCTTCGGCGGTGAGGGTCTGTCCGTCGGTCCGGGCTGCACGGATGTAGTTGACCTTGAGTTCGAGGGTCGTGTAACCGACACCGGCGGGAAGGGTGGTGTGGACGGCGCACCCCATGGCGGAGTCCAGAAGCGTGGCGGCGATCCCGCCGTGGACGCTGCCCAGCGGATTGGCGAAGTCCGCACGGGTGTCGAGGGAGACGACGACGCGGCCGTGTTCCACCTCGTCGAAGCGCATGCCGAGCAGCCGCCCTATGGACGGGACTTCGGCGGGCCGCTCACGCTGGACCCAGCGCATCACTTCCAGGCCGGTCATCGCGGCGGGGTCGGTGAGGGACACGGTCGTTCTCCTTGCTCGTGGTGCGTCCGTTCTGTGGCCCGGGGAGGCGGAGACCGTAAGGTGCGCCGACGGAGCCCTGGCACCGGGGGCAGGGCGGTTCAGCCGAGGGGGTCGGTGCTGTCGCGGAGGGTGGCAAGGGCCGTGGCGTACATGCGGGCCTTGATGGTGCCGAGTGTGTCACCCGCCTTGTCCACCAGGGCCTGGGCGGTCGCGACGGCCGTGGAGCGGACGGCGTCCTCGGCGGCCGCTTCGTCGACGATGCCGGCGGCCGCGGCGTCCGCGCCGCCGTACCGGTGGGCCGTGAGCATGGCTTCGTGCGCGGTCTGCGGTGCCAGCCGGGCCTGGATGAGGGCGGACATGCCGGGCGTGAAGGGGATGTTGATGTCCACCTCGGGGAGGCACCAGTAGCCGCGGTCGGCGCGCATGACGCGGAAGTCGTGGGCGAGGGAGAACATCGCTCCGGCGGCGAAGGTGTGCCCTTGAAGCGCCGCCACGGTGATCACCGGCAGGGACAGCACGCGCGCGAAGAGCTCGTGGACGGAGACGACGTAGTCCCGGTGCTGGTCGGCGTGGGCGAGCAGCCACTCCAGATCCAGGCCGTTGGAGTAGAACTTGCCCGTTGCGGCGGTCACCAGGGCCCGCGGCCCCTCCGCCTTCTCCACCTCGTCCAGCGCGGCGTTGACGGAGGCGATCCAGTCGGGGTGGAAACGGTTCTCCCCGTCTCCGAGGTCGAGGACGAAGACGTCGTCGTGGCGCTCGAGTGTCGGCATGGCAGTCCTCCGGCGGGCGGGATCAGGGGGTGGTGGCGCGTCACGGTCGCGGATCGGGTCCGGCCCGGTCGGGAAGGGTGTGGGCGAGCAGCTCGTGGATCTCGGCGGCGGCCGCTTCGATCGGGGCGGCGGCGCTGAGGATCATCCGGTCGCGGCTGCCGCTCCTGCGCGGGCTCATGCGCCCGCCGCTCGGCGGACGCACAGCCGTCCGCGGCCGACGTCAGTGATCGAAAGCCCGGCCATACGCGGTGCCGCCTTCCCGGCCCCGGCAATGCGAGGCACCCAAAGAGCTACTCATAGGTAACTTAAGGTCCATGGCGCAGGCCACGCAAGGGGTCTTCGCCCACCGTCCCGCTCCGGCTGAACGGGCCCGCCCGCACCCGCCGGGGCGTGGCGGGCGCAGGCTCGAGTTGCCGGAAGTCACGCCGGTGAGAGCCTTGAAGGACAGGCTCATCGCCCCTCACAGGTCTGCCGTCGAGCCGTCGGCGTCCTGGTCGGCACACACACGAAGGCCGCCGGTCCTGAGGCGAGGCTGTCACCGGGCCACGAGAGCACCGCACGAACTCGTGGGCGCCGGGGACGGCCGACCACCACCCCGACGGGAGCTGATCATGACGACGACGCACGCGACGCGTACCGCGCACGGCACGGCCACCCGAACCGCCCCCATGACGTCACCGCTGGCCATCTATCTCAACGACCATCTGATGGGGGCGACAAGCGGCAGCGAGCTGGCCCGGCGCATCGCCAAGCAGCACGCGATGTCGGCAGCGGGGCAGACACTCGTCCGTATCGCCGACGAGGTCGCCCAGGACCGTGCCTCACTGCTGCGGATCATGGGCGAGCTCGGCGTCCCCGCGCGGCGTTACAAGGTCGCCGCCGGGTGGATGGCGGAGAAGGCGGGGCGGGCGAAGACCAACGGCTTCCTCGTGCGCCGCTCACCGCTGAGCAGCGTGATCGAGCTGGAGACCCTGCGGCTGGGCATCGAGGGCAAGCGTCTGATGTGGCAGGGGCTTCTCTCGCTGAGCACGATCGCGCCTCAAGACGGCCTGGACGCGGAGCTGTTGACGAAGTTGCTGCAGCGCGCCGAGGACCAGGCGGAGGTCATCGAGGAACTCCGGCTCCGTGCGGCCTCGGACGTGCTCAAGCCTGCCTGACCGGCACGGACCGGCGCGTCCGAGAAGGGGCGCGCGAGGCGCGACGGGAACACCTCTCGTCGAAGCCGTTCATCTCACCTGCTGAAACGTGCCCTTGTGGGGGTTGAACCCCGCGGTGCCGCTCGCCCACAATGCGACACATGACAGCTGCTGCCGACATCCTCGTGGTGCGACTCCACGTCGATCTGTGTCGCCAGTCCAGCGCGACCTGTCACAGCTGACGCTCTCCGCGAGCGCTTCCGACGCTCGCGATCTCACCCCTTCCGCGGCTTCACGCCGTAGCGACCCGTGCCGTTCGCCGGGCTCTGCCATTCCGCACGCCTGAGTGAGCCCCCCCGGGGCTCGATTCGGCATGCCTTCAGTCGCCGGCCTCCGCCGCCGACCCCGTTTCCCCTTCCCTGTCCTGGAGTTCGCGTGTCTCCCGTCGCCCCTGCCAGTTCCTCCTCGTCCCCGTTGACCTTCCACTGGTTCCTCCCCACGACCGGCGACAGCCGCCACATCGTCGGCGGCGGCCACGGGTCGGTCCCCGGCTCCGCGGGCGGCGACCGCCCCGCGTCGGTGGAGTACCTCGGCCAGATCGCCCGTACAGCCGAGCAGTTGGGCTTCGTGGGCGCGCTCACCCCGACCGGGGCGTGGTGCGAGGACGCCTGGCTCACCACCGCCATGCTCACGCAGGTGACCGAGCGGCTGAAGTTCCTGGTGGCCTTCCGACCCGGTCAGATCAGCCCCACCCTCTCCGCGCAGATGGCCGCGACATATCAACGGCAGTCACACGGACGGCTGTTGCTCAACGTCGTCACGGGCGGGGAGTCGGCGGAGCAGCGCGCGTACGGCGACTTCCTCGACAAGGACCAGCGCTATGCGCGCACAGGCGAGTTCCTCGACATCGTGCGGCGGCTGTGGACCGGCGAGAAGGTCGACCACCACGGCGAGCATCTGCGGGTGGAGGGCGCCCAGCTGAACCGGTTGCCCGAACCCGCGCCGCAGGTCTACTTCGGCGGCTCCTCCCCCGCCGCCGGCGAGGTGGCGTCCCGCTACACGGACGTCTACCTCACCTGGGGCGAGCCGCCGCAGCAGGTGAAGCAGAAGATCGACTGGATCCGTTCCCTGGCCACGGCGCAGGGGCGGGAGGTGCGCTTCGGCATCCGGCTGCACACCATCAGCCGCGACACCTCCGCCCAGGCGTGGGCGGAGGCGGAACGGCTCCTGGAGGGCATGGACCCCGAGCGCGTCAGGGCCGTCCAACAGGGTCTGGCCGGCAGCGAGTCGGAGGGGCAGCGCCGGATGCGGGAGCTGCACGGCAGCGGCACCAGCGACCGGCTCGAGGTCTACCCCAACCTGTGGGCGGGTGTCGGGCTCGTACGGGGCGGCGCCGGCACCGCGCTCGTGGGCAGCCACACCGAGGTCGCGGACCTGATCGAGGAGTACCACCAGCTCGGCATCGGTGAGTTCATCCTGTCCGGGGTGCCGCACCTGGAGGAGGCCTACTGGTTCGGCGAGGGCGTGCTGCCGCTGCTGGAGCGGCGAGGACTGTGGCAGCATCCCGAGGGCCCCCGCACGGCGGAGGCGGGCATCGTCCCGTTCGCGGGCCGTTGAGCGCGGAGCAGCCGGTGGCACCGGCTTCCGCGGAAGTGCCCACCACCGAGCCCCGCCGGCTGAAGACCGTGGTGCTCTCCAGTCTGCTGGGCACGACGGTCGAGTGGTACGACTTCTTCCTCTACAGCACGGCCGCCGGGCTGGTCTTCGGCGAACTGTTCTTCCCCACGACGAACGGCACGGTCGGCACCATGCTGGCGTTCGCCACGTTCGCCGTGGGCTTCCTCGCCCGCCCCGTGGGCGGTCTGCTCTTCGGGCACATCGGCGACCGGATCGGACGCAAGCGCACGCTCGCCTTCACCATGAGCCTGATGGGCGTCTCCACCGCCCTGATCGGCGTGCTGCCGACGTACGAACAGGTCGGAATCCTCGCCCCCGCGCTGCTGTTGGTCCTGCGGATCGCGCAGGGCGTCGCGCTCGGCGGCGAATGGGCCGGTGCCGTACTGCTGGCCGTGGAGCACGGGCCGTACGGCCGCAAGGGCAGGTTCGGCAGCTACCCGCAGATCGGTCTGGCGCTCGGACTCGCCCTGGGCACAGGCGCGTTCGCGCTGCTGAGCAACGTACTCAGCGAAGAGGCGTTCCTGGGCTACGGATGGCGCGCGGCCTTCCTCGTCTCCCTCGTGCTCGTGGCGGTCGGCCTGACCGTGCGGCTGAAGATCGACGAGACACCCGCCTTCCGTGTCGTCCGGCAGCTGCGTCAACTCCCGCAGTCCGCCCCCCTGGTGGAGCTCCTGCGTGAGCGGTCGTCGCGGCGGCACGTCCTTCTCGGGATGCTGGCCCGCTGGGGTGAGGGCGCGGCGTTCAACACCTGGGGCGTCTTCGCGATCACCTACGCGACCACGACGCTGAAGCTGGACCGCACCTCGGTGCTGCTGGCCGTGACGGCCGCCGCGATCGTGATGGCGGTGGCCATCCCCGTCTCGGGTGAGCTGACCGACCGCCGGGGCGCGCGCGACGTGTACCTCGTGGGCATGGGCCTGTTCGCCTTCTCCGTCTTCCCCGCCTTCTGGCTCTTCGGCACGGGCGGGATCTGGGGGTTCGCCACGGCTCTCGTGGTCACCCTCGGACTCGTCCACGCGTACTTCTACGGGGCCCAAGGGACGCTGTTCGCCTCGTTGTTCGCCACTCAGGTCCGCTATACGGGGATGTCGTTCGTCTATCAGATGTCGGGCATCTTCGCCTCCGGCGTCACACCGCTGATCATGACCGCGCTTCTCGCCCTCGGCGGCGGCACTCCGTGGGCGGCGTGCGGCTACCTGGTGTTCACCGCACTGGTGAGCATGTGGGCCACAACTCGGCTTCGGCACAAGGAACTTCACGTCGCCACCGGCCGCCCCCGCCTCACGGAGCCCCGGTCGGAGTGGACGCCGCCGAAGGAGCCCGTACCGGCGTCGGCAGGCCGGCGGGCGCACACCGGCCCGCAGTGAGCCCCGCACGGATCCCGCACCACGACCAACACCGCGACAGCCACCGCCACGCGCAGAATCACAAGGAGATCCCTCAGATGCCCAACGTCCTCACCCTCTCCGGCAGTCCCTCCGCCCGCTCCCGCACGGCCTCCCTCGTACGGCACGTCGGCGAACTGCTCGCGGACGAGAGCCACGACGTGCGCCATGTCGCCGTACGCGATCTGCCTCCGGAACCGCTGCTGTCGGCCGACGCCGCCCATCCGGCGATCCGGGAGGTGATCGATGCCATCGCGTGGGCCGACGCGCTCGTCGTGGGCACCCCCGTCTACAAGGCCGCCTACAGCGGGCTGCTCAAGACGCTGCTCGACCTGCTGCCGCAGTTCGCACTCGCGGGTAAGACGGTCCTTCCGCTGGCGACGGGCGGCAGCGCCGCGCATGTCCTGGCCATCGACTACGCGTTGCGGCCCGTCCTGACCTCGCTGGGTACGGACAGTGTCCTGCGGGGCTGGTTCGTGCTCGACCGGCACGTCTCAACGGACGCCGAGGGCCGCGGAGTTGTCGCCGCCGAGGCGGCGGAGGGCGTCTCGGAGACGGTCGACCGCCTCATCGAAAGCCTCTCCGCACCGGCCCGCCCGCCACGCGGACTGGCCACCGCGGTCTGAGCGGGCCGGCGGCAACTCCGTTGCGCGGAGAGCCGGTTCTCGCGACGCTCGCTCCATGGTGAACGCCGCGCACGTCCTCACCGTCGGTTCAGCCCGTGGACGGCCGGTCCCCTCCCCGTGAAGGAGGCGGGGGCGGC
>NZ_JACBXA010000150.1 GCF_013870515.1 Streptomyces albidus (ex Kaewkla and Franco 2022) | reverse complement strand
GCCCGTTCGGCGACGTCCGCGGCCGGCGCCGAACGCGACCGCCGCCGCAGGGATTCCGTCGGAGCCCGCTCCGAGCGGAGCGGTGGTGTTCTGAGCGTGAGTGCGGCCGCAGACGCCACCGGTGCGTCAGTGAAGGCGGGCCGCGACTCCGCTTTCCATCGCGGCGCTCCGTGGGCGGCACCTTCCACGCCCACCGGGGCTCAGGAGCAGGTCGACATGATCTATCCGCTCCTGCGCGACGCTCTGTTCGCTTCGCCGCTGACAGGTTCCGCGCTGCCCTCGGTCACCTACAACTCCTACGGCGATGACTCCTATGCGGGTACGCCGATGGGCGGCGTTTCCGGCGGCGGTTCCGCGGAGAACGCACCCGCTCCTTCCCCCGTCGCCACGGCCGCACCGCCGCGCGGCTGACGCCCGGGCTTCGCTGCGCCCGCTCCACCGGACCTGATTGAATTCCGGTGGGGCGAGGGTGAATTGCTCTTCAGAAACGAACACCGGGGGAGAGCATGGACGAGGGGAAGTCCGCGGGGCCGCACCCGAAGTGGTGGAGTCGTCCACGCAGATACGCACGCGGCGCTCAATCCCCGTCCTCCGCAACGCCCGTCCCGCCGTCCCCGGACGCGTCAACGGACCCGCCGGGGGCGGAAACCGCATTCCCCGCAGCGGCTGCTGCGCCTTCCGGGCAAGCGGAGACCGGGAGCCCGTCCGGTTCCGACGAGGCGGCACAGCCCAAGGCCGAACCGTTGCACGGAGTCGATCCGTACAGCACGCCGCCGTACGGCGGCCCAGGCCCCTGGGCGCCGGCCCCGCTCGTCCAGCACCCTTCGGCGACGCCGGCGCAGGGCGTCCGGATTCCACCGGCCCCGAACTCGACTCCGTCCCCGCCTCAGACTCCTGCAGCGGCGAACAGCACGAACGAGTCCGCACAGGCAGTCACGTCGGCCACGTCGGCACAGAGCACCCACGGTCTCGCTCCCGCCGCCGTGCCCGCGCCCCGTGCACACCCCGATCCGGGCCCGCCGCCTCACGAGGCCCCACCGCAGCCTCACGCGCCCTCGCCCTGGCTGCGTTACGACCCCTGGGCTCCCGCGCCCGCCCATGACTCGGCGTACGGCACCACCGGCCCGCGGAAAGGCCGAAGGGGCCGCCTGGTCGCCGGTGCGATCGCACTGGCCCTGGTCTCGGGCGGCGTGGGCGGCCTCGTGGGCGCGTACCTCGAAAGGGACGGAGCCACCGGCGGGATCGAGTTGCCGCAGGCGCCCGCCGACAAGGCCCGCCGCGCACCGGGCAGCATCGCGGGCATCGCCGCTCAGGCGCTCCCGGGCGTGGTCACGCTGCATGTGAGCGGTGGCGGAGGTGAGGCCACGGGTACGGGATTCGTTCTCGACGAGCGCGGCCACATCCTCACGAACAACCACGTCGTCGACGCGGCAGGCGACGGGGGCCCGGTGGAGGTCACCTTCCACGACGGCCAGTCGACGAAGGGCGAGGTGGTCGGTACGGACTCGGGCTACGACCTCGCCGTCGTCAAGGTCTCAGGCGTCTCACGGCTCGACCCGCTGCCGCTGGGCAACTCCGACTCGACGAGGATCGGAGATCCGGTCGTCGCGATCGGAGCGCCGTTCGACCTCGAAGGGACGGTCACCTACGGCATCGTCAGCGCGACGCACCGCCCCATCACCGCCGGTGGCGGCCCGGAGAGCGCCGACACGAGCTTCGTCGACGCCCTCCAGACCGACGCCCCCATCAACCCCGGCAACTCCGGCGGCCCGCTCGTCGACAGCCAGGGCAGGGTCGTCGGCATCAACAGCGCCATCAAGGCGGCCGACAACGGCTCGGGGCTCCCGGGAGGCAGCGAGGGCGGCAGCATCGGCCTCGGCTTCGCCATACCGGTCAACCAGGGCAAACGCGTCGCCGAAGAACTGATCAACAAGGGCCGGGCCACGCATCCGGTCATCGGCGTCCAACTGGACCTGGCCTACGGGGGCGACGGCGCCCGCGTCGAAGGATCCGGCGTACGGGGCGGCGAGCCCGTCAAGCGCGGCGGTCCGGGCGACAAGGCGGGCATCAAGCCTGGCGACGTCATCACCGCGGTCGACGGCACGCGGGTGCACAGCGCCGAGGAGCTGATCGTGAAGGTGCGCAGTCACAGGCCGGACGAGGTCCTCGACCTGAAGCTCCGCCGGGACGGCGACGACCGCTCGGTCCGGCTGAAGCTCGGCTCGGCGAATGACGACGAGTGACCTCCTGCGGATGCCGAGGCGGGCTCCCGTCCTGCCCGGCACTGCGGGTACCGTGATAGCGGGCCGTACCGCCCGTGAACGCATCAGGGATGAGGGAGCTGCAAGGTGTTCTTCGACATAGGACCCCTAGAGCTGGTCGCGCTCGTCATCCTCGCTGTCCTCATCTTCGGGCCGGAGAAGCTGCCCAAGGTGATCCAGGACGTTTCGGGCTTCATCCGCAAGGTGCGCCAGTTCTCGGACAACGCCAAGGAAGACATCCGTTCCGAGCTCGGCCCGGAGTTCAAGGACTTCGAGTTCGAGGATCTGAACCCCAAGAACTTCGCGCGCAAGCACCTGCTCGACGACGACGATCTCGGCATCAAGGAGATCCGCAACGGCTTCGACCTCCGCAAGGACATGGCAGAGGTCACCGACGCCGTGAACGGCACCGAGAGCACGAGCGGCAGCAGGAGCAGCGGCAGCCGGGCGAACCTGCGCAAGGGCGAGTCGAGCGGTGTGGCGACGTCGGATCCGCTGACCAAGGACCGGACCGAGAACGGTCCGAAGGACGAGCCGCCGCCGTTCGACGCCGACGCCACCTGAGGCCCTCGGACCACTCCGCGCACTGCCGGACCATCTGCCTCACCGGCGTCACCTGAGAGGCGCATCTCACGTCCCCGATGTCGGTGTGATGTTTGGTCATGCCCGAAACCGTGCACCGGGGTGGCTATCCTCCCAGTGTCCGGGGTTCGCCGTCCGAGGGGGGCAGGCTGCCCGTGGCACAGGGCAATGAGGAGGCTTCGCGCAGATGGAGACGAGGAGACGGGTGGCCGGGGAACCCGGGCCCGCCGCACCGGAGGAATCCGGTGCCGAGCGGGCTGTGGACGGGTTCTTGACGGCTTCATTTCCGTGGTACGGCCTCGACGAGGCCTTCACCGGACCGCGCTGGCTGATGCAGGTCGGGGCAGCAGCGGACGGCAATGTGGAGCACGGGTCGACAGGTCATGGCGAGGTGCCCTCACTCAAGGTGGAGGCGAACCCCGACAATCAGCGCTTCGCGGTCACTGTGACGGTGGCGAGCCGTCCTGTGCGGCGCAGCGCTGACGGCACAGGAGTTCTGGAGGCGACGTCGGTTTCCACCGCCGCGTGGCTCGCCGGTTCCGGGCTGCTGTCGTGCACATGGCCTCAGGAGATGGAACGGGGGCTGCGGCAGGACTGGCTCGACCAGCAGACCGTCGTGGCATGGGAGCTCGCCGACGACCTGGGGGGAGAGGGATGGACCACGCTGACCCTGCCGGTCGACGGCGTCCCCACAGACTTCCACTACCGCGAGTCCGAGTACGGCTGGGTGCTGGCGGGCGCCGCGCAGGAAGGCGTCCACATCGGCGCGTACGGTCGCGGAATGAGCGCCTACGGCCTCGGTTTCGCCGTGGTCAAGGACATCAACAGCTACGAGCAGTGAGCGCGGGAGAGAGGCCACCGGCCCGCAGCTCTCACCTCTGAGAAGCGCAGACGAAAAGGGACGCCCTCCGCCGAGGGCGTCCCTTCATGCGTGCCGCGGCGGCACGGGCCGTACGTGCGCGCTGCGGCACGTACCGGCGTACCGCGTCAGAACTTGTTGCTCGGAGTGAGCCCCAGAGACATCCCGGACAGGCCGCGCTGCCTCGCGCTGAGCTTGTCGGCCACCGACCGCAGGGCGGCACCCGCAGGCGAGTCGGGGTCGGTGAGAACCACCGGCTTGCCCTCGTCGCCGCCTTCCCGCAGGCGGAGGTCGATCGGGATGGCCCCGAGCACGGGCACCTCGGCGCCGGTCGTCTTCGTCAGGCCCTCGGCGACGCGCTGGCCACCGCCCGTGCCGAAGACGTCGACCATCTCGTCGCAGTGCGGGCAGGGCATGCCCGACATGTTCTCGATGACGCCGACGATCTTCTGGTGCGTCTGTACGGCGATGGAGCCGGCCCGCTCGGCGACCTCGGCCGCCGCCTGCTGCGGGGTGGTGACGACGAGGATCTCGGCGTTGGGTACCAGCTGGGCGACGGAGATCGCGATGTCGCCGGTGCCGGGCGGCAGGTCGAGCAGCAGCACGTCCAGGTCGCCCCAGAAGACGTCGGCCAGGAACTGCTGGAGGGCGCGGTGGAGCATCGGGCCGCGCCAGACCACCGGGGCGTTGCCCGGTGTGAACATGCCGATCGAGATGACCTTCACGCCGTGGGCGGAGGGCGGCATGATCATGTCTTCGACCTGCGTCGGGCGGCTGTCGGTGCCCAGCATCCGGGGCACGGAGTGGCCGTAGATGTCGGCGTCGACCACGCCGACCTTCTGGCCCTCGGCCGCCAGTGCCGCCGCCAGGTTCACGGTCACGGAGGACTTGCCCACGCCGCCCTTGCCCGAAGCCACGCAGTACACGCGGGTCAGCGACCCGGGCTGCGCGAAGGGGACCTCACGCTCGGCCTTGCCGCCGCGCAGTGAGGAGGCGAGCTCGCGGCGTTGCTCGTCGCTCATCACGTCGAGCTCGACGCCGACGCGTGTGACGCCTTCGACGCCCTGGACGGCCTCCGTCACGTTGGTGGTGATGGTCTCGCGCATCGGACAGCCGGAGACCGTCAGATAGATCACGACGTCGACCGCGCCGTCGGACGCGATGTCGACGGACTTGACCATGCCGAGGTCCGTGATCGGCCGGTGGATCTCCGGGTCGTTCACGGTCGCCAGGGCGGCGCGAACTGCGTCCTCGGTGGGGGAGGACGTCGAGGATCCTTCCCGGACGGACCCCGGGGGAGTGTCGGTAGCCATGCGGAAATGGTACGGCCGCCCCGTCCGTCACCCGAAGGCGCGGGGTGGCGGGGTTCGTCACGTCCGGTTGTGGGGCCCCACCCGGGTCCCGGTCCCGGCGGAATCGGGGACCTGCTGCCGGGGGTGCTCCAGTTCCTTGACCAGTTCCTGCAGTTCGGAGCGGATCCAGTCGCGGGTCGCGACCTCCCCGAGCCCCATGCGCAGCGAGGCGATCTCGCGGGTCAGGAACTCCGTGTCGGCGATGCTCCGCTCGTTCTGCTTGCGGTCCTGCTCGAGATTGACCCGGTCACGGTCGTCCTGACGGTTCTGTGCGAGCAGGATCAGGGGTGCCGCGTACGACGCCTGGAGCGACAGGGCGAGGGTCAGGAGGATGAACGGGTACTCGTCGAAGCGCAGCGCCTCCGGGAGCAGCACGTTCCAGGCGATCCAGACCGCGACCACGAAGGTCATCCAGACGATGAACCGGCCGGTGCCGAGGAGGCGCGCGATCTCCTCGGACAGCCGTCCGAAGGCTTCCGGGTCGTACTCCGGGAGGAATCTGCGCCTCGGTGCGCGCGGGACGTCCAGGCGTCCGCGTGAGCTCCGTTCCCGCTCCCGCTCCCAGTCGCGGTCCCGGTCCCTGTCCCTGTCCCTGTCCTTGTCCCTGAGCCTGAGCCTGTTCCGGTCACGCTCCCGGTCCCGTTCAGCCGCCATGCCGAATGCCCCCCTCCGCGTCCCGTCCGCCCGAATCCGACAGCTCGCGTGCGGCGTCGTCGCGCCAGTCGTCGGGCAGCAGCTGGTCCAGCACGTCGTCGACGGTGACCGCGCCCAGCAGATGGCCGCCGTCGTCGACGACCGGCGCCGCCACGATGTTGTACGTCGCCAGGTAGCTGCTCACCGACGGCAGCGTGGTCTCCGGCGGCAGCGGGCGCAGATCAGTGTCGACGATGGAACCGACGAGGGTGAAGGGCGGGTCGCGCAGCAGTCGCTGGAAGTGCACGACCCCCAGGTACTTCCCCGTCGGGGTCTCGTCCGGGGGACGGCACACGAAGACCTGAGCCGCCAGCGGCGCCGACAGGTCCGCGTTGCGGACCCGCGCGAGCGCGAGCGCGACGGTGTCGTCCGGCTGGAGCACGATGGGCTCCGTCGTCATCATGTTGCCGGCCGTGCCCTCCTCGTACGACAGCAGCCGCCGCACGGGTGCCGCGTCCTGGGGCCGCATCAGCTGGAGCAGGCGCTCCTTGTCCTGCTCGGCCAGTTCCGAGAGCAGGTCCGCGGCGTCGTCCGGGTCCATCGCCTCCAGTACGTCGGCGGCGCGCTCGTCGCGCAGCTCGTCGAGGATCTCGACCTGGTCGTCCTCGGGGAGCTCCTCCAGCACGTCCGCCAGCCGGTCGTCGTCGAGCGCGGCGGCGACCTCCACGCGGCGCTTGGCGGACAGGTGGTGCAGGGTGTTCGCGATGTCGGCCGGGCGCATGCGCTCGAAGGTCGCCAGCAGAGTGGCCGCGCCCTGCTCCTTCTCCTCCAGGGCGAACCCCGTGACGGCGGACCACTCCACGGTCAGGGTTTCGCCCCGCCGCCTGAGCGCCCCGCCCTTGCCCCGCGGCGTCCGCCGGACGAACACCTTGTCGATCTGCCAGTCGCGTCGCCCCGGCAGCTGCTGGATCGCCACGTCCAGGACGGCGGCCTGCTCATCCGTCTCCACCAAGGTCACACGGCGGTCCAGGAGCTCGCCCAGCACCAACGTTTCCGCAGGGCGCTGTTCGAAGCGGCGCATGTTCACCACGCCCGTGGTGATGACCTGGCCGGACTCCACACCCGTCACGCGCGTCATGGGAAGGAACACCCGCCGCCTGCTGACCACTTCGACCACCAGCCCCAGCACGCTGGGAGGACGCTCGCGGCCCGGCCGGTCCCCGTCGGAGCCGGGCTGGTCCCGCAGCATGACGACGACGTCGCGTACCCGGCCGACCTGATCGCCGTTGGGATCGAAGACGGCGATGCCGGCGAGGTGCGAGACGAAGACCCGTGAGGAGCCTGCGGCCATCCGTCGGCCCTCCTCGTCGTCAGTACGCTCCGGCGCTTACGCACCCTTTGCCTGTTTCAGCCTAGCCTGGCGGGCCCTTGTGAGACCGTGCGGGATGGTCCGGACGGCTGCCGTCCGCCCTTGGGTACGGGTCCGGGTAAGGTGCGGTCCCCGGCCCGATCTCCAGGAGGTTGCCGACGTGGTTGGACGTGCCCGCACACGACGGAGCACGGCCCTGGTAGGGGTTGTGTGCGCGGGACTCACAGCGGCGCTCAGCGCATGCGCAGGGGATCCGGACGAGGGCACCAACGGGGTCGGCAAGCTCTCCGCGACCCGCGTCGAGAAGAAGGCCCGTGCAGCCGCGGAGAAGGCGGGTTCGGTCAAGCTCTCCGGAAACGTCGTCAGCAAGGGCGTGAACTACCGCCTGAACATGCGTCTCAAGCGCGACGGCGCCACGGGCAAGGTCTCCAAGGGCAACTCCACGTTCGCCCTGCTGAAGGTCGGCAAGGACCTCTTCCTCAAGGCGGACGCCGACTTCTGGGCCCGTCAGGAGAAGGGCGGCAAGGAGCCGTCCAAGTCGGACGTGCGGGCAGCGGGCAAGCTGGACGGGAAGTACGTCGTGGTGCCGTCCGGGGACCCCGCGTACAAGCAGCTCAGCGGCTTCGCCGACATGCGCCTGCTGCTGGACGGCCTGCTGGCGATGAACGGCAAGCGCGAGATCGGTGACCGGGGTGAGGTCGGCGGTGTCAGAACCGTCCGCGTCCAGGCCGGTGAGGGAGGCGGCGGCATCGTCGACGTCTCGCTGATCGGCAAGCCGTACCCGATGCGCGTGGAACGCGGCGGCGGCGCCGGCACGCTCGAACTCGCCGAGTGGAACAAGGACTTCGCGCTGCGGGCGCCGAACAAGAAGCAGGTCGTCGACTACGGCAGGAAGATCGCCGCGGCCAGGAGCTGAGCGGACCGGGCGCACGACGCGTGCGCCTCGCCCACTTCACCAAGGTCCCGGCGCCCGCCGCCCGGCCGCGAGCGGTCGCCAGAGCTCAGGAATCCGCCGCGCGACGCCTGCGGAAGAGCAGCTTGGGCAGCCCGGCGGGGATCCGGCGTCGCGTGGTCGCCTGGGTCGGCAGCGGGGCCGCCGCGAGGGAGTCGTCCGGCATCGAACCCGGCTGCTGTACGGGCGCACCCGCAGGCTCCAGACGCAGCACCCGGCAGTCACGCGCCCAACGGTCGGCGACGGTCTGGAAGTCGGGCGCGTTCAGCCGCTTGCCCTTCAACTCTCCGACTGTCGCTTCCCATCGTTCGCCACGGGGCGCCAACTCGACGACGCGCGCGGGCCAGACCACGAGGCGCCCGCCCTTGTCCTTGCTGCGCACGGTGACGGTCGCGCTGCCGCCGTCCGTCAACCCCAGGCCGTCCAGGGGCTGTTCGAGCGGGCCGCCGCCGACGAGGCAGACGGCACCGTCGTGCCAGACGTGCCACAGCGACCGTGCGGGGCCTTCCGGCCCGCGCACCCAGATGAGACCGGACTTCTTGCTGGCCTCCTCGATGAGGGCCTGATCGAGCAGCGTCATGCCCGCAGGCTACCGGGAACGCACGGACCGGGCCGCGCACCTAGCGGACGGCCCGGTCCCGAACCGTCAACACGACGGGTCAACAACGACGGCTGACGACGTCGCTCAGAGCCAGCCGTTCCGCTTGAAGCCGCGGTAGATGGCGACACAGATGGCCGCCGTGACTCCCATCACCGTCGGATAGCCGTATTTCCAGTGCAGTTCAGGCATGTAGTCGAAGTTCATCCCGTAGATGCCCGCGATCATCGTGGGCACGGCGAAGATCGCGGCCCACGAAGTGATCTTGCGCATGTCCTCGTTCTGCGCCACGGTCGCCTGCGCGAGGTTGGCCTGCAGGATCGAGTTGAGCAGGTCGTCGAAGGCGAGCACCTGCTCGTTCACCCGGGTCAGGTGGTCCGCCACGTCGCGGAAGTACTTCTGGATCTCCGGGTCGATCACCTGCATCGGCCGCTCGCTGACGAGTTGCATGGGGCGCAGCAGCGGAGAGACCGCCCGCTTGAACTCCAGCACCTCGCGCTTGAGCTGGTAGATGCGCCCGGCGTCGCCGCCGCGCCGGCCCTTGCCCGCGGTGTTGGAGAAGACCTCGATCTCGACCTCGTCGATGTCGTCCTGCACGGCGTCGGCCACCGCGAGATATCCGTCGACGGTCTGGTCGGCGATCGCGTGCAGCACCACCGAGGGGCCCTTGGAGAGCAGTTCCGCGTCGTCCTCCATGCGGTGCCGCAGCGCGCGCAGCGAGCCCTGCCCGCCGTGCCGCACGGTGATGATGTAGTCCCGGCCGGTGAAGCACATCACCTCGCCGGTCTCCACCACCTCGCTGGTGGCGGTGAGTTCGGCGTGCTCCACGTAGTGGATCGTCTTGAAGACGGTGAACACGCTGTCGTCGTACCGCTCCAGCTTCGGCCGCTGGTGCGCGTGGACCGCGTCCTCGACGGCCAGCGGGTGCAGCCCGTAGTCGGTGGCGATGCCGGAGAACTCCTGCTCGGTCGGCTCGTGCAGACCGATCCACACGAACTCGCGCCCTCCGCTCGCGCGGACGCGGCGCAGCGCCTCGTCGGGGCTGTGGTGGGCACTGACGCGCAGTCCGTCGCGGTAGACGGCGCAGTCCACGACGGCTGTGCCTGCGCCGTCTGTGCGGGTGCTCTCGTAGGGGTGTGCCGAACGGCCTCCCTTGCGCAGGGACGGGCGTACGGCGGCGCGCAGGTCTCGGATCATCGACATGCCGGGCTCCTCATGGATGCCAGCCGTCGTCCGGCGGAGCGCTACCCGGAATGTGGGCCTACGTCCCTGCTGTGCAGGATCCGGAGGTCTGCAAATCGGGTACCGCTCGGGACCGGCCTGACGGCGTTCACTGGTTCGCAGTCGGACGGGATGGAGCGAAGCTCGGGCGCTCTTCCATCGCGCGGAACCCGGCGGAGAATCCCCGGCGAACTGGTTCCCCGTGTGGGGGTTTCAGCAGCAGAAATGCTGGGGAGTAGGGCGCTCAGGAGTGGGGACGCGAGGTCGTGACGGAAGAGCAGTTGGTACTGCACGGTCGACTCGGATCCATGTCAGTCCCACCTCCTCCGGCCGGTCCCCCGTGGGGGACGGTTCGCATGCCTGACCAGCAGCCAAGGTAACACCGCCTGAGGGGTGCCGTGCCCGTTCGGGCCGGGCGGGGGCGTCTCTTTGCCTCGTCCTTACGCGATTATCCTCACGCCATGGCTGACGTATCGAAACTTGTGGAGGCACGGCTCCGTTCGGCGTTCGGTGAGCCTGACGCCCGAGCGTCGGTGACCTTCCTCGGTACCGAGCGCATCGAGGTGCTGCGCTTCCTGGAGGCCGACGCCGCAGGCGAGGGCGGCATCGTGCGGTACGCCACGCTCGGGATGTCCGCCGCTCCCATGACCGACCCCGCTGCGGTTCTCGCAGACCCTGAGCTGGGCCCCCGCGCCGAACTGCTCCTGTCCGTACGCCTCGGGGCCGCCGAGACCGACCAGGTGCTGCGACCGCTCGCCGTGCTCGCCGCCTCCCCCCAGGTCGAGGGGGTCGTCGTGGCGCCGGGTGCTTCCCTCGACGTCGGTGAGCCGTTGTGGCCCGGTGCGCAGTTCACGTCCGTACTCGTCGCCGAACCGGGCGGTCTGGTCGAGGACTTGGAGCTCGAGGCACCTCTCGACCCCGTGCGTTTTCTCCCGCTGCTGCCCATGACCGCCAACGAGGCCGCGTGGAAGCGTGCGCGGGGGGCGGCCGCGCTGGAGGAACGCTGGCTGCGGCACGGCACGGATCTGCGTGATCCACTTCGCGGCGGCGTTCCGTTGACCGACTGATACCAGCCGTTCCGAGTGCGGGGTGAAGACCGCGTCCGCGCCTCGTGACCCGTGGGCACAACGTCGGTCTTCGGCCAACTTCGGGTAGATGATCCTTGACGCGGACGCGGCCGGGGAGGACCGTTGTGCTCCATGAGGGGCGAACCCAGTTGCCCGAAGTGCGGTGGCCGGGTACGGGCGCCCGGACTCTTCGCGGACTCCTGGCAGTGCGATCTGCACGGCACGGTGCACCCGCTCCAGCCTGTCGTCCCCCCGAGCGTCGAATCTCTCGCCGTGGCCGTCGGCCGCACGAAGGTTCCCGTGTGGATGCCGTGGCCTCTGCCGGTGGGCTGGCTGTTCTCAGGCGTGGCCTGCGCCGGTGACGACAGAAGCGGCGGACGGGCGACGGCCGTCGCGTGTTCGGGGCCGGGCCCCCTCGGGGGTACGGGCGAACTCATCCTCGTCGCCGAGGAGTTGGGCGTGGGGCTCGGAGCGCGCTACGCAGGCGTCGACGGTCCCGACCCCGGTCCGGGAATGTGCGTCGACAAGCCTCCGCCCGTCAAGGTGCTGGCCGCGGGACGGCCCACACCCATGTGGCACGTGGGCGGCGCGGCCAGCGACCGTGCGGTCTTCGCGGGTGAGGCACGAGGCCTGTGGCTCTGGGCGATCGTCTGGCCGGAGCAGTCCGGGCTGCTCCTGTACGACGAACTCGTGCTCACCGACCTTCGTGACGCCGGCGCCGAGGTCGACCTGCTGCCGTGCGGCACGCTCTCGTCGCGCATCCTCTCCTGACGGTCGGGGGGGCTCCCGGTGAGGTACGGAGAGCGCCCCCCGGAGCCCTGCCGCCAGAGGGCCCCTGTGTCCTGCGACCAGAGGTCTGCAGTGAGATTCGACCAGAGGTCTGCGGTGAGATTCGACCAGAGGTCTGCGGTGAGATTCGACCAGAGGTCGGTGGCCCCTCGGGCCCGTCCCTGGCGCACCACCGCAGACGGTTATCCTGAGAGCACCCCCGCGCCGTCCGTCCCCGTCCTTGGCTGGAGCCTGTCCCGTGCGCATCGACCTGCACACCCACTCCACCGCGTCGGACGGCACCGACACCCCCGCCGAGCTGGTCCGCAACGCCTCCGCGGCGGGCCTCGACGTCGTCGCCCTCACGGACCACGACACCGTCTCCGGATACGCCGCCGCCCTGCGCGCGCTGCCGTCCGGGCTCACGCTCGTCACGGGCGCGGAACTCTCCTGCCGGCTGGGCGGCATCAGCCTGCACATGCTGGCGTACCTCTTCGACCCCGAGGAGCCCGAACTCGCCCGCGAGCGCGAGCTCGTACGGGACGACCGCGTGCCGCGCGCCCAGGGGATGGTGCGCAAGCTGCGCGACCTGGGGGTCCCCGTGACGTGGGAGCGCGTCGCGGAGATCGCGGGGGACGGTGCTGTCGGCAGGCCCCACATCGCGACCGCGATGGTCGAGGCAGGCGTCGTCGAGAGCGTCTCGGACGCCTTCACTCAGGGCTGGCTCACGAACGACGGCCGCGTGTACGTCGAGAAGCACGAACTCGACCCCTTCGACGCGCTGCGGCTGATCAAGGGAGCCGGGGGAGTGGCCGTCTTCGCACACCCCCTCGCCGCGAAGCGGGGGCAGTGCGTGCCGGAGAGCGCCGTCGCGGATCTCGCGGCCGCGGGGCTCGACGGGGTGGAGGCCGACCACATGGACCACGACGAGGCCACCCGCGCCCGTCTGCACGGCCTCGCCGCCGACCTCGGGCTGCTGGCCACCGGCTCCAGCGACTACCACGGCAGCCGCAAGGACTGCCGTCTCGGCGAACACACCACGGCGCCCGAGGTCTACGCCGAGATCGCGGCCCGTGCCTCGGGTGCGGCGCCGGTCACCGGCCCTTCGGAGCGCTGACGCCGCCCCGCCCGGCGGTTCCCGCTCCTCGCCGCGACGGCCGGCCGTCCCACGCCGCTCCTGCCGTCCCGTGTCCCTGTCCCCACCCGGCCGCTCGCCGTCCGGGCCTCCCAGCAAGGCAACGCCGTGTTCGACTTCGCGCTCTTCGGGTCCGTCTTCATCACCCTTTTCGTGATCATGGACCCGCCAGGCATCACACCGATCTTCCTGGCGCTGACCTCCGGCCGCCCGGTCAAAGTGCAGCGCAGGATGGCGATGCAGGCGACGGCTGTGGCGTTCGGCGTCATCGCCGTCTTCGGACTGTGCGGCCAGCAGATCCTCGACTATCTGCACGTCTCCGTGCCGGCGCTGATGGTCGCCGGCGGTCTGCTGCTCCTGCTAGTCGCCCTGGACCTGCTGACCGGCAAGGCCGATGAGCCCTCCCAGACGAAGGACGTCAACGCCGCGCTCGTACCGCTGGGCATGCCGCTGCTGGCGGGCCCGGGGGCCATCGTCTCCGTCATCCTGGCCGTGCAGCGCGCGGACGGCGTCGGCGGCCAGGTCTCGGTGTGGGTGGCGATCCTCGCCATCCACGTGGCGCTGTGGCTGGTGATGCGCTACTCGCTGCTGATCATCCGGATCATCAAGGACGGCGGTGTGGTGCTCGTGACGCGCCTGTCGGGCATGCTCCTGTCGGCGATCGCGGTGCAGCAGATAGCCAACGGCGTCAGGCAGTTCATCTCGGGCGCCTGACGCCGACCGGTCCACTGCACCGTCTGGACGTCAGCTCGTCGCGGCGTCCCAGAAGCTCGTGAGCGCGCGGGCCGTCTCCCGGGGGTCCTCGGCGTTGGGAGAGTGCCCCGTGCCCTCCACGACGGTGCGTGCGGCCCCCAGACGCCGCGCCATCTCGTCCAGCAGGGGTACGGGCCAGGCGTAGTCCACGGAGCCGGACAGCACGTGCAGGGGAAGGGGCGATCCGCCCGACCCCACATCCGCGACGGCGTCGGCGAGTTCGGCGACCCGGTCGGGCTCCGCGATCAACTGCTGTGCGGTCGCCGAGAGTTGTTCAGGGACGTGTGCCATCCAGCGTCTGTGCAGGAAGTCGGCCACCTCGGGCGGCGTGTGCTCGTCCGCCGCCTCGACGGGATCCAGTTCGAGCATGGCCTGCCAGATCTCCTCCATCTCCATCACCGGCAACGCGCCCAACAGCAGCTTCAGACGGTGCTGTTGGCCGGCGGAGACAGCAGCCGGACCGCTGCTCATCAAGGTGAGTGACGCGAAGGGACCGGCGTCACGCATCACCGCCGCGCGCGAGATGAGACCACCGAGCGAGTGGCCCAGCAGATGCACCTTGGTGCCGGGGGAGGAGCCGGAATCCCCGCGGAGCGCCTCCGTCACGGCCAGCAGGTCCTGAGCGAGCTCGTTCTGCGCGTAGGCGGACTCGTTGCGCGGCCCGTCCGACTCGTACTGCCCGCGTCCGTCGACGGCCAGGACCCTGTATCCCGCGTCTGCCAGAGGGTCCAGCAGAGCGATGAAGTCCTCCTTGCTGCCTGTGAACCCGGGCACCAGGAGCGCCGTGCCGAGACGGGGTTCGCCGGCATCGTGCACGGCGAACTCGCCCCGTGCGGTGCGCAGTCGGTACGCGCGAGCCGTGGAGGGCAACACGAGGAACGGGGGCTTGCTCATGCCAGGACGCTACCGTCTGGCCCGCGTCCGGACCTCCTGGACGGCATCCGCGCAGCGCCGAGGCCCGGTGCCCCCGGAGTCATCCGAAGGGTGCCGGGCCTCGATGCGCTCAGCGGCGCCTGGTCGTGCCGGGTCGGCCCGTGGGCCGGTCGCCGCTCAGCTGTCGGGGGTGGCCGTCCCCTGCTGTGTCGCCTTCGCACCGCCGCTACGGGTGCGACGAC
>NZ_JACBXA010000015.1 GCF_013870515.1 Streptomyces albidus (ex Kaewkla and Franco 2022) | reverse complement strand
CTGTCCGTACCGTCTGCTAAGACTGAAAGCTGTGAGCAGCGACAACGGGCAGCAGGAGCCCTCGACAGCCGAGCCGACGGACGCGCCGGAGCAGCTCGCGCTGCTGCGGGAGACCGTGCGGCAGCGCAAGCCGCCCCGTGCGCGGCCGCGCACCTGGCGCGGTGCGGAGCTGGCTGAGGAGTCGCCCGTGGCCCGGGTCCTGGTGGACAAGGGGCTCGTCCATCTCGACCGGTACTTCGACTACGCCGTCCCCGCCGCGATGGACGAGGAGGCACAGCCCGGGGTGCGGGTGCGCGTGCGCTTCGGCGCCGGGGAGAAGGAGGGCAGGCGCGAAGGGGGGCGCCTGATCAACGGGTTCATCGTGGAGCGGGTCGCCGAGAGCGACTATCCGGGGGCGCTGGCTCCGCTGGCACAGGTCCTCTCGCCGGAGCGGGTGCTCACCCCCTCGCTGCTGCGCCTTTGCCGTGCGGTCGCCGACCGTTACGCCGGCTCCCTCGCGGACGGTAGGTGTGAGTGATGGTTGAGGTAGTGAGGAGGTGGAGGAACCAGTGTACGACGTCCCCGTCGCCTCGGCCTGTACGGGGACCTTCCTGCTGGCCGAGTCCGGGGTGCTCGACGGGCGCCGGGCGACGACGAGTTGGTGGCTGGCACCGGTCTTCCGCAAGCGCTACCCCGCCGTCGACCTGGAGGAGACGAGCATGGTGACCGCCTCCCGAGGGGTGACGACGGCGGGCGCCGCCTTCGGTCACGTCGACCTGGCCCTGGCCGTCGTCCGCATGAGCAGCCCCGCGCTCGCCGACCTCGTCGCCCGCTATCTGGTGATCGACGAGCGCCCGTCCCAGTCCGCGTACACGATCCCCAGCGCTCTCGCGCAGAGCGACCCGACGGTGGCGGCCTTCGAGCGCTGGGCGCGGCATCACCTCTCGGAGCCGATCAGCATCAGGGACGGAGCGCGGGCACTCGGCGTCAGCGAGCGCACTCTCCAGCGGGCCGTGCAGCGCACGCTCGGCACCTCACCGGTCCGCTTCGTCCAGGACCTGCGCGTCGAGCAGGCCTCCCACCTGCTGCGGACCACGGATCTGTCGCTGGAGACGATCGCCCGGAAGGTGGGCTACGAGCATCCGAACACCTTGAGGATCCTGCTGCGCGAGCGCACCGGCGTCACCGCGGGGGCGCTGCGCAGGCGCTGACGGGCCTCTCCGGGACCGCGGGCCGCCGGGGCGCTCGCCCGCGTGATCCGGGAACGGGGCGTGTCGGCGTCGACCTGCGCATACGCGACGGGCCGATCACGCGCTGCGGACCGCCTCGGCACGCAGGACAATGGGAGGAGGCCCACCCCGGCCGGGTCGGCGGAAGGGGCACAGCAGTGTCGGAAGCACGGGACCGAGTCCTGAGAGAGCTGCTCGCGGACAGCCACGTGATGCCGCTGGAGCGGGTGGCCGCCCGGGTCGCCGAGGCCTCGGAGGCGGTGAAGCTGTGGGACGTTCGCATCTACCTGGTCGACGTGCAGGAACGAGTGCTGCGTCTGCTGACCGGCCCGGGCCTGAAGGCGAGGCCGGGCGAGGAGCGGACCCTGCAGGTCGAGGGCTCCCTGCCCGGGGAGTCCTACCAGCACGGCAACATCCTTCTGGGCACCCCGGACGCGGAGGACCACTCGGGGCACTTCCTGTGGTGGGTCCCTCTGCTGGACGGCACCGAGCGCCTGGGGCTGCTCCGGATCCGTACCGCCACGGATGACACGGACACGCGGCAGAGCATGAAGGCGCTGGCAGGGCTCGTGGCCCTGCTCGTGGTGAGCAAGCGCGACTACAGCGACGCCCACGCCCGTCTCGTACGGAGCGAGCCGATGGACGTCACCGCAGAGATGCAGTGGACGCTGATGCCGCCGCGGGCCTACGCCGACGACCGCGTGGTGATCGGCGCCATGATGGAGCCCGCGTACGCCGTCAGCGGTGACGCCTTCGACTACGCGACCTCCGGCGAGATCGTCCACCTCGCGATCTACGACGCGATGGGACACAACACCGCCGCCGGGCTGACCGCGAACCTCGCGATGGCCGCCTGCCGCAGCCGTCGCCGCGCGGGCCTCGGACTGGTGGAGGCCGCGGAGGCGGTGGACCAGGTGCTCTACGAGCAGTTCGCCGGGGACCGTTACGCCACGGCCGTACTCTCCGACCTGGACACCCGCACCGGTCTGCTGACCTGGACGAACCACGGCCACTACCCCCCGGTGATCATCCGTGAGGGCCGCTGGGTGGCCCAGCTGCAATGCCAGCCGAGCCCGCCCCTCGGCACCCACTTCGACGTGGAGACCACGCTCTGCCAGGAGTCCCTGCAGCCGGGCGACCGCATCGTCTTCTACACCGACGGGATCACCGAAGCCCGCAGCGCCGGAGGGGAGTTCGGCCTGGCCCGGTTCCTGAACTTCCTCATCCGGCAGCACGCCGAGGGCCTGCCCGTACCCGAGACGCTCCGGCGCCTGATCCGCGCGATCCTCGACTACCACCACGGCGAGCTGCGGGACGACGCCACCGTCCTGCTGGCCGAGTGGAACGGCCCCGGCGCCTACAGCACCGAAGAGGTCGAGGCCCGGGCCGGGCTGCCCCCCAGCCAGGGCAGCGACCTGCGTCACTGAAGCCCGCAGCCACGGAGCGTCACGGAGTTACGTGGGTTTCCGCAGCTCGATCGACCGCTACCGGAAAGTCAGACTCGGCGTGGTGCGGCTCCGTCCTGCCAGCGGTAGAGGTCGCGCAGCAGGGAGATCTCGGCGCCGTGATGGATCAGCTCCCTGTTGACGTGCAGGACGATGCCCTCCATGGGAAACCGCTCGGGACCCACCGTGGGCGGGTTCTCCAGGTCGGCGTCCGAGAGCTCGCGGACCCCCGCGTTCCATCTCCCGTACATCTCATCGAGCTGTTCCAGCGCCTCGTCAGCGGTCCCCGCGTAGGCGAATGTCTGGGAGTCGACGTCCTGGCCGCCGAAGTGCCATCCGACCCGATAGCCCAGGCAGGAGACGACGACGTGCGCCAGCCGCCAGGCAATCGTGGTCACCGGCGCCGGCACCGGGGCAGGGGACGCGGAGTCCATCGTCCATTCCCCCGAACCTTCCGGCATCGGTGCGGCCGACGTGCCACGTGGGCGGATGCTCCAGCAGCCACGCACCGGCTCCCAGAAGTACTCCTCGTCGGCAAGACCCTGCAGCCGCGGCCGCAGGTTCTTGGTCCAGTGCCGGTCCAGCTGGTCCGCAATTCGCTCGCTTCTGGTCACTTCCGCACGCTACAGACAACGGAGACCTGGCTGCCACCCTCGCGGATGCCGTCCCCGGCCGTGGGCCGCGAGAGCGTACCGCACCGGGAGTTGACGCTGGGGGCTCCGAGCGAGCGCCACACCAGAGCCTCCGACCGCCATGTTCGAAGTCGGCGAAGACTCACTGAACGAGCCGCCTGCGCCGGTCAGTCCGCCGGGGATCCCGGCCGCTCCGCTGACCGTTCGAGAAGGGGCGCAAGCCGGTGGCCGACCAGCCGGCGCATGACCAGGGCCGTGCTCGTACGCTCCACGCCCGGACTGGCCAGGACCTGGCCCGCGATCCGGTACAGGTCGTCGGCGTCGACGGCCACGACCCGCACCAGGAGGTCCGTGTCACCGCTGAGGCCGTCGACCTCGACCACCTCGGGGATCCGGCTGAGCGCGTCGGCGACCTCTTCGAGGCGACGCTGCGTGACCCGCGTGGTGATGACCGCCGACATCGGATATCCCAACGCAGCCGGATCGATGCGACGCTCGAACGACTGCAGGGCCCCCCGGCGTTCCAGCTTGCCGAGCCTGGCCTGGACGGTGTTGCGGGACAGCCCGAGCCGCTGGGACAGCGCCATCACCGGTGCCCGGGGCTCGTCCGCCAGGGCGAGCAGCAACTTCGCATCGACGGCGTCGAGGGGCTCCTCGCCTGTCACAATGTTCAACCTCGCTGTTCGTCCGAGTGACAACACTGAGCAGATTGCTCAACTGAACGCGCCTTGCTTGTGCGTTCATCATCGTCCTGCTGTCATTCATATGCAATCTGCTGACTTCTCTGCTTCGGACGGACGGCATGAAGACCACGGAGAACACCGCCGGAGCGGACCCGCTGCCCGCACCGGTCACCGGCCCGGCTGACAGGGACCTCGATGTGCTGAGGGCTGTCGAGCAGCGCGTGCTGTGGCTCGCGACGTCGATCATCGACCACGCCAACCGCGTCCGTCCCAACCCCACAGGGCTGAAGGTGGGCGGCCATCAGGCGTCGAGCGCGTCCATGACGTCGATCATGACCTCGCTGTGGTTCCACGAACTCGGCCGCGAGGACCGCGTGTCCGTCAAGCCACACGCCTCCCCCGTGCTGCACGCCGTCAACTACCTGCTGGGTGAGCTGGACGAGTCCTACCTGACCACGCTGCGCAGCTACGGCGGCCTGCAGAGCTACCCGAGCCGCGAGAAGGACCCGGACCCGGTCGACTACTCCACCGGCTCGGTCGGCATCGGCGCGACCGCGCCGATCTGGGGTGCCGTCGCCCGCCGGTATGTGAACGCCCGCTTCGAGGGCGGCAGTTCGGGGCGCCAGTACTCCCTGATCGGTGACGCCGAACTCGACGAGGGCGCCTGCTGGGAAGCGATCCTCGATCCCGGCGTGGCCGACCTCGGCGAGGTCGTCTGGATCGTGGACTTCAACCGGCAGTCGCTGGACCGTGTCGTGCCCAACATCTCGGCGACGCGTCTGCAGGGGATGTTCGCGGCAGCGGGCTGGCAGGTGATCACCGTCAAGTACGGCCGTCTCCTTGAGGAGTTGTTCAGCAAGCCCGGCGGCGAGGCGTTGCGCACGCGCATCGACGAGATGACCAACCCCGAGTACCAAAGGCTGCTTCGGTGCTCCCCCGAGCAGCTGCGCGAACGCCTGCCGGGCACGGGCGAGGGACGCGATCGCATCGCCGAACTCCTCGCCCAACTCGACGACGCCTCCGTCGACGCGGTCATCCGCAACCTGGGCGGGCACGATCTCGGAGCGCTGACGGACGCCTACGCGTCCATCGACGACACCCGTCCGACCGTCATCTTCGCCTACACCGTCAAGGGCCACGGCCTTGCGACCGCCGGGCATCCGCAGAACCACTCGGCGCTGCTGACCGGTGAGCAGATGGCGCAGCTCGCGGACGCCGTGGGTGCCGATCCGCAGCAGCCATGGGCCCGTTTCACCCCCGGCAGTGCCGAAGCCGAACTCTGCGACCGTACGGCCGACCGCCTGCGCCGCCACCCCACGCCGCAGGTGGAGCCCCTGGCGCTGCCGACGGACTTCAGGCGGACCCCCTCCGGTAGCGGATCGACTCAACAGGCCCTCGGCAGGGCGCTGTTGGACTTGACGCGGGAAGCTCCGGAGGCGGCCGGTCATGTCGTGACGGTCAGCCCCGACGTCGCCTCGACCACCAACCTCGGCGGCTGGCTGAACAAGGTCGGCACATGGTCACCGACCGAGCGCAGGGACTGGTTCGACGACGACGCCGAGACGATCCTGCACTGGCGGGAACGCCCCAGCGGACAGCACATCGAGTTGGGGATCGCGGAGACCAACCTGGTAGGTCTGCTCGGGGAGTTGGGCGCCACGTGGAGCCGGTGGGGCACGCCGCTGCTGCCGATCGGCGTGGTCTACGACCCGTTCGTGGGACGGGCCCTGGAACCGTGGTCGTTCGGGATGTACGCGGGCGGGCAGTCGATCCTGGTGGGGACGCCCTCCGGGGTCAGCCTCGCGCCCGAAGGCGGCGCCCATCAGTCGGTCATCACCCCCTCCATCGGACTTGAGCAGCCCGGCTGCACCGCGTACGAGCCGGCGTTCGCCGTCGACATGGAGTGGTGCCTGCTCGCCGGTCTGGCATGCCTGGGCAAGCCCGGCGGCAACTCGACGTACCTGCGCCTCTCGACCCGTACGGTCGACCAGTCCCTGGCCGCCGTGCCCGGTGATCCGGCCGCACGGGAGCGCCGCCGCAAGCAGACGGTCGCCGGGGGCTACATGCTGCGCCGCCACAGCGATCCGTCCCTTACGATCGCCGCGACCGGGGCGATGGTTCCCGAAGCTCTCGCGGCGGCGGAGCGGCTCGACGAACTCGGGGTGGGCGCGGACGTCGTCTGCGTCACCAGCCCCGACCTCCTCTTCCGCGCCGTCCGTGCGCGGCAGGGACTCCAGGAGGGCTCTGACTGGATCCTCGAGCAGCTCTTCCCCCACGAGCGGGCCAGGCCGCTGGTCACCGTCCTCGACGGTCACCCTCACACGCTGGCGTTCCTGGCGGGGATCAACCATGTGCCCAGCCGGTCGTTGGGCGTGACCGGATTCGGGCAGTGCGGCACCCTCGCCGACGTGCACCGCCATCACGGGATCGACGCAGACGGAATCATCGGGGCGGCGCTGGACCTGGCGGACTGACGCACGCGCCCACGAGCACCCAGGTCACCGGTATCACCGGCCTGAACGAGGCCCGGACAGGAAGAACGCGAGTGGCCCCCGGAGTCCGCTCCGGGGGCCACTTCTCAACACCGGCCTCAGCGGCGGATGTTCACCACCGTCACGCTGATGCCGCCGGCGGCACCGAGCAGTGTGCCGATCGCCGCGACGTACTCGCCGTATCCGAGCAGAACGGCCGGGACTCCGACGGCGACTGCGGCGGCCGCAGTGAACACTTTCGTGCGCCAGGTGACACGGGAGATGTCTTCCGGTGCCTTCCCTGCGGTACTTTCTACGGACGTCATCGGGATGCCTCCTCCTAGGTTGAGGGTGCAGTTGCGTACCTGGTGACGGACGAGAGGGAGACGACGGCGGGCCCGCCAAAGCTTTCGCCGTTCGCCTCCCTCCGTCACGTCAAGATCAGGTGACAAAAAGGGTACCGACGCTTTTCGGTTGCTGAAGTGGCGTCATGCCCGCGCGTGCACTCTTTCAGGGCAACGGAACAATTCCGGGTGTGTGCAACAAGCCGCACCAGGGTCCCAGTTCGGGCAAACCCGCACGTCACAGCCCTGACGGTCGCCACTGACGCGAATTCACATGCGGGTCGTGACGTGACGTGAATTTCTCTGAGGGCTTGTTGCGTCCCGGGCGTGGACAAGGCCTGTGCGCAGGCCTTTCATTGGCACCTCGTGCTCAGCTCGGGAGTCTTTCCCGACGCTCTCGTTCCGCTGTTCTCCCTGTCCGCATTCGCTGTCGTGGAATCCGGAGGAGAGACTGAAGCTTTTCGCCGGTGGATGACGACCGGACTCGCCTCGGCCCCTTTCCTCGCCCGATCGTCCGGGCCCGACGCATACGGCCGTTCAGGCTCCGGCGATGAAAACCGGGCGTCGTGCGGGTCGGCAATTCCGACCGCACCTTGGAGGGACGCATGACCGATCTGCACGATGTCCTGGAGTCGCACGTCAGCAAGGGGTCCGTGCCGGGAGCGGTGGGGCTGGTGGCTCGCGGTGACCGCACCGAAGTGGGGGCCGCCGGATCCGCCGACGCCGACGGCACCTCTCCGATGGCCAGGGACTCGATCTTCCGCATCGCTTCGGTCACCAAGCCCGTCGCCGCCGCAGCGGTGATGATCCTGGTGGACGAAGGCCGGATCTCGCTGGACGCCCCGGTCAAGAACTGGATGCCGGAGCTGGCCTCTCCTCCGGTCGTGCGCACGCCGTCCAGCCCGTTCGACGACACGGTCCCCGCCACCAGAGACATCACCGTCCTCGATCTGCTCACCTTCCGCGCCGGGTACGGCTTCCCCGCCGACTTCGAGCTGCCCGCAGTCCAACCGCTGCTGTCAGACCTGAAGCAGGGGCCTCAGGAGCCGCAGAGCGTCGCGGCGCCGGACGAGTGGACGGCGGCGCTTGCCCGCATTCCGCTGCTGCACCAGCCCGGCGAGGTCTGGCTCTACAACACCTGCTCCGACATCCAGGGTGTGCTCGTCGCCCGCGCCTCGGGGCGTCCGCTGCACGAGTTCCTGGCGGAGCGGCTGTTCGATCCCCTCGGCATGACCGACACCGGATTCCACGTGCCGGCCGGCAAACGCGACCGGTTCACGGCCTACTACCGCAACGCCCCATCGGGGGGATTCGAGCTCGTCGACGGGCCCGGCGGGCAGTGGGCCACCCTGCCTGACTTCCAGTCGGGTGCCGGGGGGCTCGTCTCGACCGTCGACGACCTGTGCGCGTTCGGTCGCATGCTGCTCGCCGAGGGCACCGTCGGGGGGCGGCGGCTGCTGTCGCCCGGCTCCGTACGCCGGATGGTCACCGACCACCTGACGCCGGCTCAGCGCGAAGAGAGCCGGCTCTTCCTGGAGGGTCAGGGCTGGGGCTTCGGCGGCTCGGTGGACGTCGAGAAGACCGACCGCTGGAACGTCCCTGGACGCTACGGCTGGGTCGGCGGCACCGGAACCGCGGCGCACATCGACCCGTCCAGCGGGACGGTCACCGTGCTGCTCAGCCAGGTCGAGCTGTCGGGGCCGACGCCGCCCGCCCTGGTGCGGGACTTCTGGCAGTACGCCTCCGGGTTCTGAGCCGGGTCGGGGCCGGTCGCCCTACGTCAGGTCCTTCGTCATGAACACACGGCTCGTGCCCGGAGGATCGCAGGGGACCTCGCCCAGAACGCGCCAGCCCTGCCTGCCGTAGAACCCGGGCGCCTGGAAGCTGATCGTGTAGAGCACGCCGGCGCGGCATCCACGCCTGCGGGCCTCGTCTTCCGCCTGCCGCAGGATCTCGCTGCCGAGGCCGGTGCCGCGGAGCGCGGGCGGAAGATGGAAGAGGTCCACGAACAGCAGGCCCAGGGACGTACGGCCTGTCAGCCCGCCGACGACTCGGCCCGTCGCCGGGTCCCTGACGAGCACCGCGAGCGAACGGCGGTCATCGGTGCCGGTCTCCCGCACGTTGAACTCGTCGAGTGCGTCCGAGATCAGCGCGACGTCCTCGGCGTCGGGGCGGTCGGTGACGAAGACGGACGGCGCCGGTGTGCCGGGAGCCACCGGCCTGCCCTCTCCCGGTGCTGCGTGGCCCTGCGTGTGCGTCGTCGGATCGGTCATGGCTCCGACCGTAGCCACGGGGTCTGACAGCGCCCTCCCCCGCCCGGCGGTCTGCGCGTTCAGCTGCGCGGCGGGAGCCGGTGCAGCCGCACGCGGGAGAGTTCGCCTTCGCCGACCTCCGCGGTCATGTACGTGCAGTGAGGCTGGCGCCGCCTGTCGGTGGGCGAGCCGGGGTTGAGCAACCGCAAGCGACCGTCGTCCGCCGTGCTGTCCCAGGGAATGTGGCTGTGGCCGAAGACCAGCACGTCCACACCGGGGAACCGGTCCGCGCAGCGCCGTTCACGCCCCTGGGCGGATCCGGTCTCGTGCACCACGGCGAACCGCAGGCCACCCAGCTCCGCTTCGGCCACCTCGGGCAGCCGCGCGCGGAGTTCGGGCCCGTCGTTGTTGCCGTACACCCCGATCAGCCGCCGTGCGCGGGACTCCAGCAGGTCGAGGGTGTCGGTGTCGACCCAGTCCCCGGCGTGGATCACGACGTCGGCGTGAGGCACTTCTTCCCGCAGCCGGCCGGGCAGCTGTTTCGCGCGCTTGGGCAGGTGGGTGTCCGAGATCAGCAGGAGTCGCACGCGGCGACGATAACGGACGTATGCGGTTCTTCACCCCCTGCCGGAGCCCGGGGAGCCCGGCGACTTCGGCTGCGCAGTCTCGCGTCGGCCCGTCGCCACGTCCTCGGCGGCGGCATCCGCTCCGGAACGGCCCCGAGGAGGGCCGCCGTTCGACCGCAGCAGGCAGCCCACCAGGGCAGCACCCGCAGCAAGGAGAGCCGCCAGGCCGGTGAGAGCGATGGCGAAGCCCTCGGTTGCGGCCTCCGCCGGCCCGGTCGGCGCGGCGCCCGGACCACTGTGTGCGGCGAGGGTGACCGCGACAGCGAGGCCGACAGCTCCGCCCACTTGCTGAACAGCGGTGAGCACAGCCGAGGCGAGACCGGCGTCCGACTCCGTTGCGCCCTCGGTCACGGCGACGGCCAGCGCGGGAAAGCCCAACCCGGAGCCCAACCCGGCCACGATGACGCCGGGAAGCACTGCGGATCCGTAGTCGTCACCGGAGGCCACGCCTCGGCACCTCGCCGGGCCGCTATCTGAACGGCGGTGCGACGGACGGCAGTTGAGGCTCGTGACCGTCCGCCCCGGCCGCGCCGCTGTCGGGACCGGAGATGAGCAGGCACAATCCCGGGCCTGCGGGTTCACCACCGGGGAGCCCCGAGAACCGAGGGAGAGGAGCGGACCATGCGGGTCACGGTCGTGGGAAGCGGAGACGCCTTCGGCTCAGGTGGCCGGTTCCAGACGTGCATCGCGCTGGGCCCGGACGACCCCGAGGTCCCCTCCCACACGCTCGTCGACTGCGGCGCCACGAGCCTGGTGGCGCTGAGGCAGCAGGGCTTCGACCCGAACTCGATCGAGACGGTACTGATCAGCCACCTTCACGCGGATCATTTCGGCGGCCTGCCCTTCCTGATCCTCGACGGTCAATTCCGGCGCCGCACGCAGGACTTGACGGTGGTCGGGCCGCCCGGAACCCGGGACCGACTCAACGAGGCGATGGAAGTGTGCTTCCCCGGCTCCAGCACCGCGGAGCGACGGTTCGCCGTGCATGTCGCCGAACACGCGGAACGGACACCCCTGTCGACGGGCCGGCTGACAGTCCTCCCCTTCGAGGTGCGTCACGCCTCGGGAGCCCCCGCCTACGCGATCCGCGTCGAGGACACCCAAGGAGCGAGCATCGCCTACTCGGGCGACACCGAGTGGACCGACGCCCTCATCGACGCCTCGGCGGAAACCGCTCTGTTCCTCTGCGAGGGCTACTCCCCCACCCCCGTCCGCTGGCACCTCGATCTGGAGGCGCTCCGCGAGAACCTGGACCGCCTCACCACCCGCCGGCTCGTCCTCACGCATCTCTCCCCCGCCGCCCTCGAGTTGGACCTCGACGGGTGGGAGACGGCCCACGACGGACTGTCCCTCACCGTCTGACGCCGACCGGATCCGGACTTGCAAGCAGGTCTCGGACAGGCCCGCGCCGGGCTCGGCACCGGGAGTTGGAGCCACCGGGTGTGCCGCATGCGCCGGGCGGACAACCGCGCACAAGTGGTGAGCGGAACGATCACGCATCATGCCGGGCTGTTGTGGCGAGTCGGGACATCAGCACGCGGCACGCTCATCCCTCGTCAAGCGTCAGATGTCTCTCACAAGCGGTGCTTTCCGGTCGAGATGCGTCATCCTCAACGACATTCGTTGGGGCCTTTCCGCAGGTCAGAAAGATGTTTTGGATTAAACGACAACCAATTTGTCCATATGCTGGACACCTCGCGAGGGCCACCAATACCGCCCCCGAGCTGGCCCTTTCCAGAATCAGCCAACACCCCACCGGTGGTTCACGACCGGAACCGATCGTTCGATGTGCGCTTGCGCCTGACTTGCGCCAGAGTCCTGTCCGTCCGATATACGGGAACCCACACCAAGGAGTGTTCGAAATGCGGTACGGGATCAAGACTCTGGGAGCAGCGGCTGCGGTCGCCCTCGGTTGCGTGACAGGCATCGGCGGCGGCGTGGCACACGCCGACTCCACGGAGGCGAAGAGCCTCTACGCACCTTCGGCGCTGGTCCTGACCGTCGGAAAGGGCTCGGAGGCGGCCGCCGCCGGAGTCCAGCGGGCCGTGGTGCTGAGCTGCGCGCCGAGATCCAGCGGCAGCCACCCGGCCGCCGACCAGGCCTGCGCCGAAGTACGCGCCGTCGACGGTCAGTTCCAGCAGCTCGTGGCGGCTGACAGCGCGCCCGGCGCGGTGTGCACGCGGATCTGGGACCCGGTCGTCGTCACCGCGGACGGCGTGTGGGAGGGCCAGCGGGTCTCCTGGGAGCACACCTTCGCCAACTCCTGCACCATGAAGAAGACCGGCGGCAGCGTCTTCGCCTTCTGAGCCCCTTCAGGAATCGACCCACCGTGATCACAACGGTCATGTCCTGATCGGGTCTCAGATGCCCGGCGGTGGAGGGCGGTTCACCAGTCAGGTACAGGCTCACGCGTCTGTACCCGTCCCGAGGAGAGCTGTGAGACCTTCCACCGCCCGTGCCATGACCGCCCGTTCCACCGCCCTCCGGGGCGCGACCGCCCTGGCGGCGTTACTTCTCGTCGCCACCGCACTTGCTGCCGAGGCGGTCGGCGCCCCGGAGCCGGTGCGGACCGAAGCCGAGGTCGAGACGGCTGCGGTTCACGACGACGAGGCCGGCGGGAACGCCGACGCCGACGACCCCGCGGTCTGGGTCGACCCGGAGGACTCCGGCCGCAGCCTCGTCGTGGCCACGCTCAAGGACGCCGGTCTCGACGTGTACGGGCTGGACGGGCGGAGGCTGCAGCACGTCGATGCACCGCCCGCACCCGGTGAGGGTTCGGAGCCCGGCCGGTTCAACAACGTCGACGTCGTCTACGGATTCGAACTGGACGGCCGCAGGACCGACTTGGCCCTCGTGAGCGACCGCGGCCGCGACCGGTTGCGTGCCTACGCGATCGACCCCGCGGCCGTGGCAGCGGGGAAGCCTCCGCTCAAGGACATCACCGCAGCCGGCGTCGGCCCCGTTTTCTCCAAGGACGAGGCAGAGGTGGACGAACAGCGCAACGCGTACGGCCTCGCGGCGTACACCGACGACGGCGACGCCTTCGCGGTCGTCTCCCGGCGCGAGGAGACCGGGCTCAAGCTGCTGAAGCTCAAGGACCAGGACGGCAGGATCGGCTACGCCGCCGAGGACGCCGTCGGCCTGCCCGGTTCGTTCACGCTGCCGGGCGGGAAGCCGTGGAAGCCGTGCGCGGACCCGGGCGAGGGCGCCCAGGTCGAGGGCATGGCCGTCGACCAGGAGAAGCAGGTGCTCTACGCGGCCCAGGAGGATGTGGGCCTGTGGCAGATCGAACTCGACGACGAGGAGTTCGGCACCCCTGCCCTCGTCGACCGAGTGCGCGAGTACGGCGTGCCCTGGACGTACGACACCTCGAAGGAGGAGTGCGTACTGGACTGGGCGAACGACCCGGGCCACGGCGGCAGCCGTCTGAGCGCCGACGCCGAGGGCGTCACGGTCTATCACGCGGCCGACGGCAAGGGTTACGTGCTCGCCTCCAGCCAGGGCGACGACACCTTCGCCGTCTACGGACGCGGCGCACGCGCCCCCTACGTCGGGTCGTTCACCGTCACGGACGGCCCGGCCGCCGACGGAGTGCAGCACTCCGACGGCGCCATGGCGCTCAACGTCCCGCTGGGAAAGCAGTTTCCGAAGGGGGTGCTGGTCACCCACGACGGCGAGGCCACTCCGGTGGACGGCGACCGGGAGGGGACGAACTTCAAGTTCGTGAAGTGGGACGGCATCGCGGCTGCGTTCCCGAAGCCGCTGATCGTCGACACCGGCTCGTTCGACCCGCGCGACACCGACTGACGCCCCCACCGGCCCGCCGGCACGCCGAGGTCAGCGGCGCGGTCCGGCTGGGCCACCTGTCAGCCGGACCGCGCATACGTCACGTCGAAGTCCCACTCCCAGACCGAGCCGTCGCCGGACCACTCCCAGCCGCCGGTGATCGTGTCGCCCCCGTCGCCGAAGGTGCCGGTGAACCGCTGATGGAAGCCGGGGGCAGTGCGCCACTGCTTCCAGACGCCGTCGCTCACGCTGGTCCCGTACACGCGCGCGACGCCGCGTCCGTCGGCGTACAGCATCGTGAACTCCCCGGCGGAGTCGTCGTATCCGGTCATGGCGACGGTGGGAAACGGCGCGTGCCCCTCCCATTCGGCGGGCAGGGTGGTCTCGGGAGTCACGTCCGTGCGCTGGACGAGGAACGTCCCGCCCTCCAGCCAGGCGAACACGCTGCGTACGGGCCCGGCGGTGCGGCCGGCGGCCCACATGTCCCACTCGCCGACGAGTACGTCCAACTTCGCAAGATCGGGATGGGCGGTCGGCTGGCGCATCGGGTTCTCCCTTCCAGGAATGGAATGTCTCCCGAGGAAGACCGCGGACGGCGGCCTGACTCATCGGCCTCTCCGCTCCTGGGACGGCACCTCACGCCGAGGGCCGAGTTCGACGCGCCTGGATCCGTTGCTGGACAGGGGTCCGTGCTCCCGTGTCCGGGCGGTCACGTAGCCTCGCGATCATGACGACTGCGATCGTGCGCGAGTGGAACGACGAAGAGGGCTGGGGAGTGCTCGACTCCTCGGAGACTCCCGGCGGTTGCTGGGCCCACTTCTCCGCCGTCGAAGCGAACGGGTTCCGGGCTCTGGAGAACGGTCAGCGCGTCGAACTCGTCTGGGAGGCTCCGGGGCAGGACGGATACGACTTCCGCGCGGTGCGGATCGTCCCCTGACCTGACGGCCGGCCTGCTGCCGCCTCGGCGGCCGACCCCGATTGCACGCGTGGGCTGTGTACTTCCGCGCTGGACTTCCAGGGTGCAGAGGTGCCCCGGCAGTACCTCGTCACAAGTCTGTCGGCGGCAGCCTCCGACACCCTGCTGCGGGGCGGCCGTTTGACCGCCACAGCCTTGCGGCCGCCCCGGTTCCGTCCCACGAGAGACGGACCCTCCGTGTGCCCGCCTCCGCCGCCCTCATTCATCCGCCTGCTCGCGTTCGGTACGGAACACAGCACGCAGGCGCCCGCGCAGGCGTCCGACCACGTCCATCAGCTCAGGGGCGCGAATCACCGGAGCGACGTGTCCAACTGACGGATCAGCTCTCCGATCCGCCCACCGCCGTGCGGGGCGGCCGGGTAGCGCCTGAGGACGTCCACGACTACGGGATGCGCAAGGATCCGTGACTGCGCGATGTGGCCGGCTCCGACGGCGGGATCGTCTCCGGCGGAGAGTTCGAGTGCTCGTGCGGCATGAGCGGCCGAACCGAGGATGTGCTTGACCTGAGTTGCTTTCGCCAGAGGGTGGAGGAACGCCGCGCCGCACGCGTGGCCGGCCGCGCGTGCGGCGTCGCTCGCCGCGGACTGTCCCGCATCGCGGGTCTCCTGAGCCGCCCGGTGCGCCGCCCACGCGTTGTCACGTAGCGCCTTGGTCCGCTCGCCTCCGTCAGCGAAGACCTGTGCCGCGTCGATCGCGGCGCGTGGGCGCTGATCGTCAGGGCGTTCCCGCTCGAAGATCGCCAACGCAGGACGCGCGCACGCCACCGCGTATCCGGCGACCTCGCGGAGTTCGGACCGGGTCAGTTCGAGCGTTGTGGAGTCATCCGCCATGGCGTCATCCTTCCGCACCGGCAGCCCATCGTCTGTTGCCGCTGTTGCTTCCGGCGCTCTGGCCGTACGGACGTCAGGCAGGTGCGCCTGCTGGCACGATGCCCGTGTGGCTGACCGTGCGCGCATCAAAGCAGAGGTCGTGGCGAGCTACCGGGGACTCGATGAGGCGGCGACACGGCGTCTCCATTTTCGCCACGCTGACGACGAAGGCGGACTGTGGTACTTCGAAGCCGTCTACCGCGGCAGGGAGTTGACCGTCGTCAAGCAAGCGGAACTCACCTCTGCCGGCGAGCTCTTCCGATACAGCTGGAAGCACTTGGAAGACGAGCACGGCTTCCTGACCGACCAGGCGATCGATCCCGACGAGGATCCGCTCGAGGTCATCACGTCCGAGGAGTTCCATCGGCTGTGGACCGCCTGACGGCAGGGTTGCAAGTACGGGGCTCGTCCTGCCACTTGGACCGACTGCGCGACTCGGGACTCCCGGCCGGGTCGGCCGCTGACCGTGCCCCGCTGTCTGTTCGTGATCACGACGTCGGACGGCCGCGGGTCAGGGGTGCCGGGGTGGCTGCTCCGGGTCCTGCTCTGCTGGGTGCGGGGCCGACCGGGGTGCGGTCATGTCCAGCAGGAGCATGGCGTCGTGGTCGGGGGTGCCTGGCTCGGCTGTGTAGACGCCGAAGCGCTGGCCCGGGGTGCCCTCCAGCTCCATGGACTGGGCGGTGAGGGTGATCGTGCCGACGTGCGGGTGGTGGAACGTCTTGTGCGCCGGCTTGCGGCCGGTCACGTCGTAGCGTTCCCAGAGCTTGGCGAAGTCGGGGCTCTTGAGCAGGAGTTCGCCGACGAGGTTGGTCAGGTCGGGGGCGTCCGGTGCGGTGCCGGCGGTCGCGCGCAGGCGGGCGACGCAGGCGCGGACCTGGTTGTTCCACTCGGGGAAGAGGTCGCGGGCGGCCGGGTGGAGGAAGAGGTAGCGGGCCAGGTTGCGCTGCTTGGCGGGCCAGTCGTCCAGGCCTGCGTACAACGCGAGGCCGCCGGGGTTCCATGCGAGGAGGTCCATGCTGCGGCTGACGACGTACGCCGGGTTCGGGCGCATCGACTCCAGCAGGAGTCTCAGGTGAGGGCGCACGGTACGGCTCGGTGCGGGAGGCGGCTCGGGGGCGTACCGCGCGGCGCGTGCGGCAAGCTCCCGCAGGTGGTGGTGCTCCTGGTCGTCCAGGCGCAGGGCCCGGGCGAGGGCGTCGAGGACGGACGGGCTGGGGCGGGTCTCCTTGCCGCGCTCCAGTCGTACGTAGTAGTCGATGCTGATCCCGGAAAGCGTGGCGAGTTCCTCCCGGCGCAGCCCGGGGGTGCGGCGCACACCGGTACCGACGGTGAGGCCGACCTGGTGCGGGCTGGTCCGGGTTCGACGGGCCCGCAGGAATCGGCCCAGCTCCATGTCACCGCTGCCGGTGGAGGTCCGCTCAGGTGCCATGGTTCGAGTGTCACACCGCGCTGACCTGCTCGGCACTGCCGAGGGGGGCCCTGTCATGACCCCCGAAGATCCCGGCCTGCCGCAGCGGGCGGAAAGACGCCAAGGTGGATTCCGGACGCCCTCGCACCGCGCGGTGAGCATGTCCGCAGAGCCCGGCAGAGCGAGCGGTCACAGGGCGGCCGAGGCCAGAGTGGAACCCTGGAACGCGAGGAACCGGAGAGAGACGATGCGCTACATCAAGCTGCGTGACCTGGAGGTTTCCCGGATCGGTCTCGGGGCGATGGGCATGTCTCACGGGTACACCGACTCCGGGAAGGACGAGGCGGAATCCGTCCGTACTCTCCACCGCGCCCTGGAGCTGGGCGTCACGCTGATCGACACCGCCGAGATCTACGGCCCCTACTCCAACGAGGAACTCCTCGGACGTGCCCTCAAGGGGCGCCGCGACCAGGTCGTGCTCGCGTCGAAGTTCGGCCTCGTCTCCCATGCGGGCGGGGGCCCGTGGAACCTGGACAGCAGCCCGGCCAACATCCGTACCGCCGTCGAAGGCTCGCTCAGGCGGCTGGGCACCGACCGCATCGACCTGTACTACCAGCACCGCGTCGACCCGGACGTCCCGATCGAGGAGACCGTCGGCGCGCTGGCCGAGCTGGTCGACCAGGGCAAGGTCCGTGCCATCGGCCTCTCCGAGGCCGGGCCCGACACCATCCGCCACGCACACGCCGTCCATCCGGTGACCGCTGTGCAGTCGGAGTACTCGCTGTGGACTCGGGATCCGGAGGCACGGGTGCTGCCGGTGCTGCGTGAGCTGAACATCGGTCTTGTGCCGTTCGCGCCGCTGGGGCACGGCTTCCTGACCGGCACGATCCGCTCGACCGACGGTTTCGAGGAAGGCGACTTCCGGCACGGCAACCCGCGCTTCACCGGCGAGAATTTCCAGCGCAACCTGCGCATCGCCGACGAGGTCCAGGCCGTGGCAGCCGAAGCCGGTGCCTCCCCGGCCCAGGTCGCCCTGGCCTGGCTGCTGGCTCAGGGCGACGACATCGCTCCCATCCCCGGAACCAAGCGCGTCCGCCGGGTCGAGGAGAACACCGCCGCCGAGGGAATCCGGCTCACCGCCGGACAACTCGAGAGGCTGACGGGCCTCCCCGCGGCGGCCGGAGCCACGCATACGGAAGCAGGCCTGCGGATGCTCGAGCGCTGACTCGGACGCGCGCCCGCTCTTCCCGCACAGAAGGAGATCCCATGCAGAACGTCACCCTGAACAACGGCGTCGAGATGCCGATCCTCGGGTTCGGCGTCTACCAGGTCCCGCCGGAGCAGACCGAGCAAGCCGTCGCCGAAGCCCTCGCGGCCGGCTACCGGCTGCTCGACACCGCCGCCGCCTACCAGAACGAGGAGGCCGTCGGCCGCGCCATCAAGAACAGCGGCGTCCCGCGTGAAGAGCTGTTTGTGACCACCAAGCTGTGGGTCCAGGACGCCCCCGCGCAAGAGAACACAAAGCGTGCGTTCGAGACGTCGCTGAACAAGCTCGGTCTCGACCACCTCGACCTGTACCTCATGCACCAGCCCTACGGGGACGTGTACGGCCAGTGGCGCGCCATGGAGGACCTGCAGCGCCAAGGCCGTGCCAGGGCGATCGGCGTCGCCAACTTCCACCCCGACCGGCTCGTCGACCTCGTCGTCAACAACGAGGTCACACCCGCGGTCAACCAGATCGAGACCCACCCGTTCTTCCAACGCGCCGCCGACCACGAGGTCATGCGCGAGCGCGGGGTCCAGATCCAGTCGTGGGGCGGGTTCGCCGAAGGCCGCAACAACCTCTTCACGAACCCGCTGCTGAGCGAGATCGGGGCCGAGCACGGCAAGTCAGTGGCACAGGTCGCGCTGCGCTGGCTGATCCAGCGCGGCATCGTCGCGATTCCCAAGTCGGTCCATGCCGAGCGCATGGCGGAGAACTTCGACGTCTTCGACTTCGAACTCACCGACGACCAGATGGCGTCGATCGCCACCCTGGAGACCGGGGACTCGCTGTTCTTCGATCACCGCGACCCGGCCATGGTCGACTGGCTCGCCAATCGGCGCCTGGACGCCTGACCGGCACACCTGAGCAGCCGCCTGACCACAACAGAGCTGATCGTGCGGAGGGCCTGCCGCGCGTCCGGATCCCGATGCGTCCGTATCCATCCCCGGCGGGGGCGCAGACGACGGGCGAACCCGGGGCCGAGAAAGGAAACCCGTCGTGATGAGGCGACGCGCCGTCCTCCGTGGCGTACTTCTGGGAGGAGCAACCGCCATGACCGGTGCCCAGACGACCGGCTGTTCCACGCCCTCGCCCAGTGGCGGGAGCGCACCGGAATCCGCTCAGCGGCCCGGCGCGAAGGCCACGTCCAGGAAGCGTGTCCTGCTCGCCTACTTCTCCCGTCCGGGCGAGAACTACCACTACGGCGGGCGCACAGACCTGAAGACGGGCAACACCGAGGTGGTCGCCCGGATGATCGGCGAGCGCATCGAGTGCGACGTGCACAGCATCGAGGCCGCCGACCCCTATCCCGACGACTACGACACGACGGTCGCGCGCAACTCCCGCGAGCAGGACGGTGACTTGCGGCCTGCCATCGCCAAGTTGCCGTCCTCCATCGAGCGTTACGACAGGGTGCTGCTGGGCAGTCCGATCTGGAACGTCAGAGCACCCATGATCATGTCCACCTTCACCGAGGAGTTCGACTTCCGCGGGAAGAAGGTCTTTCCGTTCACGACGTATGCGATGAGCGGACTGGGCACCGTGGAGCGGGACTACGCGGCGTCCTGCCCCGGGGCGACCATCGGGGAAGGGCTCGCGGTACGCGGTGAGAAGGCCCGGGAAGCCGATGCCGACGTCGAGTCGTGGCTGCGGCGTACCGGCCTCCTTCGGGGCTGAGGGCCACCGTCCTTCATCGCTGGCCGGGCAAGGAGGAGTTGCGGACGACGAGTTCAGGCTGGAAGGCGATCCTCTGGTGGACGTGTTCCGGGTTCTCGCCGGTCTCGTGGATCAGCAGCTCGGCCGCCGTCCTGCCCATCGTCACAGCCGGCTGGCGCACCGATGTCAGCGGAACCGCGGCGGCTTCAGCGAATTCGATGTCGTCGTAGCCCACGATCGAGACCTCGTCGGGCACGCGCACGCCAGCCGCGAACAGAGTCTGCAGCACGCCCAGAGCGAGCAGATCGTTTGAGCAGAAGATCGCTGTGGGTCGTGGGTGGACGCCGAGGAAGCGGGAGCCGGCGTCGCGGCCGGATGCCACGCCGTCGGCGCTGTTCTCCAGCACGGTGAGGGAGTCCGGCTGGAGTCCGGCGTCGCTGAGGGCCTTCAGTGCGCCTGTCAGACGGTCCTGGCACTGGGCGAGGTGCGGTGGCCCGCTCACATAGGCGATGGAGGTGTGCCCGCCCTCGATCAGGTGGCGTACGGCGAGCTCGCCGCCGGCGACGTCGTCCACTGACACGGAGCACGCCTCGTGCGCGGCAACCACCCGGTCGACGAAGACGTAGGGGATGCCGTGCCGCTGGAAGGACTTCATCGTCGTACCGGTCTCGTCCGCGGGCGTGATGAGCACGCCGCGCACGCGCTGCTCGGCGAACAGGGACAGGTACAGCTCCTCGGCTGTCTTGTCCTGCTCGCTGTTGCAGAGCATGACGCCCAAGCCTTCGGCGCGAGCGGCCTGTTCCGCGCCGCGGGCGATGTCCACGAAGAACGGGTTGCCCATGTCGAGGACGAGCAGAGCCATGATGCGGCTCTGCCCGGCCCGGAGCTGGCGCGCGGATTCGCTGCGCACGTAACCGAGTTCGTCGACAGCCGATGCCACGCGGGCGCGGGTGGCCGGGGAAACGCGGTCGGGCCTGTTCAGGGCGTTGGAGACGGTGCCGATGGACACGCCCGCCCGGCGCGCCACGTCCTTGATGCTGACCATGCGGGTGTTCCCGTCTGCCCCGGCTACCACTGCCCGACTGCTCTCACACTCGCACTCTACTCCCGCGCACGTGAAAACGTTTCACGTTGTATGGAGTGGGGCTCCCAGGCCGCTGAGGCCATCGGTGCACTCCCCCACGCCCCCTTGCCGGCCGCCGCCTGAGCAGCACCCCCGGCGCGGAGTCCGTGTGATCACCGCTGCTCATCGGGTGCGTTGATGCCTCCCGCGTGCTCGCCCGGGGTCGGCCGGGCAACTGTGTACCGGTTCATGCCGAGGAGCGAAGTAAGTGATTCATGCAAGCGCGTCCAGACTGTTGTCAGCCATGTATGCGGCAACTACGGTCCCCGATTAATACGTTTCAATATGTAGTACCAGTAAGGACTAGGAGACCGGCATGGCATCCCCGGAAAGGGTCGGCGCAAGTCCGGCGGAAGACGGAACGATCAGCCGCCAGCAGTGGAAGTGGGCCATTCTCGCCGGGATGGCCTCGTACATCGACGCCGGCTCCATCGTCGCGCTCAGTGCGGGGCTGTCCCTCTTCCAATCCGAACTCGGCCTCAGCAGCGGTGCCGTCGGGGCACTCGCCGCGATCGGTCCGAACGCGCTCGGCTGCGCCCTCGGCGCCTTCATCGGCGGCCGGTTGGGCGACAAGTTGGGCCGCAAGCGGATCTACAAGTACGACCTGCTCGTGTACGCGGCGGGGGTGCTGTTGATCGCGCTGTCGTTCAACTCGCCGATGCTGTTCATCGGAACCTTCATCGTGGGCGTCGCAGTGGGCGCCGACGTACCGGCCTCGCTGGCGCTCGTGGGCGAGTTCTCGCCCGCCAAGGCACGCGGCAAGCTGCTGGGCTTCACCCACCTCGCCTGGAACGCCGGGCCGTTGGTCGTGCTGCTGCTCGCCTTCGCCCTCGCGCCGCTCGGCATGCTCGGCATCCGCATCGTCTTCCTGCACCTGGTCCTGGTCGCGCTCATCACCTGGGCCCTGCGCCAGGGATTGTCCGAATCCCCCCGGTGGGAGAAGGCCTCCGCGTCCCAGGCTCCGGTCCAGCAGAAACTCCGGAACCTGTTCAGCGGCGCGAATCTGCAGGCGCTGCTGTGGACCGTGACCATCTACGCGTTCTGGAACCTCGCCGCCGGCACCAAGGGGATCTTCAACCCGTACATCATCAAGTCGCTCGACGCCGGCAGCCAGGCAGTCAGCGTCGGACTCACCGCCCTCGGCTTCGGCCTCGGACTGGTGGCGACACTCGTGCTGTTCATGCGGCTTGCCGACCGCTCCCACGCCACCCGCAAGCGCATGTGGGGCATCGGCGCGTTGATGCAGGTCACCGCTTTCACGATCTACTTGATCTTCCCCTTCACCATTCCGGTGATCATCGGCAACATCGTGTTCTGGGCCGTGGGCGCCGCGCTTGCCGGTGAGGCGATGTACAAGGTCTTCAGCCAGGAGCTGTTCCCGACCATCCTGCGCGGCACCGCCCAGGGCCTCACCTTCGGCACCGCCCGGGTCCTTCTCGGCATCTGGAGTTTCTTCGTCCCCGCGCTCGCGAGCACCGGGATCGAGCCCGTCGCGGCGCTGCTGGTGGTGTTCCTGGTGATCAGCGGCACCGTGGGCTACTTCTTCATGCCGGACACGTCCGGCAAGTCACTGGAGCAGATCGAATCGGAGCGTGCACCGGTATGAATGCTAAGTCCGTGACCATCAGCCCCGTTCGCTTCGAGCACCTCGATTCCGCGCTCGGAATCGGCACGCCGTCGCCGCGCCTGTCCTGGCAGATCGGCACCGACGACCCGATGTGGCAGCAGACCGCGTACGAACTGGAACTGGACGGCACGACGACGGTCCGCGTCGACTCGGACGAACAGGTCCTGGTCCCCTGGCCGTTCGAGCCGCTCCCCGCTCGCACGCGGGCGTCCGTACGCGTACGTGTGGCCTCCGGCGATCAGTGGACGGACTTCAGCCCCGCATCCACCGTGGAGACGGGTCTGCTCGAACCCGGGGACTGGACCGGCCGCTTCATCAGCCCAAGGACCATCGGCGCCATCGGCGAGCGGGCCCCGATCCTCTCGCGCAGCGTGCCCCTGCGCTCCGGCATCGCGTCTGCCCGCATCTACGCCACGGCACACGGGGTCTACGCGGCGACGTTGAACGGCGGCCAGGTGGGCGAGCAGGTGCTCGCACCCGGCTGGACCAGTTACCACAACCGCCTGCGGTACCAGACCTACGACGTCACGGACCTGGTCCAGGAGGGCGAGAACACGCTGGAGGTGTTGCTGGGCAACGGCTGGTATCGCGGCCGAATCGGCCTGTCAGGTGGCCGACGAGCCAACTACGGCGACCGGTTGGCCCTGTGCGCCCAGCTCGAGGTGACCTACCTGGACGGCACGCGAGAGGTCATCGGCACCGACGAGGAGTGGACGGCACGCGAGAGCGGCATCGTCGTCAACGAGATCTACGACGGCCAGCGCACCGACCTGCGAGGAGCGGACTCCAGGAAGGACGGCGTGGAGATCGTCGAGGCAGACCTCAGCCGTCTCACAGCGCCCACCGGACCGCCGGTGGGGATCACCGAAGTGGTCGCAGCCGAGAGGGTCTTCCGGTCGCCGTCGGGGCAGACGCTGGTGGACTTCGGCCAGAACGTGGTCGGCTGGGTGCGGCTTCGCGTGCGGAACACGAAGTCGGGTGACGAGGTCCTCGTCCACCACGCGGAGGTCCTGGAGAACGGTGAACTCGGCGTGCGTCCGCTTCGTACAGCCGAGGCCACCGCCGGCTACGTCCTCGCGGACGCCGACGAAGCGGTGCTCGAGCCGAGCCTGACCTACCACGGCTTCCGGTACGCCCAGGTCACCGGCGTCGCCGACCTCCAGGCAGCCGACGTGGAAGCAGTCGTGGTGGGCACGCAGCTGCGGCGGACCGGATGGTTCTCCTGCTCCGAGCCGGACTTGGAGCGGTTCCACGAGAACGTCGTGTGGAGCACCCGCGGCAACTTCCTCGACATCCCGACGGATTGCCCGCAGCGGGACGAGCGGCTCGGCTGGACCGGCGACATCCAGGTCTTCGCGCCCACCGCGAGCTTCCTCTTCGACACGGCGGGATTCCTGGACTCCTGGCTCGCGGACGTCGCCGCCGACCAGCACGCGGACGGATCGGTGCCGTGGGTGATCCCGGAGATCCCTCATCCACAGGAGCTCGTGAACAAGGAGAGCCCCACAGCCGCCGCTTGGGGCGACGCGGCCGCGATCGTGCCGTGGGTGCTGTATCAGCGCTATCACGACGTCGGCATCCTCGAGCGGCAACTCCCCAGCATGCGCGGCTGGGTGGACAAGGTCGCGTCGCTGACCACGGACGGCGTCCGGGCCGGAGGATGGCAGTTCGGCGACTGGCTGGACCCCACCGCACCGCCCGACAATCCGTTCGCCGCGCAGACGGACCCCGATCTCGTCGCCACGGCGCACCTCGCCCGGTCTGCGGAGATCGTCGCTGAGACCGCGCAGTTGCTGGGACGTGAGGAGGAGGCCGAGCGATACGCGTCGCTGGCCGCCCGCACCCGGGAGGCGTTCGCCCGCGAGTACGTGACCGGCTCGGGCCGCATGCTCAGCGACGCGCCGACGGCATACGCGCTGGCCCTGGAATGGGCACTGCTGCCCGAGGCCTCCCAACGGGAGTGCGCCGCGCGCAGGCTCGCGGATCTCTTGCGCATGAACGGGTTCCGCATCAGCACCGGCTTCGTGGGCACGCCCATGATCACGGACGCGCTCACGTCGTCCGGACGGACCGATCTGGCATACAAGTTGCTGCTGGAGCGGGGCTGCCCGTCGTGGCTGTACCCGGTCGGCATGGGTGCCACGACGATCTGGGAGCGCTGGGACAGCATGCTGCCGGACGGCTCGATCAACCCCGGCCAGATGACGTCGTTCAACCACTACGCGCTCGGAGCGGTGGCGGACTGGATGCATCGCGTGGTCGCCGGACTCGCGCCGGCCGCACCCGGCTATCGGGAGATCACCGTGAGGCCACGACCGCGCCTTCCCCTGACGCACGCCTCGGCGCGGCATCTGACGCCCTACGGCGAGGCCTCGGTCGCGTGGCAGCGCGCGGACGGTCAGTTCTCTCTCGACGTCGTGGTGCCCGTCGGCACACGCGCCACGGTGCATCCGCCGGGACAGGAGCCCGTCACCGTGCGCCATGGGCGGCACTCGTGGACCGTGCCGGACCCGTGCTCGGGATCAGAGCCCACCCCGAGGACGGTGCGCGAACTCATGGACACCGTGGAGCTGTGGCCGAAGGCGGTCTCGATGCTGGTCGGGCACGGACTCGTCGAGGACGCCGCCCAGGTGGCCGACCGAGCCGCCCGGTACCTGGACCACCCGGTTCAGAGCCTTCCTCGCCTCGTCGCGCACAGGGGGACGGGCGAGCGGGCTGAGCGAGCCTGTCAGGAACTGCAGCAACTCCTCGCATAGCGCCGGCTGCGCGTACGGACGACCGGCCGCCGGCTCTCCCGCCTTGAGTGAGTGAGGTCGGTGATCCGCCTGCGGCGGGCACGAGCCGGGCCGGCAGGTCCCGGAGAGATGAGTGCCGTTGACGATGTCGGCCGGTTCACGGCCTGGGAAGGTCGTGAACCGTCTTCGCGAGACCGGCCGGAGACCCGTGGGCGCTCCACACATCCAGGAGCCGGGGAGAGAGCAGGTCGTCGACGACCATGTAGGCGGCGCCGATCAGTCCCGCGGCATTCCCCAGGGGCGATACGGCGAACTGCAGGTCATGGACCGCATCGGGTAGCGACAGGTCGTCGACGGTTCGTCGGAGTGCTGTCATCAGAGGGTCGTCCATACGCACCAGTCCTCCGCCGACCAGGAACAGCGAAGGGTTGAGCATGTTGACGACGACCGAGACGGCCCTGCCGATCAACTCGCCCACGGTGCTGAGAAGTTCATGGCTCGTCTTGTCGCCGGCGAGGGCCGCGGTGAACACCTCTTGGGGGCCGATCCGGCGTCCCTGCGCCCTGATGGCCGCCAGGACGGGGCTGCGGCCCTCGACCGCTGCCTCTTCGCCCTGGATGCCGAGCGCCCGGGCTCCGGCGACCTGCGTGAGGCAACCGGTTCTGCCGCACCAGCACGGCTCGGTGACATCGGACGAGACAACCGCGTGCCCGATCTCCCCGGCGAAGCCCCCGGAGCCCCGGGCGAGGGCGCCGTTCGCGACGACGGCTCCGCCGATTCCGCTGCCGATCTTGAGGAAGAGCATGTCGGAGTGGTCGCGGGCGACACCGGCGCGGGTCTCGCCGAGAGCCATCAGATTGACCTCGTTGTCGACCCAGACCGGGACGTCGTAGCGGGCGGCCAAGCGGTCGCGCACGGGGTAGTCGACCCAACTGGTGGTTGAGACCGCCCCGATGGGCCGCCCGGTCGCGATGGCCACAGGGCCGGGTACACCGATGCCGATGCCCCAGATCGGTGGCGCGCCGGCGGGCCGTTTCGTCAGGAGCTCGTCGAAGAGCCCCTCGACACGCGTGAGGGCGGCCTCCGGACCTGCCGCAGGATCGAGCTCCTGGTCGGTCTGGCTCAGAACCGCGCCCCGGAGATCGGCCACACCCACGGTGACGCTGGTGGCCGTGAGCTCCGCGACGAGCAGGTGCCCGCCGCCCGCACGGAACCTGACCTCACGGGGCGCGCGTCCGCCGGTGGACCTGGCCATCGCTCCGTCCTCGGCGAGGCCGCAGACGATCAGGTCCTCGACGCGCTGGACGACGACCTTCCGCGTGAGTCCCGTTTGCCGGGCGAGCTCCGGGCGCGTGATCCCGTCCGTCGACCGCAGCAGGCTGAGCACCCAGAACAGGCTGTCGGTGAGAGGCGTCGGCCGCGAACGCTCCAAGTCGTTTCCCTCTTCTCATCGATCCCTGTCGGCATCCACCGGTTGGTTCGTGGCCAGAGCCTCTTGGGCCACGACCCCTTCCAACTCTATGCCGCCGGGACGATTCCCTGCCCGCGGGGAACTCTTTTGCACCACAGGGTGGACTTAAGTCCCTCAGGGTCATATGTTCGCCCGCAACCCTTCGCCGCCCGTGCCGTCCGCAGAACCGAGGAGAGAGTGTGACGACTCCCCAGGCCAGTGCTCCGGAGCCCGGAGCCGAGTTCCCCACCGACTTCCTGTGGGGAAGCGCCACAGCCGCCCATCAGGTCGAAGGCGGCAACGTCAACAACGACTGGTGGGACTTCGAACACGACCCCTCCACGGCGGCCCTCGAGTCGTCCGGCGACGGCATCGACCACTACCACCGCTACGCCGACGACTTCGCACTGCTGAAGTCCCTGGGGCACAACGCTCACCGGCTGTCGCTGGAGTGGTCCCGGATCGAACCGGCCCCCGGAGAGTTCAGCGCCGCGGCCCTGGCGCACTACAGGCGCGTGCTGACCGCACTCGCGGAGACCGGACTGACCGGCTTCGTCACGCTCCATCACTTCACCGTCCCCCGGTGGTTCGCGGACCGGGGCGGCTGGCTCGCTCCCGATGCGGTCGAGGTGTTCGAGCGGTACTGCACTCGCGTCGCCGCCGAGTTGGGCGACCTCATGCCGTTCGTCTGCACCGTGAACGAGCCGCAGATGGTGGCCCTGCACGGATATCTAGAAGGCCGGTATCCGCCCGGCGTCACCAACGCCGCGCTCTGGCAGCGCGTCGGGCTTGTGCTGCTTGCGGCGCACCGGGCAGCGGTGCGGGCGATGCGAACCGGCGCGGGTGAGTCCCGGACGGGTCTCGTCGTGCAACTGCCGCTGCTCGCACCCGCCCGTGAGGACGACGAGAGCTGCCAGGCGTTCCACCGCGCCATGCGGGAGGAGATCGTCGACGTGTACCTCGACGGGCTCGTCGGTCCCGACCGGGGTGACTGGCTGGGGGTTCAGTACTACCGCAAGCAATGGGTCGACCCGGCCTGCCCGACGTTCTTCTCCGAACCCCCCGCCGGGACGCGAACGACGCAGATGGGCTGGGCGGTGCACCCCGACGGATTCCGGCAGATGCTCCATCGGGCCGCCGAGACCGGCCTGCCCCTCTACGTCACCGAGAACGGCATGGCCACCGAGGACGACGCGGAGCGCGTCGACTACCTCACCTCCCACCTCGCCGCCCTCGCCCAGGCGCGCGCCGAAGGTGTCGACGTCCGCGGCTATCTCCACTGGTCGGCGTTCGACAACTTCGAGTGGTCCGCGGGGTACGGACCGAAGTTCGGCCTCATCGCAGTCGACCGGGACAAGGACTTCGCCCGCGTGCCCAAACGCAGTGCGTACGTCTTCGAGCGCATCGCCAGAACCGGGCGTCTCGATTCCGCCGACGACATCGGGTGACACGGGCGCGTCGCACAGGACAAGGAGCAACCATGGCGCACGAACCAACCATCAGTGACAGTGACTTCGCCGAAGCGCCCGCCGTGCGGCGGCCCGAGAAGGCCGTTTCCCGCAGGGCCGTCGTTGCCGGCGCCATCGGCAACTTCGTGGAGTGGTACGACTTCGTCCTGTACGGAGCTTCGGCGACCATTCTGGCCCGCGTCTTCTTCCCCTCCGCCGACCCTCAGGCGGCGCTGATCGCCACCTTCGCCACCTTCGGCGTCGCGTTCGTCGCCCGTCCGTTCGGCGCCGTGGTCCTGGGCAATCTCGGCGACCGCGCCGGACGCCGCAACGTCCTTGCCGCGGTGGTTCTCGCCATGTCGGTCGGCACGGCCGCCATCGCACTGCTGCCCAGCTACGCACAGATCGGCATGGGAGCTCCGCTGCTCCTTCTGGTCATCAGGGCTCTCCAAGGCTTCACGGCCGGCGGCGAGTTCGGCGGCTCGGCCACCTTCATCGTGGAGTACGCGCCACCAGGCCGGCGCGGCCGGTACGGATCGTGGCAGATGGCCACCGTCGGCCTCGGCTCGGCGGCCGCCACCGCGACCGTCCTCCTCTTCAGCTCCGTGCTCGACGACGCCCAGCTCCACTCATGGGGCTGGCGCATCCCGTTCGCCCTCGCGCTGCCCCTCGGCGCCATCGGCCTCTACCTCAGGATGAAGCTGGAAGAGACACCCGAGTACCAGCACGTCTCCGACCTCCGCCACGCGATGGACAGCAAGCCGTCGATGCCCGTCGCCGAGGCCATGCGCCGTCACGGGAAGCAGATCCTGCTGGGTGCCGCGATCGTCACCGGCGGCACGGTCACCACGTACGTCTTCCACAACTACATACCGGCCTACCTCAACTCCGAGCGCGGAGTGCCGCTTCCGGTCGCACTGGGCGGAACCCTCATCGGCTTGCTCGTCTACTCCGCGGCGAACCTGCTGTGGGGCCGGCTGTCCGACCGGTTCGGACGCAAGCCGTTCATCATCGGCGGGGCACTGTGCCTGCTGATCCTCACCTATCCGATCTTCAAGATCGCCCAGAGTGGAACCCTGGCGGCTGTCGCTCTCTCCCAGGCACTCTTCGGGATTTTCGCCGCAGGAGTCATGGGCATGGTGCCGACGCTGCTGTCCGAGCTCTTCCCCACGACGGTGCGCATGAGTGCGCTGTCGGTGGCCTACACCCTGGCGAACGCCCTGTTCGGCGGGACCGCTCCGCTGGTGGTGGCCTGGCTCGTCAGCACCACCGGCACCGAGAACATCGTCGTCGTGTACTGCGCGGCCGCCATGCTGTTCACCCTGATCGGCGCATGTGTCGTCCGGGAGACGGCACGCGAGCCGATGGCCGACACCTGAGGCACCCGCCTGACGATCAAGCACTCACTCTGCCGTCGACGCCGGGCTCGGCCGACGCCTTCCCGACATCGGTGAATCGGCGAAGACGCCGTGGTTCGCGACCAGGGACGGGTACGGGCACGACGCCGGTGCCCTCCCATCCGTACGGCCGGGCCCAGGACAGCGTCAGTTCTGTGGGACTCCTGCCTTCATCCCGATCAGCTCGGCGTGGTCACGGGCCTGGGCACCTTCGCGGCGGTGCTGTTCGGCTGCGTCCCTGTGCTCCTCGACGAGTGCGGGCTCCAGCGGGACGAGTTGATCGTAGAGTTCGGCCAACTCCTCGTAGGTCGCCGCAGTCGCGTGCAGGTTCTCCACCCGGGCGCGCGGGGCGCCACCGCGCAGGCGGTCGTACTCCGCGCGCAGGGCCTTCAGTTCTCCGAACAGCACGGCTCGCTGCTCGTGGAGGACGGTGGCCCGCTCACGGCGCATCTGGTCCTCGCCCGTGGAGCCGGGCAGCCGCACGGCGTCCAGGCCGGAACTGACGGTTCGTAGATGACGGCCACCTGGAGCGGAGTGCGGTTCTCAGGGGGCTTGCGGGTGCGGCCGGTCCTGGCCCAGGCGTCCAGTTCCTTGGCCCACTTGGTGTGGGCGCTCTGCCGGGACATTCCGGCGACGTGACCGAGCACGGCGTAGGAGGTGCCGCGTTCCCGCTCCGCCACGACCGCCGTACTGACCAGCTGGGCGGCGCGCTTCTTGATCTGCAAGGCGGCGGACAGCAGCGCACCCGGCTCGGTGTCGGGATCGGGAGTGACCGGCACCTGTTTCAGGGCTGCTTCGACGAGGCCGAGGAGGGTGCCGACGTGCGCGAGGCGGGCTTCGTCGCGAGGCGAGAGGGGCCCGGGGTCGGTGAGAAGTGAGGGGTCCACCGTGTCCGTCATGCCGTCAGGCTACGGCTGACGGCATGGGACTTGTCATGCAGAACCTGGCAACCTGCTTTTGTCAGGCGTGAGTTGACGCGAAACAGTCGTCAGGCTGGAGCTGACGACTGCTCACCCGCCCGTTCAGGGAGCCAGCCTCACGCGGTACGGCGACGGAAGAGCCACGCCGTGAGGACGAGCGACACCGCGGTGATGCCCGCGCACCAGGCAGCAGCCGTCCAGGCGCTCGACCCGACGGGGGTGCCGTGGAGCAGGCCCCGCAGCGTGTCGATGACTGGCGTCACCGGTTGGTTCGCGGCGAAGCCCTGAATCCATCCCGGCATCGATTCGATCGGCACGAATCCGTTGCTGGCGTAGGGCAGGAACATGATGGCGAAACTGAACCCGCTCGCGCCCTCGGGGGTCCTGGCCAGCAGCCCGAACACCGCCGCCAGCCACGAGATGCCGAACACGAACATCGCCAGCGTGCCCGCCACGCCGAGCCACTTCAGCGCACCCACGTCCGAGCGGAAGCCGATCAGGAGCGCCGTGATCACGATCAGGACGGACGCAAAGCAGCTGCGCACCAGGCTCGATGCGACGTGGCCCGTCAGCACGGAGCCGCCCGCGACCCCCATCGACCGGAAGCGGTCGATGATGCCTTCCTTCATGTCCCGCGTGACGCTCGTGGCCGTCAACGCGGCGACGTACCCCGTGCACATCAACAGCACGCCGGGGAGCACGAAGTCGACGTACTGGGCTGTCGGCGTCTCGATGGCGCCACCGAAGAGGTAGACGAACAGCAGCATGATCATGACGGGCAGGAAGAGCGAGGTGAGCAGCCCGTCGACCTCTCGCATGGTCAGCCGTACGCTGCGCCGCGACATGATCAACGTCTGCTGGAGCGGCGCGAAGTGCCGGACGGCGTCGTCCACCGCGTGACCGGCCTCCCTCGTGCTGGTCGCGTCAGACATGAGCGGCCTCTCTTTCGGAGCCTCCGGGACTTGCGGGTCCGCCGCCGTCGCCGGCGACCGCGGCGCGTCCGGTCAGCGCGATGAACACATCGTCCAGGGAGGTTCCGTGGGTGCTGAACCGGTCGATCGCATCATGAGCGGGGTCCAACTCGTCGAGCAGGCTCCGCACTTCGGCCGCTGTGCCGTCGGTCGCGACGCTCAGCGTCAGCTCCCGCGCGTCAGCCGCCATCGCCCTCGCGCCCAACTCGGCGCGCAAGCGGCTGAAGGCGGCGTGGTCGGTCGTCGTCAGGTCCAGCCTGTGCCCGCCGACCCGCTGCTTGAGCTGAGCCGGGGTGCCTTCGGCCACGATCCTGCCCTGATCGAGCACCGCGACCCGGTCCGCGAGGTGATCGGCCTCTTCGAGGTACTGCGTGGTCAGCAGCACCGTCACACCTGAGCGGGCCAGTTGTGAGACCACGGACCACATCGTGTGCCTGCTGCGCACGTCGAGCCCGGTGGTCGGCTCGTCCAGGAAGATCACCGAAGGGCTGCCGACAAGGCCGGCGGCGATGTCCAGTCTGCGGCGCATGCCGCCCGAGTAGGTCTTCACCCGCCGGTCCGCGGCATGTTCGAGGTCGAACTGCCCGAGCAGTTCGGCGCTGCGAGCCTTGGCCTTCCGTCCGTTCATGCCGGTCAGCCCGGCCATCATGCGCAGGTTCTCCATGCCGGTCTGCAGCTCGTCGAGTGCCGCGTACTGCCCGGTCAGGCTGATCCTGCGGCGCACCTCGCTGCGCTCTCGCCGGACGTCGCAGCCCGCCACGGCCGCCTCCCCGGCGTCCGCCGTGGTGAGTGTGGCCAGGATCCGCACCATGGTCGTCTTGCCCGCGCCGTTCGGACCGAGAAGTGCGGCCACGCTGCCGCTTCGTACCGAGAGATCCACACCTTTGAGAACCTGCACCGCGCCATAGGACTTCACCACCCCCACTGCTTCGATCGCTTCGTCCATGCCCCGCCCCTCATCTCTGCGTATGTCATACGCATTAGCTACTGTGTATGTTGTACGCAGAGAATCGGCGGCTGTCAACGTCTGCATGAAGCGAGGCCATGAGCGAGAACACCGCGACCGGGCTGCCCGCCAGCATCGAACTGGCCTGGGGTTTCCGGGAGCAGCCGAAGAAGGGGCCGAAGCGCGCGCTGAGCCTCACGGAGATCGTGGAAGCGGGCGTCACCGTCGCGGACGCCGACGGGCTCGGGTCCGTGTCGATGAGCAGGGTCGCCCAGGAGCTCGGCGTCGCGACCATGTCGCTCTATCGCTATGTGTCGGCCAAGGAAGAGCTGGTGACGCTGATGGGGGACGCCGTCATCGGCCCCGCGCCCGCGATTGCGGACGACGAGAACTGGCGGTCGGGGCTTGTCCGTTGGGCCGAGGAGCAGATGGCGGTCGCGCGCCGCCACCCGTGGTCCGCTGAGATCGCGATCAGTGGGCCGCCCGTGACGCCGAACTCGGTGCGCTGGATGGAGGCCGCTCTGCGCTGCCTGCGCGCCGCGGGCCTCGCCCCTGGTCAACAGCTGGGTTCACTGCTGCTGGTCACTCAGTTCGTGCGCAGTCAGGCGCTCCTGGAGAGCCAGCTGGCGGCGGCCATGCGCGCGTCCGGAGACACCGAGGAGACCGTCCTGTCCGCCTACACCCGACAGCTCTCGATGCTCACCGGCCCGGAGGAGTTCCCGGCGCTGCACGGGGTCCTCGACGCGGGGGTGTTCGAAATGAGTGCCGAAGGGCAGGAGCCCGACGAGGACTTCCGCTTCGGGCTCGACAGGATCCTGGACGGCATCGAGGTGATCGTCGCGCGTACGACGGCGGCCGGCACCGGCACGTGAGACGGGGCACGGCCCGGGGCCGTCGCCGGTCGAGCCGCGCTCCGGGGGCCGCCCGCACCGCGTGCCGAGCGGCAGTGATAGTACGGACTGCGGCTCAGCTGCCGCAGCGGAAGGATCTCAGAACGATGGAAACCACGTCCCTCGGCATCGACATCCCTGCTCCGGACGGCACGGCGGACGCCTTCGCGGCGTACCCGGCCGGAGGCGGGCAGTACCCGGCCGTACTGATGTACATGGACGTGATCGGACTGCGGCCCGTCATCCGGGAGTTGGCGGAACAACTCGCCTCTCACGGCTACTACGTCCTCGCACCGAACGTCTTCTACCGTCAGGGCCGGGCGCCCCTCTTCCCGCTGCCCGACATGCGCGAGCAGGAGGGGCGTGAGGCGTTCATCGCCAAGGTCATGCCCGTCATGGCGGCGCACACCCCGGACGACGCGATCCGCGATTCGCGCGCCTATCTCGACTTCTTGGCGGACCAGGAGCAGGTCAGCGCCGGCAAGGTGGGCGTGACCGGCTACTGCATGGGCGCGGCCCTGGCCCTTCGCACCGCTTCCGCCAACCCCGAGCGGGTCGCCGCGGCAGCCGGCTTCCACGGTGCCCGCCTCGCCAACGACACGCCGGAGAGCCCGCACCTGGACGTCGGCGGCATCACCGCCGAACTCCACTTCGGCCACGCCGAGAACGACACGTCCATGCCTCCGGAGGACATCGTCCGGCTGGACCAGGCCCTGGACGAGGCGGGCGTCACCTACACGACCGAGGTGTATCCGGGCCCGCACGGCTTCACCATGTCCGACACCGCCTCGTACAGCCCGCCCGCGCTGGAGCGCCACTGGGAACGTCTGCTCCCGCTTCTGCGCCGCAACCTCCACGACGGTCGCTGAGCGGCCGCGCCGGGCTCAACGGCCCGGCGGCAGCGAATCGTACGGCCCGGGGCCGCGCCTAAGGACGGATGCGCCGGCGATGACCGGCTCTGAAGGACTGATCAACTCCGTCGGCTCCCCCGGTGGTCCGACGCCTCGACGTCGACAGCGCCCAGACACCGGGCCGTCCACCCGGTGTGGCGACGGCGGAGCTCCCGGGCGGTGAGGTCGGCGCGGCCGAGGCCGGCGTAGTTGGGGACCCATGTCTCGACGGTGCGGTGGGAGCGGGCGAGGGTGTGGAGGTCCCACAGCGCCGGGTCGAGCAGCGGGGTGCCGGACGCCTCCCGATAGGCGGCCGAGAAGGTGTCGGCGGTGGTGGTGTCGGGGCCGTACAGCAGGGCGAGGTCGAGCCGGCACCAGCCGACATCGAACCCGCGCGGCGCCAGGCCCGCCCCGTCCCAGTCGATCACTCCCGTGAGTTCGCCGCCCTTCCACAGCACGTTCCCCGACCAGTAGTCGAAGTGGGTCAGCACTCGCGGCTGGGCGGCGAGCCGGTCGGCGTGCCCGTCCAGCACCTCCGCCGCCGGGCCCGAGCTGCTGCGAATGGCGGTGACGCCGTCACGGAACTCGGTGAGCCGGGTGGTGGGGACGGCGTGCAGGCGGGCGAGAGCGCGCCCTAGTTCAGCAGCGGCGGCGTCCGGATCGGCGGGGGTGATGTCTGCCCGCCCTGGGAGGCGGGTGATCAGGACGGCGGGTAGACCGCAGTGTTCACCGTGCGGGTCGACGCCGAGCAGACGCGGGGCAAAACCGCCCATGCCGTCGAGTGCGGTCAAGACCTTCTCCTCGCGGGCCGCGGAGTCGTCGCCGCGCGGGAAACGCCGCAGCACGGCCTGCTGTTCCGGGTCGGCGGCCTGCAGCAGGTGTGTGGAGGCGTGACTCCCGCCGCTCAGGGGACGAATGGCGCGCACGGCGGAACCGGTGCCCGAGCCGAGGAGTCCGGCGGCCCAAACGAGCGCTCCGGGCGACGGATCGCCGCCGGGCTGCGATCCGTCGTACGGCGAGGGCGGCGGAGAAGTGGTCACGGAGCCACCTCAGCACGCCTCAACGGGCCGCGGCGAACGATTTCTCGGACCGCTGGACGAGCAAGTCCCCAGCCGTTCAGGGGTCGTGGGCGCCCGGGCAAGGCACTCCGGTCGGGCCCAGTGCACGGCCGCTGACGGCATGCTCGCCGCGCCGGTGACGGCCCTGACTCCCCTGCGCGACCTGCGGACTCGGCATGCGGCGAGCCGGCCGGGCGTGCAGGCGCCAGCCTTGACAAAAAAAGTTGTCGGTGTGACGGTGTGGCCATGCACGACGTAGCGGTCATCGACGATCCCGGAGCGGCCGAGGTCTCGCTGGACCCGGTGCGCGCCAGGCTTCTCGCCGAGCTGTCCGAACCCGGCTCGGCCACCACACTGGCGCAGCGGGTCGGGCTGACCAGGCAGAAGGTCAACTACCACCTGCGCGCGCTGGAACGGCACGGGCTGGTCGAGCTGGTCGAGGAGCGGCGCAAGGGCAACTGCACCGAGCGCATGCTGCGGGCGACGGCGACCTCGTACGTGATCTCGCCGAGCGTCCTCGCCGCGGTCGAGCCCGACCCCGCGCGGTCCCGCGACCAGATGTCGGCGCGCTGGCTGCTCGCGGTGGCCGCGCGGCTCGTACGGGACGTGGGCGAGCTGATCACTGGCGCGGCAAGGGCCCGCAAGCGGCTCGCGACGTTCGCAGTCGACGGCGAGGTCCGGTTCGCCTCCGCGGCCGACCGCGCCGCGTTCGCCGAGGAGTTGGCGGGGGCGGTGACGTCGCTGGTCTCGAAGTACCACGACGAGTCCGCTGCCGGCGGGCGGGCGCACCGGATCGTGGTCGCCGTGCATCCCACAGTTCAACGAGAAGAGAAACCAGAAGAGAGGGGTTGATCATGTTCATTCCGGTGACCAGCATCCTGGTCGACGACCAGGACAAGGCCCTGGCGTTCTACACCGACGCGCTGGGCTTCGTGAAGAAGACCGATATCCCGGTCGGCGACGCCAAGTGGCTGACCGTCGTCTCGCCCGACGCGCCGGACGGCGTCGAGTTGCTGCTCGAACCGGACGGCAACCCCGGGATCCAGATCGACGGCAAGCCTGCCGCGCAGGTGTTCAAGAAGGCGCTCTACGACGCGGGCATGCCGTACACGATGCTCGGCAGCACGGACCTGCAGAAGGACTACGAGCGGATGAAGGGTCTCGGGGTCAGGTTCACCCAGGAGCCGACGAAGACCGATTTCGGCGCGCAGGCGGTGTTCGACGACACCTGCGGCAACTTCATCGTCCTCGCCCAGCAGGACTGATCAGCGTGGACGAACGCCGCTTGGAGAAGGAGATCGAGCTCGCCGCCTCCCCGGAACAGGTCTGGCAGGCGATCTCGACCCCGGAGGGCATGTCGGTCTGGTTCGTGCCGCACGAGCACACGGACGGGGAGCTGGAGGGGGACTTCGGCGGCGGCAACACCCAGGCCGGCCAGGTGCTGGAGTGGGAGCCGGGCAGGCGGGTCGTCTACGGAGCGCCCGGCCCGGACGGCGAACCCTCGATGACGTTCGAGTTCCTGGTCGAGGGCAGGGAAGGCGGCACCACTGTTCTCCGCCTTGTCCAGCGCGGATTCTTCGGCGACGACTGGGAGGCCGAGTACGACGGCTTCGGCAAGGGCTGGGGCATGTTCTTCCACAACCTGGCCGAGTACTTCCGGTACTTCCCGGGGCTGCCGGTGGCCAACGTGGTCGCCACCGGGTTCACCACTCTGCCCGGCGAGACGTTGTGGGCCGACCTGATCGCTCGGCTCGGCGCGGCTCCGGCGCTGGGCGAGCGGGTTCGCCTCACCCCGGAGGGCCTCGAACCCATCGAGGGTGTGGTGGACCAGCGCGACACGATGCTGCTCGGCATCCGCACCGAGCACGGTTTCTACCGCTTCATGGCCGACGACCTGCACCACATGGTGAGCACGGTCCAGTACTTCTACGGCGTCACGGTGGACCGCGAGTCCCGCACCGCCGCCTGGCAGTCCTGGCTCGACAGCCTCACGGGCGATGAAGGGCGGTGAAGGGCACTTTCACCGCAGGAGCCGACTCTCGATCACGGGCCGGCCGTGTGCGAAGCGGACACCGGCGGCTCAGTGCTCACCACCGGCGGATACGTCTGCCTCGACGAGGCGGGCGAGGTTCTCCAACGCCATGCGCGTGCCCAACTCGTTGTCGGCGGCGGGGACGCTGTCGGGGATTCCAGCGTGATGAACGAGGACGTCCGTGCCGCCGTCCGCGTCGGTGAGTGCGGTGGTCATCGTCATCGTTCCGCGCAGAGCGGGATCCGCGGTCTCGAACTCGAGGACTTCGACGACCAGTTCGTCGGGGACGAGTTCGGCGAAGTGACCGTGGTAGGTGTCGGTGTGTGCGGCCGACTTGCCTTCGCCGGCAGGGTCGGCGTACGTCAGCGAGACACGGAACGCTCCCCCTTCGCGGGCATCGAATTCGTGCACGAAGCTGGTCATGCCGGCGGGCACCCGCCACTTCGAGATCGCGTTCGCGTCGAGAAGTGCCCTGTAGACCGCCGAACGCGGTGCGTTCACATGGTGAGAGACCTGGGTCGCGTGCATGACTGCAACGTACCGCCCGGTCTCGACGCCGCCGCCCTGTGCGCGGATGACCTTCACTCCCGCCCTCGACCCCGCTTCACCGGTAGCCCCTGCTCCCCCGGCGCGCCCAGCGGTCGGGGTCAGTGGCGGCCGGTGCGGTGGGGTGCCGGCCGGGCGACGTGTGCGTCGCGGGCACCGGGTCCGGCTCGCCTTCTGCGTCAACCACCGTTGCGGGCACCGTGGACGTCCTGGAAGAGCTCCAGCGCTGCGTGGTCGAGTGCCCGGCACACTGCGCCCGTGACGACGACGTGGTCGCCGAGGGCCGAGTTCATGATCTTCGGTGGGTCCGTGACGAGTTCACCGACAGCGCGCCGGAGCGGTTGGAGGAGCACGTCGCCGGCGAGGGCGACCGCACCGCCGATGACGACGAGTTCAGGGTTCAGCAAGGTGTGGAGCAGCGCGATGACGCGGCTGATCCGCCCCGTCACCTCGTCCACGACGGCGAGCGCCAAGGGGTCGCCGTCGCTCGCAGCTACGAACAGGAGCTCGGCGGTCATCCGGTCGGGGTCGCCGTCGACGGCCTCCACGAGGGCCGCGCGGCGTGCCGGTGCCTTCGCCGACGGCTTCGCAGGCCCTTCGACGACGGCCTTGGCGACTGCTTCGGCGCCGAGGGTGCGTGCGAGCAGAGCGATGCCGTCGGTGTTTCCGACACCCTCGACCATGCTGAGGAACTTCAGCTCTCCGGCGGCTCCGTGACCGCCCTGGATGAGTCGGCCGCCGAGATACAGCCCGGATCCGAGCCGCTCGCCTGCCAGTAGCTCGACGACGTTGTCGATGTCCTGCGCGCAGCCGCGCCAACGCTCGGCGAGGACGGCGAGGTTGGCGTCGTTCTCGACGAGGACGGGCGCGTCGAAGCCGTCGCCCACGACCTCCCGGAGGTCGATCTTGGCGAGTCCGGGCAGGTAGTCCTCCTCCGCGACGATGTGGCCCCTGTCGTCCACGGGACCCGGCACGGCCAGGGCGATGGCCAGTACGGCGGACTTGTCCAATCCGGCCTCGTCGAGGGTGGCTTCGATCGCGCGGTGCGTCTGGTTGAGCCTGGCACGGGCTCCGATGTTCGTGCCACGGAAGCGGCGGGTGTGCTGCGCCAGGGAGTCACCGCGCAGGTCGGCGACGACGGTGGTGACCTTGTTCTGGCCGAGGTCGATGCCGAGCACGAATCCGGCCGTCGCGTTGAACTCGTACTGCCGCGCGCGCCTGCCCGGACCCGAGCCGCGCTCGGGCCGGCGCTGCTCGATCTCGTGGATCCAGCCCCTGCTGATCAAGTGATCGCAGACCGTGTGGACCGTCGGCCGCGACAGCCCTGTGGTGGCCATGAGCTCGGAGCCGGTGGCGGGACCTGAGGCGCGCAACGCGTCCAGAACGGCACCGGCGTTGAGTCGGCGGAGCAGCGGTGAGGTCGCCGCCGGCTCACGAATGTTCACCCGTCCCCCTCTTGACTCCGTGAGCATACGGAAGCATGCTCCAGAAGCTCATTAATAAATGACCCTCATCAATCTATCAAGGCCAGCCCGCCCACCTCGGGCTCTTCCGGCCACGGGTCTCGATGCTCGAGGAGAACGGCGCATGAAACGAACGCGTGCACTGACGGTGGCGACCGCCCTGATACTCGGCGCGGCCGCGTGCGGCACCGGCGGTGGGGCCGGCGGACAGTCGAAGGACCCCGTGGAGAAGTTGCCCCCGGGGAAGAAGGTGTCCGGCGAGATCACCTTCTGGCACGCGTACGGCGCGGGCGGGAACGAGGTCAAGCAGCTGGAGAAGAAGGTCATCCCGGCCTTCGAGAAGGAACACCCCGGCGCGAAGGTGAAGCCGGTCACCGTTCAGTACGACAAGCTGCATCAGAAGCTGGTCACCGCCGCGGCCGGACAGTCCCTGCCGGACGTGGTGCGGTCGGACCTCATCTGGGTGCCGGAGCTGGCCGAGCTCGGCGTGCTGGTCCCGCTCAGCGAGGCGCTTCCGGACTTCAAGAAGCTGAGCGGGCAGACCTTCGAAGGACCCCTGGCGACCAACCTGTACAAGGGCAAGCACTACGGCCTGCCGCTGGACACCAACACGAAGGTGCTGCTCTACAACGACTCGACGCTCAAGGCCGCGGGCGTCGACGGCCCGCCCAAGACGTTCGACGACCTCCGGGCCGCGGCCCCGAAGCTCGCAGCGCGCAAGGACTTCGTCCTTGCGGAGGCCGACACCAGCGGCTGGAACCTGCTCCCGTACATCTGGTCCAACGGCGGCGAGATGACGAACAAGGAGATCACGAAGAGCGACGGCTACCTCAACGGCGAGAAGTCTGTCGAGGCCGTGCAGCTCCTGGTCGACCTGTACAAGGCCAAGGGGCTCCCGAAGCTCGTCCTCGGTGGCGCCGGCGCCACTCCCGCCGCCGACGGGCTGGCAAAGGGCAAGTACGCGACCACCGTTGAAGGACCGTGGATCTACCCGCCCGTGCAGAAGCAGTACCCGAAGTTCAAGATGAAGGGCGCACCCTTCCCCAAGGGCGACGCCGACAGCGTCAGCGTGGTCGGCGGCGAGAGCGTCGTGGTCACCACGGCGTCGAAGGAGAAGGCGCTCGCCGCGGAGTTCTCCCGGTTCCTGCTCACGCCGAAGGCGCAGAAGCTGATGGCCGAGACCGGGCAGATCTCGGTGCTCAAGTCGCTGAGCGAGGAGATGAGCAAGCTCGAGCCGTCCTACGAGCCGTACATGAAGCAGTTGGAGACCGCGCGGCCGCGGCCGACGACGCCGGCCTGGACCAAGGTCGACGAGATCCTCAGCAAGCAGGTCCAGTTGGCGATCCGCGGCGAGGTGCCCGTCAAGAAGGCGCTCGACGAAGCGGTCGCGCAGATCGATCCGCTCCTGGCCCGGGGCTGACCGGTGGCAGGACCGATCGTGGACACACCACGCAAGACCGTCGGGCTGCTCGGCGGCGCCCCGCGCGGCACACCGCCGCGTGGGAAGTCACGCCGGCGCACCGACCTCACCCCGTACGCGTTCCTCCTCCCCGGAGTCGCGCTCTTCTGCCTGGTCGTCGCCTATCCGCTCAGCCGGTCGCTCCAGATCAGCTTCTACGACTGGGCCGTCGTGCCCACGCAGGAGAGCCGGTTCATCGGCTTCGACAACTACCTGCGGGGCCTCCAGGACGGCCAGTTCTGGCTGAGCATGGCCAACGTCGGCGTGTATCTGGTGGTCACCGTGCCGGGCCAGATCGCGATCGGGATGTTCCTGGCCGTGCTGCTGGACGCGCGACTGCCCGCACGGGGTCTGTTCCGGGTGCTGTTCTATCTCCCGGTCGTCACGAGCTGGGTGGTGGTGGCCCTGCTCTTCAAGTACCTGTTCACCACCGACGGCGGAGCGATCAACTGGGTGCTGCACGACATGCTGCACCTGGTCGACCACAACGTCCCCTGGCTGCAACAGAGATGGACGGGACTGCTCGCGGTGTGCGCCCTCGGCATCTGGAAGGGCGTCGGGTGGTCGATGGTCATCTTCCTCGCCGCCCTCACCGGGGTCAGCTCCGAGCTCAAGGACGCCGCGGCCATCGACGGTGCCAACGCCTGGCAGCGGTTCGTCAACGTGTCGCTGCCGGCCATCCGCAGAACGCTTCTCTTCGTGATCGTGATGCTGATCATCGGCGGCTTCAACGTCTTCATCTCGATCTTGCTGATGACTGAAGGCGGGCCGGCCGGCAGCACCGAAGTGCCGCTCACCTACATGTACAAGCAGGCCTTCGACTTTCTCGACTTCGGATACGCCTCGGCGCTGTCGTTCCTGCTCGCCATCGTGATCGCGGTCATCTCATTCGTCCAGTTCCATCTCTTCCGCGACGACGCCATCGGAGCGCGCCGATGACATCCACTCCACAAGCCGGCGCGTACACCCGCGAGCGGGTCTCCACCGCGATGCGCGTCACGCTGCTCGCGCTCGGCAGCCTCGTGCTGATCCTGCCGTTCCTCTACATGGCCGGTACGTCGTTCAAGTCGAACGCGTTCCTGTTCGAGATCCCGCCGCGGCTGATTCCCGAAGACCCGACGAGTTCGAACTACACGACGGCGCTGAGCAGCAACAACTTCGGGCGCTACTTTCTGAATTCGCTGTACGTCGCCGTGTCCACCACGTTCGTCGTGCTGGTGCTGGCATCGACGATGGCCTACGCGTTCGCCCGGTTCGACTTCCCAGGCAAGCGGGCCGCGTTCGCCGCTCTGCTCGGCGGCCTGATGATCCCGGCCATCATCATGATCGTCCCGCAGTTCATCCTGGCGTCGGACCTCGGGCTGCTGGACTCGTTGAACGGGCTGGTGCTGTTCTACTCCGGCGGCGCCGTCGCCTTCACCACCTTCCTGCTCCGCGCGTTCTTCGAACGGGTGCCGCAGGCGCTGGACGACGCGATGACGATCGACGGCGCCGGACCGGTGCGCAAGTTCGTCAGCCTCTACCTGCCGTTGGTGCGCCCGGCGCTGGCCACGGCTGCGATCTTCACCTTCCTCGGTGCGTGGGACGAGTTCGTGTGGGCCCTGACCGTCATCGACAACCCGGACAAGCGCACGCTGCCCATCGCGATCGCCGCGTTCCAGGGGCAGCACTCCACCCAGTGGGGGCTGGTCTTCGCGGCGTCCATGATCGCGATCGTGCCCGTACTCGTGGTCTACGTCGTCGGGCAGCGGCAGTTCATCGCCGGCATCGCCTCAGGGGCCGTGAAGGACTGACCACACGACCGGGGAACCCGGTCACGACCAGACACGGGGCAGCGAGGAGACGACGACCGACCGGCGACCGCCACGAGCGATCCGACGGTACGGACACACCGGATCGTCGTCTCCATCCGCTGCCGGCCGCATCGACGCACGACTGAGAGAGCACCTTGACCTCGATCCTCACCACCGAAACCGACGCGCACGACACCGACCGGACCTGGTGGAAGACCGCGGTCGTCTACCAGATCTACCCGCGCAGCTTCGCGGACAGCAACGGTGACGGAATCGGCGACCTCCGCGGCATCACCGGACGTCTCGACCACCTCGCCCAGCTGGGCGTCGACGTGCTGTGGCTGTCCCCCGTCTACAGGTCGCCGCAGGACGACAACGGTTACGACATCAGCGACTACTGCGACATCGACCCGGCGTTCGGCACCCTCGCCGACTTCGACGAGCTGCTGGCCGGGGTGCACGAGCGTGGCATGAAGCTGGTGATGGACCTCGTGGTGAACCACACCTCGGACCAGCACCCGTGGTTCACCGAATCCCGGTCCTCGCTCAACAACCCCAAGCGCGACTGGTATTGGTGGCGGCCGGCACGAGAGGGCACGGACCCGGGCACGCCCGGGGCGGAGCCGAACAACTGGCGGGCGGTCTTCTCAGGGCCGGCCTGGCGTTTCGACGAGACCACCGGTGAGTACTACCTGCATCTCTTCTCGCGCAGTCAGCCTGACCTCAACTGGGAGAACCCCGAAGTCCGAGCTGCCATATACGAGATGATGCGGTGGTGGCTCGACCGCGGAGTCGACGGCTTCCGGATGGACGTCATCAACATGATCTCGAAGGACCCCGCGCTGCCGGACGGCGTCGTCAGCGACGGCGACACCTACGGCGACGGCGGACCTTCGTTCCTGTGCGGGCCCCGCATCCACGACTACCTGCAGGAAATGCACCGCGAGGTCTTCGCCGGCCGGGACCGGCCGATCCTGACCGTGGGTGAGATGCCGGGTGTCACCGTCGAGGAGGCCCGGCTGTTCACGGACCCGGAGCGCCGCGAACTCGACATGGTGTTCCAGTTCGAGCACGTCGGCCTCGACCACGGGACGAGCAAGTGGGACAGCCGTGAACTGAAGCTCCGCGACCTCAAGGCGTCGCTCGGGCGGTGGCAGGACGGCCTGGCCGAGACGGGCTGGAACAGCCTCTACTGGAACAACCACGACCAGCCGCGCATCGTGTCCCGGTTCGGCGACGACCGCGAGCACAGGGTCCGCTCGGCGACCATGCTGGCCACGGTGCTCCACCTGCACCGCGGCACGCCGTACATCTACCAGGGTGAAGAACTCGGCATGACCAACGCGCCGCTCGACACCATCGACGACTTCCGCGACATCGAGTCCCTGAACCACCACGCCGAGGCGGTCGCCGCCGGCGCGGGCTCGGCCGAAGTGGTCGCCGCCATGCGGCCGATGAGCCGCGACAACTCCCGTACGCCCATGCAGTGGGACACGTCTGCGAACGCGGGCTTCACGGCCGGAACCCCGTGGATCGCGGTCAACCCGAACCACACCGAGATCAACGCGGCGGCTCAACTCGACGACCCTGCCTCGGTCTTCCAGCACTACCAGCGGCTCATCGCCCTACGCCACGACGAACCCGTCGTCGCCCACGGCGACTTCACCATGCTGCTCCCGGACGACGACCGCGTGTACGCGTTCACGCGGCGGCTGGGTGACACCGCGCTGCTCGTCCTCGCCAACTTCACCGGCAGCCCGGTCTCCGTCGAACTGCCTGACGCGGCCGAGTGGTCCGACGCCGAAGTGCTCATGAGCAACGTCGGCCCGCGCTCGGAGCGCCTGAGCGAACTCGCACCCTGGGAGGCGACTGTCTACCGCCGCAGCGACGCCGGGTGATCCTCCGGCGCGTGCGGCCAACGGATCCGCGCGTCGCACGGAACCCGTCCGCGAACCTCCACGTCCGACCGCTGATCGGCCCGGAAGGGGGCTCATGCAGAAGCGCAGGAGTGTCAAGTTCGCCGGCGGCGGCGTCATGACGGCCGTCTTGGTCCTCGGTGCAATCCAGGTCGGTGACCTCGGCGGTGAGACCGTGTCGGCCGTCGGGGAACCCTCGCGCGACTCCGATGTCAGCAGAGGGGACCTGGACGCCCTGGCTGCCCGGATCAGCGCGGACATGCACCGCTGGGACGGCAGCTTCACCATGCGCAGAGTCGTCGTGGACGATTCGGGATTCGTGTCCGTGGGCGTCGACGACCCCGCGAAAGCGGAGCCCATCCTCAACAGGGCCTTCGGCAAGAAGCACATCGAGGTGAAGCACGTGGAACAGGCCCACCTGTTCTAGTGCTGTAGCCGCATGGTTCGCCGAGCTGTCCGGTGATGCCGCCTCGGCGACGGGGCGGCATCAGGCTGTCGGTCATCCAGGTCCTGGACCTGCTGGCGGTGCCCCGTCGTGCCTGAGTCGAGCAGCGCGGTCATGGAGGTGGTCGTGGACGAATTCCGGCGTCATCCCTACCGGTGCCCCCTGGGTCGCCCGGAGGGTCTGTACCGGCTGGACGTGTTCCACGACTACGGCGCCTTCCCGGTCTGGGGACGCTTCACTGTGCCTCAGCGGGCGGGCAGAGCCCGCGCGGGAGCTGCCTGGCTCGTTGAACTCCGAATACCTCTGTATCTCCCCGCAGTTGGGCACCGATCTGCAGGGCATGGTCGGACCGGCACGGCCGTCACAGCGAGTGGGGGCGCGTCTGCCGGCGACCGACGAGCAGTGGGAAGCGCACCGGTTGGCAGGGCAAGTCCTGGCGGAGCGGCTGGCGAGGGCGACGGGGGCGGAGAACAACTGGCGTTGGCCGGACGGAGATCCGGAGTACCCGCACTGCGGGGAGCAGGTGGCGACTCACTTGGCCCTTCGCAACGGGTGCGGACCGTGACCCCGCGGCTCACATGGTCCGCTCCGCCCGGGCCGACGACCAAGGACCGCTGACCCTGTCTCCCGGTCAATCTGCAGGCCTCGGCGGCCATCTCAGCAGCGGTGTCACGGCCAGGGCGTCCGCACCGAGCGCGGTGACGAGCACCCCCGGTCCCTCCAGCGGCGTGACGACCGCATCGGGGCCGAGCAGGCACTGCGGCGCGGGCTCATGGGACATATCCGGGTCGACGACCAGCAGTTGACCCACGGCCCTGTGCCCGCCCAGTACGGCGCCGCCGTCCCAGCCGGGCGCGCCAGGGCCGGTGTCGAGTTGCTGGTCGAGGAGTGGGCGGCCGCAGCGGTGGACGGTGAGTCCGGTGGTGAGGCGGCCTGGTTCCTCGCCGGTGCGCCCGAGCACGGAGACGTCCCGCAGTTCCAGGTGAGCGGTTGGCGCGAGATCGACGTGGATGGTCTGGTGCAGGTGGCTGCGCAAGGCCGAGATGAGGGGCCCGGGCAGCCACCGCAGTTGTGCGTGCTCTCCGACGGTCAGCCGTATGTCGTATGAAGCGGCGTCACCGTGGCGTCCTGGCAGTGCGAGAGTGGCCGCGACGGTGTCCATCCGCAGCCTCGCTCCGGCCTCCACCCGCACGTCCAGGGTCAGTTGGTCGCCGCCGAGCGGGGCGCTCATTGCGCCGACGAGGGTGACTCTCGCTTCGCCTGACGCCCCGTCCTGCGCTGCTCGCGTGAGGCGGGGGGTGAGTGGTCCCGTGCCGCTGACCAGCGGGACGGCGGTCCCGCCGCGGCCGTCCGCGACGGCCGTGACGCGGGCATCGGCTCGTACTGCGAAGGCACGAGGCAGCGGTGAACTGGTTTTTGTGCCGACTCCCCCGGCCGTCGTCGCTGGCCCGTCTCCGGCTGCAACCCGGCTCACAGGGCTACGGTCTCCTGCTTCCAGGCCGCGAGCCGGGCACGCGTCCAGTCGGCGATCGGTGACACGCCGTCCTCAGCTTTGATCGAGGTGAAGGCGACGGGGCGGCTGCCGCGCTGTGCCTCGGCGTCGCGGGCCATGGCTGCCAGGTCGGAGCCGACGTGCGGAGCGAGGTCGGTCTTGTTGACCACGAGGAGGTCCGCGGTGGTGATGCCGGGGCCGCCCTTACGGGGTATGTCGTCACCAGCCGCCACGTCGATGACGAAGATCTGGGCGTCGACGAGGCCCTTGGAGAAGGTGGCGGTGAGGTTGTCGCCTCCGGACTCGACCAGGATCAGGTCGAGCCCTCCGCTGGAGGCCGCGGCGTGCTCCAGGTCCTCGACGGCTTCCAGGTTGGCCGAGATGTCGTCGCGGATCGCCGTGTGCGGACAGGCACCGGTCTCGACGGCAGCGATCCTCTCTGGCGGCAGCACTGCGGCGCGCAGCAGGAACGCGGCGTCTTCTCTTGTGTAGATGTCGTTGGTCACCACGGCGAGGGAGAACTCCTCGCGCAGTGCCCGGCACAGCGCCGCCACGGTGGCGGTCTTCCCCGAGCCGACGGGCCCGCCGAGACCGACGCGCAGGGCCCGGAGTCCCCCGTTGCGGAGGGCGGGCTCTGCGCCGGCCGGCTGGGCGCTGTGGGTGTGTCGATGCGGGAACGGGGCGGGAGGGTCCAGGTGCATTGCGGCGACTCCTTGCAGGGGCATCGTGTTGCTGATGGATGAGTGGCGCTCCGGGCGCCAGCGGCGACGAGACGTTCGCCGCGGCGGATCTACGAAGCGAAGAGGCGCACGGGCCAGGTGGCGTGGTCCTCCGCCGTGATCTCCAGCAGCGGTGCGGCGGCGGCCGGGAGGGCGTCGATGCCGCTGCGCGCGGCTTGTGTTCCCCCTTCGGCGATCTTGTTGATGGATGGGGCAAGTCGGGCGAGTACCGCTGAGGCTTCGAAGGGGTCGAGGCCAAGAAGCCTCACTGCAGCGGTAGTCGGGACCGAGACCGACTCGTAGGCCGCGGCGTGGGCGGCATCGAGCGGGGAAAGCCCGGCGGAGAGAGCGAGGAGGCCGAGTACCACGGGCTCGTGTGCACCGCCGGGGCAGGCCTGTGCGAGGTCGTCGAGCGCTGCCGAGGGCCAGACCGCGCGACCGGCCCGCATCAGCTGCCGGCCGAGCTTTCGAGACGTACGGCGCAGGGCCGGTGAGGGAGTTCGGGCGTCGGCTGCCTCATCGAGGTCGCGGGGGTTGTGGCCGCCGGCGGCTGCGGCGGCGAGGCCGGAGGCGACCAGGCCCGAGGTGTGCAGGCGGCCTCGGCAGAAGTCGGCGAGCGTGGCGGAGTCGACGATGCGGCCGGCGCGCACCGCGGCTTCTGCTCCTCCGGAGTGTGCGTGTGTTCCGGCGGGGAATCGTCCGTCGGCGAGGACGAGAAGGGCTGCCGTGGTCATCTCGCGGCCCTGACCGGCGTGTTGGTTGCGTTGGAGATCATCGGCGCGTCCTTCCGTGTGCCGCGTCAGAAGAGGAAGTAGCGCTGGGACATGGGGAGTTCTTCGGCGGGAGCGGGGTCGACGGGCACACCGTCGATGGTGACGGTGAAGGTGTCGGGGTCGACGGCGACGTCGGGGAGTCGATCGTTTTCGCGCATGTCCGCCTTGGTGACGGCGCGGGTGTCGCGTGTGGCGACGAACTGCTTGCCGAGGCCGAGCCGTTCGGGCAGCCCGTCCTCCAGCGCCGCGGGGTTGGCGAAGTTGAGTGAGTTGGCGGCCGGAGCTCGGCCCGTGGCTCCGAACATGGGGCGGGGCAGTACGGGTTGGGGTGTGGGAATGGAGGCGTTTGCGTCGCCCATCTGCGCGTAGGCGATCTGCCCGCCTTTCAGCACGAGTTGGGGCTTCACCGCGAAGAAGGCCGGCTCCCACAGCACCAAGTCCGCCAGCTTGCCCGGCTCGACGGATCCGAGGTGTGCGTCGAGGCCCTGTGCGACGGCAGGGTTGATCGTGTACTTGGCGACGTAGCGGCGGGCGCGGGCGTTGTCGGAGCGGCCGTCGCGCGGCAGGGAACCGCGTCGCTTCTTCATCACGTGTGCGGTCTGCCAGGTTCGCAGGATCACCTCGCCGATGCGGCCCATGGCTTGGGAGTCGGAGGAGATGATCGAGATGGCGCCCATGTCGTGCAGGACGTCCTCGGCGGCGATGGTGGAGGGCCTGATGCGGGACTCGGCGAAGGCGAGGTCCTCCGGGACGGCCGGGTTGAGGTGGTGGCAGACCATCAGCATGTCGAGGTGTTCGTCGATGGTGTTGACGGTGTGGGGCCGGGTGGGGTTGGTCGAGGAGGGCAGCACGTTGGGGTGGCCGACGACGGTGATGATGTCGGGTGCGTGGCCTCCTCCCGCGCCCTCGGTGTGATACGCGTGGATGCCTCGGCCTGCGATGGCGGCCAGGGTGTCCTGGACGAAGCCTGCTTCGTTGAGCGTGTCTGTGTGAACGGCGAGTTGGGCGCCGGTCTCGTCGCAGACCGTGAGGCACGCGTCGACGGCGGCGGGGGTCGCTCCCCAGTCCTCGTGGATCTTGAATCCCGCGGCGCCGCCGCGCAGCTGGCTGTGCAGCGCCTCCGGTGAGACGGTGTTCCCCTTGCCCAGCAGCCCGATGTTGACCGGCATGTCGTCCATGGCGGCGAAGGTTCGAGCCAGGTGCCACGGACCGGGTGTGATCGTGGTTGCCTTGGTGCCCTCCGCCGGTCCTGTGCCGCCTCCGAGAAGGGTTGTGACTCCGGAAGCCAGGGCCTCGTCGATGAGTTGCGGGCAGACGAAGTGCACGTGGGTGTCGACGCCGCCGGCGGTGAGGATCTTGCCGTTTCCGGCGATGATCTCTGTTTCGGGTCCGATGACGAGCTCGGGGTGCACGCCGTCCATGGTGTCGGGGTTCCCGGCCTTGGCCAGCGCGGTGATCCGGCCGTCTCGGATGCCGACGTCCGCCTTGATCACGCCCCAGTGGTCGAGAACGAGGGCACCGGTGATGACGGTGTCGGGCGCACCTTCGGCGCGTGTCGTGCGCGCTTGTCCCATGGACTCGCGGATGACCTTGCCGCCTCCGAAGACCGCCTCGTCTCCCGCTCGTCCTGGGCCTCCGCAGCGGTCTTCTTCGACCTCGATGAGGAGATCGGTGTCGGCGAGCCGTACCCGGTCGCCGGTGGTCGGGCCGAACAGGTCCGCGTAGAGCGCCCGGGGAAGCGCGCTGCCCTCATCGGTCATCGGCATCTCCGGCCAGGGATACGGTCTCGCCGTCTTCGAGCGCTCCACTCGTCTCTCCGCGCAGTCCGGCGATCACGCGCCGGCCACCGAGCGGCACGAGTCGGACTTCGACAGGGACGGCGGGCTCGAATCGGACGGCTGTTCCTGCGGCGACGGCCAGGCGCTTGCCACGGGCAGCGACCCTGTCGAACTCCAATCCCGGGTTGGCCTCGGCGAAGTGGTAGTGGGAACCGACTTGTACGGGCCGGTCGGCGACGTTGAGCACGGTGAGCCGAGTGATGTCGGCCCCCTCGTTGAGGATCACCGGGTCTTCGCCGTGGAGGATCTCTCCTGGTATCACGTCGCCACGCTCCTTCCGCTCGTGCCAGGTCCGGTTCAGGGGATGGGCCGATGGACGGTGACGAGCTTCGTACCGTCGGGGAAGGTGGCCTCCACCTGCACGTTGCCGAGCATCTCGGGCACCCCGTCCATGACGTCTTCGCGGGTGAGGACTTCGCGGCCCGAATCCATCAGCTCCCTGACGGACAGTCCGTCCCGTGCCCCCTCCAGGACGTGGGAGGTGATCAGTGCCACGGCCTCGGGATGGTTGAGCAGTACACCGCGCTCCTTGCGCCGTGCGGCGACGTCGGCGGCCACATGGATGAGCAGGCGTTCCTGCTCGTGCGGTGTCAGCTGCATCGTCTCCCCTGCGCTCCTCGCCTCTTCCCCACGACCAGCACGTGGCCCCAGGGGTTGAGGCAGGCTATGCCGGGGGCGTTTCAACGGCGTTAACGCCGATATGGGGCCCGGTGCGCACTGGAGCAGCCCAAGTCGACGTCCTCGAGTTCCGCCGGACTCCCCGTGGATACGGGGAGCACGTGTCAACCCCACGATCAAGCAGTCGGTCCTGCCGCACGACAGCTCACCGAGTTCGGACACCTGGCTGCACGACCGGCTGCCGTACGCCATGATCGGGGTCGGCCGACCACCAACACGACGACGGGGGAACCGATGTCGGGACAGAAGTTTTCACGACGAGGCATGTTAAGGGCAGGAGGCGCGGCCCTCCTGGCAACCGGCGCCGCCGGGGCGCTGACGGTCGGCAAGGCTTCGGCCGCCGTGCCGGCGTCGAAGCGATTCGATCTGTCCAAGCCCTCCTACGACGTCTTCCGCAAGGTGATGCTCGACGAGAGACACCACGCGATGCAGGGCATGGCGTTCGACACCGCGAACCGGCGCATGTTCATCGCCCAGGTCCGCGACGGCAGTTCGGGCGACGACCTGTGCGTCAACCGTCTCGACGAATCCGGCAAGATCACCGGCACCATGCACCTCGACAACGCCGGGCACGGTGTCTCGATCGGGGTGGAGCCGAAAGGTTCGGACTCCTTCGTGTGGGTCGAGTGCGACTCGGACGCGGGCGACGACAGCGGCCGGGGCACGGCGCTGGCCCGGTTCAAGTTCGTCGACGGCGAGGCTCCGTCCGGGGTGAAGAAGTTCTTCACCGGCAGCGACACGATCACCTGCGCCACCGACCCGGTCAACAGCCGCATCCTGGTCCGCCGTAAGGAGTCGGGCGGCATGACCTACCGGCTGTACGACTTCTCCAGCATGGACATCGAGAACGGCACGTTCACCGACGAACTCGCGAAGATCACCCAGCCGAAGCTCGGCGACGGATCGGTGACGTTCCAGGGCTACGCCGTGTTCGGCAGTTACCTGTACACGCTGGACGGCGACGGCCACGCCGACGCCGCCGACATCAACTCGTTCGTGACGGCCACCGACCTGAACACCGGCAAGGTGGTCCAACGTTCCCTCACCAAGGCGGGGAAGTCACTGATCTTCCGCGAGCCGGAGGGCATGGCGATCACCCGGACGTCGGGCGGTGAGGTCCGCCTGTGCTTCGGATTCGCGTCCCGCACCAGCGTCGGCAACATCAACCGGTACGCCAACGTCTTCCACAAGAACGTGCTCGTCTGACCGACCTCCGCAGAACGCCTGCCGCTCGCCGACTCGTCGCCGAGCGGCAGGCACAAGCGATGCCGGGCCGGGCCGGGCGAAGGTGACGCCGCCGATCTCCTCGTGGTCATCGACGACGAGATCGAGAACGTGCGGCCCGTGGTGTGCGCCGAGCTACGGGTTCGGACTCTTTGTCGGCGTGCCCTGGTTGTGGAACATCTGCCACTCCCCCGGTGCCACTCGCCGCCACAGTGAGGTCCGGTGCGACCACCGGTTCTTGGTCTTCGCCGTGTACTTCACCATCACCAGTCCGTCTGCCAACCGGAACCCGCGCATGCGCTCCACTGTGATCGGTTCGCCGGCCGGATCGGTTTCTGCCGCGACGCGCTCGGCGGTTCCCTCGAACTCGATCTCGACCCCGGAAGCCCCGAACTCGTGGAAGTCCGGAGCGAGGAACCTGCGCAACCGGTCGGAGTCGGCTCGGCATCCGGGCGACAACGTCTCGTACTCCGCAGCAATTGCTTCGGCTACCTGAGGGTCGTCACTGCCGGTGTCCCTGCGGGGCTTCGTCATGAGTTCAAGAGATACCACCGGCTCCCGTCGATCCGGATCGGGTTGCAACTCACTGTCCGTGCAACGGCATTGGGCTGGAGCCTCAACGGGCTGCCGGACGACCGCGGTATCAGGGGGTCGAGGAAGTGCTGCGGCAGCTCCCGGACTTGGGCGCATGGCCGCGGCGAAGCGTCCCTACGCTTCGAACGGCGAGCTCACAGGTGCCGCATCCAGACGTTCGGCTCGACGTAAGTGCCGAGGTCGGTAGGGCGATCGATCTCCAGGACCGACGCGGTCGGCCCGGTGCAGTCGGCGCCGTTCACGTGTCCCCTGGCGTCTCCGGCCGTCGTCCGAGGTGCACCACCACCTGCTCGGCTGCCGGCCGGTCCGTGGAAGGTGAACTCCCCGCGACAACCGCGGTGCTCCTCGGCAGCAGAGGCAACCCTGCGCGCAGCATGGGGCCGCCGACCATCGGCAGGTGCCTGCAGATCTCCACGCGCGAGGTGATCCTCAACTTCCGGAAGACGCTGCGGAGATGGAAGTTGACCGTGTGGACAGAGCGGTGCACCTGAGAAGCGATCTGACGGTTCGTCATCCCCGCTGCCGCCAGTCGCGCCATCTGCTGCTCGCGCCAGCTCAACGCCCCCCAACCCGCCGCCTGTTGCCCGTCGACCGGATCGGGCTTCGACGGCGAGGGCTCCGGCTCCTGCGCCAGGACTCCGGCCGCGCTCGGGGCCAGCACCGCCACGACCGGCCGGTCGCCGAGGCGTTGCCCCGGTTCCCCGTGCCGGACGGGAACGGCACCGGCGACCGAGTCCAGGCTCCGCGCACTGGCACAGCAGCTCCGCCCACGCC
>NZ_JACBXA010000149.1 GCF_013870515.1 Streptomyces albidus (ex Kaewkla and Franco 2022) | reverse complement strand
GGCCACGGCGCCGACGACGACCGGGGTGTCGTTGAGCTGCCGTCCGAGGGAGTCGTTCTCGTCGACGTCGACGACGTCCGCGACGATGCAGGTGATGTTGTCCGGGCCGCCGCCGCGCAGGGCGAGCTGGATCAGGTCCTGGACGGTCTCCTGCGGGCCCTGGTAGCTGCCGAGGGCTTCCTCGATCGTCTGCGGGCTGACCACGGTGGGCAGGCCGTCGGAGCAGATGAGGTAGCGGTCGCCGGCGCGCACCTCCCTGATGGACAGGTCGGGTTCGACGTGGTCGCCGCTGCCCAGCGCGCGCATCAGCAGGGAGCGCTGCGGGTGGGTGGTGGCCTCCTCCTCGGTGATCCGCCCCTCGTCGACCAGCTTCTGGACCCAGGTGTGGTCCTGCGTGATCTGAGTGAGCTGCCCGTCCCGGAGGAGGTACGCGCGGGAGTCGCCGACGTGCACGAGGCCGAGCCGCTGCCCGGTCCACAGCAGGGCCGTGAGCGTGGTGCCCATGCCCTCCAACTGCGGGTCCTCCTCGACCATGACGCGCAGTTGGTCGTTCGCGCGCTGAACCGCGACGCCGAGGGAGGTCAGGATGTCCGAGCCGGGGATGTCCTCGTCGAGCTCGACGATGGTGGAGATCACCTCGGAGCTGGCGACCTCACCGGCGGCCTGGCCGCCCATGCCGTCGGCGACCGCGAGCAGGCGTGGGCCGGCGTAGCCGGAGTCCTCGTTGTGCTCGCGGATCATGCCGTCGTGTGATCCGGCGGCGAAGCGCAGTGACAGACTCATACGCACCTCGCCTGTCGGCTCCGGGTACATCCGCACGGTGCCCACCCTCCGGTCGTCATGATCTGTACTACTTCCGCAGCTCGATGACCGTCTTGCCGATGCGAATCGGCGCTCCGGGCTGGATCGGCGTCGGTGTGGTGAGCCGGGTCCGGTCGAGATACGTGCCGTTGGTCGACCCGAGGTCCTCGACGATCCACTGGCCGTCACGGTCCGGGTAGATCCTGGCATGCCTGCTGGAGGCGTAGTCGTCGTCGAGCACGATCGTGGAATCGTGCGCGCGGCCGAGGGTGATGGTCTGCCCCTGTAGCGCGACGGTCGTCCCGGTCAACGACCCTTCGGTGACGACGAGCTTGCTCGGGGCGCTGCGGCCCCGGCCCCCGCCGCCACCGCGCCTGCTCTGCTGGCGCGACGGCTGCTGGCGCTGCTGCGGACGCTGGTTCTCGGCCCGGCGCGCTGCGCGTTGGGTCACGCGGGTGCCGAACAGGTCGCTACGGATGACCTGCACGGCCACGATGACGAACAGCCACAGTACGGCGAGAAATCCCAACCGCATGACCGTCAGGGTCAGCTCTGACATTGCCCCCGCTTCACCCTTCGGCTTGCCGGTAAATGATCGTGGTGCTGCCCACGACGATGCGTGAGCCGTCGCGGAGCGTAGCGCGCGTGGTGTGCTGTCCGTCTACCACGATGCCGTTCGTCGATCCCAGATCCTGGATCGAAGCCGGGTCTCCCACCCGGATCTCGCAGTGGCGCCGGGAGACTCCGGGGTCGTCGACGCGCACGTCGGCCTCGGTGCTGCGGCCCAGAACGAGCGTCGGACGCGAGATCTGGTGACGGTTGCCGTTGATCTCGATCCAGCGGCGGGTCTCGGCCCGCGGCATGGCGCCGCCGGCGCCGGGTGCGTGACCCGGGGGCGGGCCGGAGGGCATCGGAGGTGCGCCTGCCGGTCCGGGGCCGGGCGGGTAACCGCCTTGGCCGCCATAGGCGTTGTTGGGGGTGCCCGAGCTGCGCTGCGGCTGCTGCGAGGCGCTGGACGCGAGGGTGCGGCTGCGCACGCGGTAGAGACCGGTGTCGAGTTCGTCCGCCTTCTCCAGGTGGACCTTGACGGACCCCATGAACGTGTAGCGCTGCTGCTTCGCGTAGTCGCGCACCATTCCGCCGAGTTCGTCGCCGAGCTGTCCCGAGTAGGGACTGAGGCGCTCGTAGTCAGGCGCGCTCAGCTCGACGATGAAGTCGTTGGGCACGACGGTCCGCTCGCGGTTCCAGATCGTCGCGTTGTTGTCGCATTCACGCTGGAGTGCGCCCGCGATCTCCACGGGCTGTACCTCGGACTTGAACACCTTCGCGAAGGTGCCGTTGACGAGACCCTCTAGCCGCTGCTCGAAGCGCTTCAGTACTCCCACGTTGCACCTCCTTCCCAGATGCCCTCGGCTCTAGTGCGCCTCCCAGTGTCACCCGGGTGTGCGCGTGCTCTGTTCCGGTCGTTCCGGTACTGCTTACTGATCGTATCCACGCGCGGGGAAAACAGGTGGTTCCCCAATGGGGCTTGGCAGAGGAGTGTCACCTCTCACACCCTCGCACTCGCGGTCACACCCTCGCATGGATCGTAGGTCCCCCGTAGCCAGTGTCTCGTAGAGACGAAGCCTCCTGCGGACGGATACGGATGTGAAGCCACCGCTGCCAGCGTGCTAATCTTTTGGTCGTCGGCAGGCGCCCCAAGGGTCCACCGGCGGTCCTCCCCGCTCATCGCGGGGGACACCCTTTGCGCGGGTGGCGGAATAGGCAGACGCGCTGGATTCAGGTTCCAGTGTCCGAAAGGACGTGGGGGTTCAACTCCCCCCTCGCGCACCAGGAGACACCGACGAAACGGGTCTCTGCCAGTGACGGAAGTCCTGGCAGGGGCCCGTTTCTCGTTGGGCGAGGGGCTTCAGGCGTCCACATGAGACGCCTGGCTTCCTTAGGCAGGCGCCCTGTTACGCATAAGGCCCATGTTGGGGCAAAGCGCCCGCACGGGACTCTATTTGATGATCTTCGGTTGTGGTGGCGGGAGTTGATCACGCTGAGGTCGCTGTCAGGCGACCGGTAGGTGTCCAGCTGCCCAGTGGTTCGGTGCGGCGTCGGTGTGGATGCGACGGCGTGGGTGTTGACCGCCGAGGGCGAGAGTCTCGACCCGGTTCTTGATCTTCCTGCGGACGGCGTGGGCCAGTTGGAAGACCAGGAGGATGGTCTGGGCGGTGATCCGACGGGTGCGAGCGGGTGCCGCCCGACCCACCAAGGACGGAAGAGAGTGCCCTCCCTGAAGAAGAAGGAGCCCTCTCGCGCCAATGCGCCCGGACGAAGGGCGACTTCAGCAATCCTCGGACACTGGCTCACCGAAGCGCCGAGATTCCCCTCGCTACACGGTGAAGGTCCGACCAGCGCATCCCGGTCGGACCTTCACCGCTCTGTTGGGGGCTCGCGCCTGCCCGTCGGTCAGACGGTCCCAGGGGCCCCCAGCATGGCGGAAGCCTCTTGGAACGGGTTGTGGACGCGGGTGGGCGCCGCGACCCGGGGAAGGCCGTTGCAGGTGAAGCCGAGCTGGGTCATGGCCCGGAGGACTTCGCCGGCGCTGAAATCGCGGCGGTCCTGGCGTGTGAGGACCTGGCCGACCTGCTTGACGGGATAGGTGCGGCGGCCGATGGTCACGGACTCACCGAAGACCTGCTCGGGCCGGACGCCCTTCATCGATTGCAGGACACCGTTCTTGGTGAGCTCGAAGGGGAAGCGGGCGATGATACAGCGCACGATGCCTCACAAGGAGAAGAGAGAAGCGGGACGGTTCTGCTGCGGAGAAATGCTTCAGCGGGCAAGGGCGGGGGCGCCCCGAGCGCTGCCTTGCTCGTCGACGACAGGCAGGGCAGCGAACTTGCGCATCGCGTGCTCGGCTTCGGTCGTCGTGGTCACGGATGAGGTGGTCAGCATCCTGATCACGAAGGCTCTAGGCCGCCGCATCAAAGGAGGAGCGCCGCACCTTCTCGCGCCGAGCAGCCGAAGCGGGGCTGCGTCGGCCGCGTGAGGACGCGCTGCGCTTACGCCGCTCGGGCACCGGTGCGGTGATCGTCACGGGGATGCCGGAGGGGGCCTGGGCGCCGGTGATCCGGCCGAGTGTCTCTTCGCCGGAGCGGACCTGGGTGGTCTGCGGCACGATTCCGGCGGCCGCCATGAGGCGGGTCATGGTGCGGCGCTGGTTGGGGGTGACCAGGGTGACGACGCTGCCCGACTCGCCGGCCCGCGCGGTCCGTCCGCCACGGTGGAGGTAGTCCTTGTGGTCGGTCGGCGGGTCGACGTTGACCACGAGGTCGAGGTTGTCGACGTGGATGCCGCGCGCCGCGACGTTCGTCGCCACGAGCACGGTGACGTGCCCGGTCTTGAACTGGGCCAGGGTCCGGGTGCGCTGCGGCTGCGACTTCCCGCCGTGCAGGGCGGCCGCCCGCACCCCGCTGTTCAGCAGGTCCTGCGTCAGCCTGTCGACGGCGTGCTTGGTGTCCAGGAACATGAGCACCCGGCCTTCGCGCGCCGCGATCTCCGTCGTCGTCCGGTGCTTGTCGGCCCCGTGAACGTGCAGCACGTGATGCTCCATCGTGGTGACCGCACCCGCGGACGGGTCGACGGAGTGCACGACCGGGTCGGTGAGGTAGCGGCGGACCAGGAGATCGACGTTGCGGTCGAGCGTCGCGGAGAAGAGCATTCGCTGACCCTCGGGGCGGACCTGGTCCAGGAGTGCGGTGACCTGGGGCATGAAGCCCATGTCGGCCATCTGGTCGGCCTCGTCCAGCACGGTGATCGCGACCTGGTTCAGTCGGCAGTCACCCCGGTCGATGAGGTCCTTGAGGCGGCCCGGCGTCGCGACGACGACCTCGGCGCCACCCCGCAGCGCATTGATCTGCCTGCCGATCGACATTCCGCCGACGACGGTGGCCAGGCGCAGCTTCACCGAGCGGGCGTAGGGGCCCAAGGCGTCGGTCACCTGCTGCGCGAGCTCACGCGTCGGTACGAGGATCAGAGCCAGCGGCTGGCGGGGCTCGGCGCGCTGTCCGGCGGTGCGGGCCAGCAGGGCCAGGCCGAAGGCGAGGGTCTTGCCGGAGCCGGTGCGCCCGCGTCCGAGGACGTCCCGGCCCGCGAGGGTGTTGGGGAGGGTCGCGCCCTGGATCGGGAACGGGACGCTCAGGCCTTGCGCGGTCAGCTCGGCCAGCAGCTGCTTCGTCATGTCGAGGTCGGCGAACGCCTCGACGGCGGGCAGTGCGGGAGTGATCGTCTTCGGCAGGGCGAACTCGCCCTGGACCGCTGCGGGCCGCCGGTCGTGGCCGTTCGAGCGGCGCGGACCTCCGGAACGGCTCGGGGCGGGCGGGCCGAAGCGACCGCCCCGGCCCGTACCGGCGCGGGAGCCGGAAGCGGGGCCGCCGGTGCGGCCGCGGGTGCGGGAGGAGCGGTTGTTCGTACGTGTGGGGTTCATTCAGAACCTTTCCCTGATACGGCACCGCACGTGTCAGGGAATTCCCGCAGCAGAAGCGCAGCGCGGGGAATCACAAGAACGGGCCGAATGGAATGCGAATCTGGCCTGCGCCGAATGCGGTGCGGTCCAGGTGATGAAATAAGTGACGTCATGTGGACGTGAAATCCAGACGTCGACGAGAGCAGCGTCGAAGGGGCCCGCGTTCCCGAAGAAGGGCCTGTGGCGGTCGTTGTCACCATGGGTGAAACCGTTGCGAAGATTCCCGAAGCGGGGCCTCGCGCCCCTGGGGATGCGAGCTCAGCTACAAAGTGTGCGTCAGCATCAGGCGGGGACGATGTTCTCGGCTGTCGGGCCCTTCTGGCCCTGGGCGACGTCGAACGTCACCTTCTGGCCTTCCATCAACTCCCGGAAACCCTGGGCGGCGATATTCGAGAAGTGAGCGAACACGTCAGGGCCGCCACCGTCCTGCTCGATGAAGCCGAAACCCTTGGCTGCGTTGAACCATTTAACGGTGCCGGATGCCATGCCATATCTCCTTTGGGGCAGTACGCCGGGACCCGCAATACGCGAATCCCGGGTCGCCGCGATGATGCCCCGTCCGGAAAATGAGCCGGAAATACAAAAACGCTTTCAGTGCGGAAGAATACCGCCGAAGGCGTTGCAAGTTTTTGGGAACCAAGACTGCAACTGAGATCGACAGTAGCATGCAGTAGCGACCTGCGAACATCGCATAATTCCATCTGCTCGTTGCGACAAGAACACTGCCCGCCCGGCACGTTAAAGCCTCACTTCGCGGTCATAGATATTTGATCCACGGAGCGTGGAGTTTCGCGAGGCCGTCCCCCCCTGCCAGGCGAGGGCAGGCAGCAGCGCCCTGGACCGGGTGAGTGCAGCCAATAGCTCCGCAATGGTGCTGTCCGGGCGGGCAGGGTGCGTACGGTCTTGCCGGTGGCTGTCCGACGGGTTGGGCGGTGGCGCGGGTGAGGTGGTTGACCCGTGAGCCACTCGAAGCCTCCGGAGCGGCCGTTCAGGTCAGGGGTGCGCACGCGCCCGCGGCTGGGGGCATGTACGGCCACGTCGATGCCGTTCAGGTGCGAGGTCAGCTCCAGGGTGCGGATGCCGTCTCCGTGGGCAGGGCGTCGGTGGCGAGCCCCGAGACCACCGGAACCACGGAGCCTGGGGCTTCAGCTGCGACCCGTTGCACGAAACCTTCGAGGTGTCCCGGGTGCCCTCGCGGGCGCGGACGACGGAGGCCGCGGAGCGGACGGTTGCCGGTCGACGCTCAGCGTGTCCATCAGTCACCCGCCTCGGGATCCCCGGTGTCCGGTCCTTGGTCCGGGGACTCGAGCCCCCGGACCTGCGGGCCCTTCAACCCCCGGCGGTGACGGCTGTTGCTCCCGGACCCACCGCGGCCCCGAGGGTCGAGGTCGATTACCTCATCGTCGGGCACGCGAAAATCTATGTCGGCCGGAGTAGACATTGGGTGCTGGCGTGGTTATGGTTTCTCTCGTAGCCAGAGAGACAGCAAGGCCTGGCAGAGACGAACTGCCGGCCAGTAGTACCCGTAGTTCGCAGGACGGTGCGGTGGTGGAGTTCCGAAGCCAGGGTTGTTGCAGGACGGGCGACGGGACTGACGACCGGACCGGGTGGCCGCAGTGATCAGGGGTCGCCGGAGCAGGACCGCAGTTGGCAGTACCCAGCAGTGAAGTCAGTGAGCAGCACCTCGGTGAAGGCGTCGGCTGCGGGCGCGCGTGCCGGGAAGTTCGGCAGTGGGGTTCCAAGCCAGGGCAGAGGCAGGACGGGCGACGGGGCTGGCTGCCGAAGGGTGGCGCTGTCACAGGCCACAGAGCAGTTCGCATCACCAGCAGTTCGCAGTATCCCGTTTGATAAGTAGTTGATCACCGAGGGAAGAACGGAGGAGCCGCGCCATCAGGATCGCCCGGGCGGAAGTCTTGAGCCCGGGTACCGCAGGACATCGATAGTGAGGTGGTCTCCGGTCAAGCAACCGCGATCCCCGCACCCCCGACAGCATCTCGGTCGGGGCCGCGGAAACAGAAGGTCGGCGCAGTACCAAGGCCGGCAGATGGTGTAACCGTTCCTTCGGGGTCCTGGTGCCATAAGGCACCAGGACCCCTCCATGCGTTCCACAGAGAGGTGCAATGACAGCAGACAACTCGCTCAGCCGTCTCGACGACGACGACTACCCCGCCTACACGATGGGCCGGGCCGCCGAAATGCTCGGCACCACCCAGGGCTTCCTCCGCGCCATTGGAGAAGCCCGCCTCATCGCCCCGCTCCGATCCGAGGGCGGCCACCGCCGCTACTCCCGCTACCAACTGCGCATCGCCGCCCGCGCCCGGGAACTCGTCGATCAGGGCACCCCCATCGAGGCCGCCTGCCGCATCATCATCCTTGAAGACCAACTAGAAGAAGCCCAGCGCATCAATGCCGAATACCGCCGCGCCGCCGAATCATCGGACCCGACGGCCGCGGCCTAAGTGGGCTGGGACCAGCCTGCTGAGGCCGGCGGCCGAAAGGCGGCGCGGCGGATCGACGCAGTGGATGCCTCGCCCGGCCTTTCAGGTGCTGTTCGAGTAGCGAGTGCGGGATGGGCCGCTCCATGTCGAGCGACACGGGACAGAGCGGCCCCGTGCTCCGGGAGTCGCGTACACGTCGCATCTCCTGGTCACTGCCGGTCCAGCGGCCCGGGGCCACTGGACCGTGCCCCAGCTGCCACTGCATCCCGCTGTCGCATGCCGGCGGGCTGCGATTCGCCACCTGCGCCGCCGCCGGCGTCTGCCCTCCGCTGAGCATCTCCCGATCGTCGGCCGCCTCTTCGCTGTCGACGGCACGGTGAGGCACGGTGAGGTGCGTCGATGTCGTGCTCGTGCTGCCAGGGGTCGCCAGACGCCCGCGAGCCCGCCGGTGCGCGACCGGTGGGCTCGGGGAGGGGGACTCGGCGTGAGAGTCGTCAGGCTGCCGCGCCGAGACGGGCGGCGATGTTCTTGCCGTGATTCCCGGCCGCCTCGTGTGCCTGGGTCCGGGATGCCTGGGCGGAGTCGATCAGTGACTCCATGCCGGGGGTGGTGGGGGCGAGGGTGAGCTCCGGCACCACGAATTCCACGTCCAGGGCCATGATCTCGCCGAGGACCTTGCCCAGGTAGTTCTGCACGAACTCGAAGCTCTCGCGCGGTGTGCCCGGCCCGTAGCCGCCGCCCCGGCTGGCCACGACCACCGTGGGGGTTCCGGCGCCGGACGGCGTCTCGGCGCCGGCGGTGCGTCCCTGCAGGATCACGTGGTCGATCCACGCCTTGAGGGTGGAGGGGATCGTGTAGTTGTACATCGGGGCGCCGATCAGCACGGCGTCCGCTTCTTCCAGCTCCCGGGCGAGCTCGTCGCGCAGGGCGAAGGCCGCCGCCTGCTCCGGGGTGTGGCTCTCCGGGGGTGCGAAGCCCGCGGAGGCGCCGACCACGTCGAGGTGCGGCAGGGGATTCGCTGCCAGGTCGCGGTATACGACCTTGCCCTCCGGGTGCTGCTCCTCCCACGCCTTGCGGAACGACGCCGCGACGTCACGGGAGACGGAGCCTTCCTGCGGGAACAGGGAGGAGTCGATGTGAAGCAACGTGGCCATGGAGGTAGCTCCTTTTGCTGCGTAAGTAAGTTAGCTTGCGTACGTAACTAGTAATAGCACAGGTACTTACTTTTCTGCACCCACTTGTGTCGGCGCAGTACCCTGGAGGCATGGCAGACCTTGGGGAGCGGACGCAGAAGGGCGTGGAGCTCGGAGCTGCGGAGCAGTGCACCGAGCCCGAGAGCAGCATCACGCGCGTCTTCCAGGTGCTGGGCAAGCGCTGGACCGGTCTGGTTCTCGCCGCGCTCATGAACGGACCGGGTCACTTCGCCCAGCTCCGTCGGGCCGTCCCCGGCATCAGCGAGCGGATGCTCTCCGACCGGCTGACCGAGCTGGGGACGCTCAACCTGGTCGTACGGACCGTGGAGGAAGGCCCGCCGCTGCGCGTCAGCTACCGGCTCAGCGCGGCCGGCCAGGCACTCAAGCCCGCCATGACGGAGCTGACGCGTTGGGCCGACACACATCTGCCCGAAGAGGCGGCCGGCTGTCCGGAGGAGTTCCGGGGCTGATCGGGCCGCGGACCGTCGTGGATCCTCACAGGCGAACTGTGAAGGGGCGACGCGCTTCCGTAGGGTGGGGCCGATGAAAGCGAACCCGGAAGCGGAAGCAGGCGAGCCGGAGGAGCAGGGGCGTCCCGAGGAGCCGAGCACGGAGCGTCTGGAGCGGGCCGTACGGGGTGCTGAGACGGCGCTGATCGAGTTCGAGATCGCGGTGGAGACCTTCCGGATCGAGATCGAGAACTTCTCCCGGCTGCACCATCAGCGTCTCGGGCCCATGTACGCGCGCCTGGACGAGCTGGACGCCGGCATCGCCGAGGTGACCGCCGCGATCAGCGGCGATCCCGAGGACCTGCGCAAGGCACGGGAGCTGCGGGCCGTGGTGCTGCCGATGCCCCAGGTCGAGGAGCTCTTCCACGGCTGGATCGACTCCGAGGGGCTGTCGCCCGAGGCGACCGCCATGCTCACCGAGCAGAACGTGCGGCCGCCGAGCCGGGTGCGTCCCAGCGAGGAGGCCCGCAAGGCGTACCGCGAGCTGGTGCGCAAGGCTCACCCGGACCTGGCGCAGGAGGACGCGGAACGCAAGCGCCGTGAAGCGTTCCTCATACGCGTCAACAAGGCTTACGCGGACGGCGACACGGACGCTCTCCACGAACTGCTCGAGGAGTGGGTCAACGGGCCGCGTGAAGAGGAAGTGGAAGCCCGGCTGCCGCACAGCGAGGTGCTCTACGCCCGGCTGGAGTGGCTGGCGGAGCGCAAGGAAGCGCTGACGGCGATGGTCGCGGAGATGGAGCAGAGCGCCATCGGCGCGATGCTGAAGATGGCGCCGGACGATCCCGACGCGCTGCTGGACGAGATCGCCGAGCAGCTTCTGGAGCAGGTCGCCTCACGCGAGGCGGAGCTGGCGCGGCTCGTGCAGGTGAGGGACGCCGGGACCGGAGCGGAGGCCGAGGCCGCCGCGGCGGACACGGCAGACGGGACGCCTGGCACGGGAACGGACACCTCCGGCGAGGGATCGGGCACGGGCACCGGGTCCGCCGGGGAAGAGAACTGAGAGAGAGCTGTTTCACGATGCAGAACGGTCAGTTGCCGCAGGTCGATGTCGCCTCGGTGCCGGCGGACGCGCTGCTGCTGGACGTCCGGGAGGACGACGAGTGGGCGGCAGGGCGCGCGGACGGCGCGCTTCACATCCCGATGAGCGACTTCGTCGGCAGGTTCGGGGAGCTGACCGAACGGGCCGGTGACGGCGAGCGGGTGTACGTGGTCTGCCGGGTCGGCGGACGGTCTGCCCAGGTCACGCAGTACCTGCGGCAGCAGGGTCTGGACGCGGTCAACGTCGACGGGGGCATGCTCGCCTGGGAAGCGGCCGGCCGGCCGCTGACGGGCGATGCGGCAGACGCGTACGTGCTGTGAAGCGTGCCGCCCCGCGATGACGGCGGGGCGGCGGAGCGCTCAGCCGTCGAAGTCCACCTCGACGGCGTCCGTCACGGGGTGCGACTGGCACGCCAGCACGTAGCCCGCGTCCAACTCGTCGGGCTCCAGTGCGTAGTTGCGCTCCATGCGGACCTCGCCCGAGACCAGACGGACCCGGCACGTGCCGCACACCCCGCCCTTGCACGCGAAGGGTGCGTCCGCGCGGTTGCGCAGCACCGTCTCCAGCACGGACTCGCCGTCGTCCATGGGCCAGCATCCCGAGCGCCCGTCGAGGGTGGCGGTCACGGCGGCCGTACGGGCGGAGGCACCGGACGAAGCCGCCTTCCTGCCCGCGGAGGCCACAGCCGTCGCCGCATCGCCGGACGGCGCCTCGGTGACGTGGAAGATCTCCTGGTGGATGCGGCCTCGCGGCACCTGGAGACCGCGCAGCGCCCGGGACGCACCCTCGACCAGGCCGAGCGGCCCGCACAGATACCAGCCGTCGATGTCGCTCACGGGCAGCAGCGACGGCAGCAGCATGCTCAGCCGCTCCTCGTCGAGGCGCCCGGTGGGCAGGCCGCTCTGCTGCTCCTCGCGGGACAGGGCGGTCACCAGCTGGAAGCGGTCCGGGAAGCGGTCCTTGAGGTCGGCGACCTCCTCCAGGAACATCGTCGAGGCGGTCGACCTGTCGCTGCGAATCAGGCAGAAACGGGCGCCGGGCTCACGGGAGAGCAGCGTGGCGGCGATCGAGAGCACCGGAGTGATCCCGCTGCCGCCCACCACGGCCGCGAAGTGCCCGTGCCGCGGTTCGAGGACGAACCGGCCCGTGGGCGGCAGGACGTCCACGCTGTCGCCCGGAGCCAGCTCCTTGAGCGCGTAGGTGGAGAAGTCGCCGCCCTCGACCCCGCGAATGCCGACGCGCAGCGTCGCCGGTGCCTCGGCGGCGGGGGCGCAGAGGGAGTAGGTGCGCCGGACCTCGGTGCTCGCCGAGGCACCGCCCTGCGTACGGGGGCGGCGAACGGCGATGTGCTGGCCCGGTGCGTATCCGTACAGGCCGCGGAGATCAGGCGGGACGTCGAAGGTGAGGGCGACCGCGTCGTCCGTGAGCCGGTCGACTGCCACGACCCGCAGTGGGTGGAAGGTGCTCACGGCGCTCCTCACAACTCCTTGAAGTGGTCGAACGGCTCGCGGCAGGACTCGCAGCGCCGCAGCGCCTTGCAGGCGGTGGAGGAGAACCGGCTGATGAGTGAGGTCTCGGCCGATCCGCAGTTCGGGCAGCGGATGGCGAGCGTGAGCGGAACGGGGCCGTGGCCGGGTGCCGCGCCGCCGCGCGGCGGCGCTATCCCGGAGGCGGCCAGCTTGCGGCGGCCCTCGGGCGTGATGTCGTCGGTGCTCCACGGCGGGGCGAGGACGGTGCGGACAGTGACCTCGGGGACGCCGTGCTCACGCAGCGCGCGCTCGATGTCGGTGGCCATGGTCTCGATGGCGGGGCAGCCGGTGTAGGTGGGCGTGAGCTCGACCTCCACGCGGCCGCCGGGCGCCGTTTCCCGGACTTCCCGCACAACGCCCAGCTCGGCCAGGGTGACCACGGGAAGCTCGGGATCGGGGACGGAACCGGCCCAGGCCGTGAGGTCCCGCTGCCGCTGCTCCGCCTCGGTCACCACGATGCCCCCGGGTGGCTGCGGTGCAGATGCTGCATCTCGGCGAGCATGCGCCCGAACGGTTCGGTGTGCAGCCCCTGCCTGCCCGCACCGGCCGCCCACGCGCCGTGCTGCTCGGTGGTGGGAACGGTGAGGGTGGCGGCGTCGAGGACGCCGGTGACCCGGTCGGTCCAGCTCCGGCGGAGCGCGTCCCAGTCGACGGCGCCGACAAGGTCCGGCCCGTCCAGCTCGGGGGTCCCCCCAGGGCCGCCAGGGCCGAGGGGGAGGAAGAGCTCACCGGTGAACCGCCACAGGGAGTCTGTGGCGCGCTGGGCGCGGGCGTGGCTCTCCTCCGTGCCGTCACCGAGGCGCAGCGTCCAGTGCTCGGCGTGGTCCCGGTGGTACTCGCACTCCTTCACGGCCTTCGTCGCGAGGGGGTGCCCGAGCGCGGCGAGCTGGGTGTACAGCAGCTCCTGGTACGCGGAGAAGAAGAGCTGGCGGATCATCGTGCGGGCGAAGTCGCCGTTGGCCTGCTCGACCAACTGGCAGTTGCGGAAGGCCCGTTCCTCACGGAGGTAGGCCAGCTCGTCCTCGTCGCCCAGCTCGGAGTAGAGCGCGCGGGCATGCCCGAGGAGGTCGAGGGCGATGTTGGCCAGGGCCAGCTCCTCCTCCAGCACCGGTGCGTGGCCGGCCCACTCCCCCAGCCGGTGCGAGAGCACGAGGGCGTCGTCGGCCAGCGGGAGCAGCGGGCTGTCGAGGGGACCCGCGCCGTACGGGGCGCGGGCGTCGGAGCGCGTCACAGGTTCCGCACCCCTTCCGGGACCTCGTAGAACGTGGGGTGGCGGTAGGGCTTGTCCCCCGCGGGGCCGAAGAAGGGGTCCTTCTCGTCCGGGGAGGAGGCGGTGATCTGGTGGGAGGGCACCACCCAGACGGAGACGCCTTCGGAGCGCCGCGTGTAGAGGTCGCGCGCATTGCGCAGAGCCATCTCGGCGTCGGGAGCGTGCAGGCTCCCGGCATGCGTGTGCGACAGGCCGCGCCTGCTGCGCACGAAGACCTCCCAGAGGGGCCAGTCCGTGCTGCTCATCGTGCGCTCACCGTCGCCTCCGCCTTGTCCCCGTCACGGACGCCGCCGTCCCGCGGGAGATGATCCTTCGTGGCCTTCTTCGCGGCGTACGCCGCGGCGGCCTCGCGCACCCAGGCGCCTTCCTCGTGCGCCTGACGCCGCCGGCTGATGCGCTCCTCGTTGCACGGCCCGTTGCCCTGGAGCACCTGCCGGAACTCCTCCCAGTCGATCGGGCCGAAGTCCCAGTGCTCCCGCTCCTCGTTCCAGCTGAGGTCCGGGTCCGGGAGGGTGAGGCCGAGAGCCTCGGCCTGCGGCACGCAGATGTCGACGAAGCGCTGGCGCAGCTCGTCGTTGGAGTGCCGCTTGATCTTCCAGCCCATCGAACGGGCGCTGTGCGCGGACTCGTCGTCCGGCGGCCCGAACATCATCAGCGAGGGCCACCACCAGCGGTCCACCGCGTCCTGAGCCATGGCGTGCTGTTCCTCGGTGCCCTTGCTCAGGGCGAGCAGCAGCTCGAAGCCCTGCCGCTGGTGGAAGGACTCCTCCTTGCAGATGCGGATCATCGCTCGGGCGTACGGACCGTAGGAGCAGCGGCAGATCGGCACCTGGTTGGTGATCGCCGCTCCGTCGACGAGCCAGCCGATCGCTCCGACGTCGGCCCAGGTCAGCGTGGGGTAGTTGAAGATGGAGGAGTACTTCTGGCGGCCGGAGTGCAGCTTGTCGAGCAGCTCCTCACGGCTGGTGCCGAGCGTCTCCGCCGCGCTGTAGAGATAAAGGCCGTGACCTGCCTCGTCCTGGACCTTGGCCATGAGGATGGCCTTGCGGCGAAGGGAAGGCGCACGCGTGATCCAGTTCGCCTCGGGCTGCATGCCGATGATTTCCGAGTGCGCGTGCTGGGCCATCTGCCGGACCAGCGTCTTGCGATAGTCGTCCGGCATCCAGTCGCGGGGCTCGATCCGCTCGTCGGCGGCGATCGCGCTGTCGAAGGCCGCGAGCTGGTCCGCCTGGCTTCCAGCGACGTGCGCACCCTCGCCGAGCAGCACCGATGTCATCTCGACCCCCTTGCCGGCGGCCGCAGCCGCGCTCCCAACCGACCGATCGTTCGGTTCAATGGTGAGGTGCGGCCCCATAGGGTGTCAAGGCTCGAATAATCTTCTGGGGACTTACTCGGCTGACATGGACGTGGGGAGCACGGAGGGCATGGAGCCAGCAGAGCAACAGGCGCCGCAGCCGGAACCGGAGCGTGAGCGGCAGACCGAGCCG
>NZ_JACBXA010000148.1 GCF_013870515.1 Streptomyces albidus (ex Kaewkla and Franco 2022) | reverse complement strand
AACCCCGGCGAGCCTCGGTACGCCCCCGCAGGTACCCCGGTGCCTCGGTACGCGACCGGCCCCGCTCCTTCAGTCGCTGCTGAACGCGGCGTCGAAGGACGAGGTGGGCGGGTCGTAGTCGAACGCCTTCAGCCTTCTGAGCGCCTCCGGCGCCCCGGCCAGCCGGTCCATCCCGGCGTCCTCCCACTCCACCGAGACCGGCCCGTCGTACCCGATGGAGTGCAGCATGCGGAAGACGTCCTCCCAGGCCACGTCGCCGTGTCCGGCCGAGACGAAGTCCCAGCCGCGCCGGGGGTCGCCCCACGGAAGATGGGAGCCCAGACGCCCGTTGCGGCCGTCGAGACGGGTGCGGGCCTCCTTGCAGTCGACGTGGTAGATCCGGTCGCGGTAGTCGTAGAGGAAGCCCGTCGGGTCCAGGTCCTGCCAGACGAAGTGGCTGGGGTCGAAGTTGAGCCCGAAGGCCGGGCGGCGGCCGACGGCCTCCAGGGCGCGGGCGGTGGTCCAGTAGTCGTACGCGATCTCGCTGGGGTGCACCTCGTGGGCGAACCGCACCCCCTCCGCGTCGAAGACGTCCAGGATCGGGTTCCAGCGCTCGGCGAAGTCCTCGTAGCCGCGCTCGACCATGTGCGGCGGCACCGGCGGGAACATCGCGACCAGATGCCAGATCGAGGAACCCGTGAATCCCACGACGGTGCGTACGCCCATCGCCGCCGCCGCCCTCGCCGTGTCCTTCATCTCCGCGGCGGCCCGCTGCCGTACGCCCTCGGGCTCCCCGTCGCCCCAGATGCGGGCGGGCAGGATGCCCTTGTGGCGTTCGTCGATCGGATCGTCGCAGACGGCCTGGCCGACCAAGTGGTTGGAGATCGCCCAGCACTTGAGGCCGTACTTCTCCAGCAGCGCGCGCCGCCCGTCCAGGTAATCGGGCTCCTTCAGCGCTCGGTCGACCTCGAAGTGGTCGCCCCAGCAGGCGAGTTCAAGTCCGTCGTAACCGAAGTCGCGGGCGAGCGTGCAGACGTCTTCCAGCGGCAGGTCCGCCCACTGGCCGGTGAAGAGCGTGAACTGTCTGGGCATGTTCGAAAGCCTCCTGATCTCTCGGCTCGCCGTGCGGTGCGTGTGGGGCGTACGGGCGCGGCGTCTCAGCCGGCGACGGTGGTGTAGGCGCTGTTCTTCTCCGCGCTCTCCTCGACGGCCGCCAGCACCCGCTGCACCTGCAGGCCGTCGGCGAAGGAGGGTTCGGGGTCGGTGCCGGTGGCGATGGCGTGCAGCAGGTCGCGTGCCTGGTGCACGAAGGTGTGCTCGTAGCCCAGGCCGTGGCCCGGGGGCCACCACGCCTCCAGATAGGGGTGGTCGGCCTCGGTGACCAGGATGCGTCTGAAGCCGGACTCCCTCGCCTCGTCCGTGTGGTCGTGGAAGTGCAGCTCGTTGAGCCGCTCCAGGTCGAACTCCAGTGACCCGAGGGTGCCGTTCAACTCCACCCGCAGGGCGTTCTTCTTGCCCGCGGCCACCCGGCTGACCTCGAACGAGGCCAACGCCCCCGACACCAGGCGCCCGTTGAAGATGGCCGCGTCGTCGACGGTCACCGGGCCGAGCGCTCCCGAGTCGTCGCCGGGCAGCGGTCGCTCGGTCACGAACGTCTCCGTCTGCGCCGAGACGCCGGCCAGGGGTGAGCCCGCCAGATGCTGCGCGATGTCGATCGCGTGAGCTCCCAGGTCGCCGAGCGCGCCCGAACCGGCCGCCTCCCTGCGAAGGCGCCACGCCAGGGGGAACGCCGGGTCGACGAGCCAGTCCTGGAGATAGCTCACGCGTACGTGCCGCAACTCCCCCAGCCTGCCCTCGTCCACCATGCGCCGGGCGAAGGAGAGCGCGGGCGTACGGCGGTAGTTGAACCCGACCATCGCCAACTGCCCCCGCTTGCGGGCCTCCTGCGCCGCGGCCGCCATCTGCTCGGCCTCCGCGACCGAGTTCGCCAGCGGCTTCTCGCACAGGACGTGCTTGCCCGCTTCCAGGGCCGCGACGGCGATCTCGGCGTGGCTCTCGCCGGGCGTGCAGATGTCGACGAGCTGGACGTCGTCACGGGTGATCAGGTCCCGCCAGTCGGTCTCCGTCGAAGTCCAGCCCAGCCGCCCGGCCGCCGCGCTGACGGCGTCCCGGTCACGCCCGCACACGGCGGTCATGGCCGGACTGAGCGGCAGATCGAAGACCCGGCCGACGGTGCGCCAGCCCTGGGAGTGCGCCGCCCCCATGAAGGCGTAACCGACCATCCCCACGCCGAGCGGTGGCGCCGACCCGGCCGGCTCGGGCCGGACGGGCGCGGGGGCGGGCACGGTGTCGTTGGACATGGGACTCCTCCCTGTCGGGGTGTGCTGTGGGGGGTTGAACGGCCTCTCACGCACGGTGCGCGGTGACGGTGGTACGGCCGTTCCTACTTGAAGCCGGTCGGCAGGTACTCGTCGACGTTGTCCTTGGTGACGACGGCCGAGTAGAGCGTCATCGAGGCGGGGATCTCGAACTCGGCGAGCCCTCCGACTCCCTTGCCCTGTCCGAGCGCACGGGCGAGGTCGATGGCGGAGGCGGCCATCGTCGGCGGGTAGAGGACCGTCGCCTTGATGACGCTGTTGTCCGCCTTGATGGCGTCCATGACCCGCCGTGATCCGGCGCCGCCCACCATGAGGAACTCGTCCCGGCCGGCCTGCTTGATGGCGCGCTCGGCCCCCACGCCCTGGTCGTCGTCGTGATTCCACAGCGCGTCGAACTTGGTCTCGGCGCGCAGCAGTTGGGCCATCTTCGACTGCCCCGACTCGACGGTGAACTCGGCGGCCTGGCGGGCGACCTTCTTGATGTTGGGGTAGTTCTTCAGGGCGTCGTCGAAGCCCTCGGTGCGCTGCCGGGTCAGCTCCAGGTTGTCGATGCCGGCGAGCTCGACGACCTTGGCGTTCTTCTTGTCCTTGAGCTGCTCGCCGATGTAGCGGCCCGCGTTGAGCCCCATGCCGTAGTTGTCGCCGCCGATCCAGCAGCGGTAGGCCTGCTGTGAGGCGAAGACGCGGTCGAGGTTCACGACGGGAATGCCCGCGCGCATCGCCTTCAGACCGACCTGGGTGAGCGCCTTGCCGTCGGCCGGGAGGATGACGAGGACGTCGACCTTCTTGTTGATCAGCGTCTCGATCTGGCCGACCTGCTGGGCGTTGTCGTTGGAGCCCTCCGTGGCCTCCAGCGTGACGTCCTGGTACTTCCCGGCGCGCCGCTTGGCCTGGTCGTTGATGGCGTTGAGCCAGCCGTGGTCGGCCTGCGGCCCGGCGAAGCCGATGGTGACCTTCTTGCCGGGCTTGTCGTCGGCGACGTTCGCCTGGCCTGCCTCTTCCTTGTCGTCGTTGCTCTTGTTGCTGGTGCAGCCCGCCGCGAAGAGAGCAGCGCCGGCCGCGGCCGTGCCGAAGAGCATGTTCCTGCGTGAGGTGTTGTCGGCGTTGTGGGAAGAGTGCTGGTTCCCGTGCGTATCGGTCATGACGTCTTCCGACCCTTCTGGACCAGGACTGCCGCGACGATGATCGCCCCCTTGGCGATCTGCTGGACGTCGCTCTGAAGGTTGTTGAGAGCGAACAGGTTGGTGATCGTGGTGAAGACGAGTACTCCGAGCACGGAGCCGGTGATGGTGCCCCGGCCCCCGCTGAGCAGGGTGCCGCCGATGATCGCGGCGGCGATGGCGTCGAGCTCGTAGAGATTGCCGTTGGTGTTCTGGCCGGAGCCGGTGAGGACGATGAGCATGAATGCGGCGATGCCGCAGCACAGGCCGGAGAGCAGGTACAGCAGCAGGCGCTGCCGCTGCACCGCGATTCCGGCGAGCCTGGAGGCCTCGGCGTTCCCGCCGACGGCGACGGTGCGTCGGCCGAAGGTGGTGCGGCCGAGCACGAGCCAGCCCAGCACCGCCACGGCGGCGAAGACCAGCACCAGCGGCGGCACGCCCAGCACGTAGCTGTCCGGGACGCCGAGAGCGAGGACGGACTGCACGTCGACCACCTGCGTCTTGCCGTCGCTGATCAGCAGCGCGAGTCCGCGTGCCGAAGCGAGCATGGCGAGGGTGGCGATGAAGGGCACCATCGGCCCGTACGCGATGAGCATGCCGTTGACCAGCCCGCACCCCAGCCCGACGGCGAGGGAGCACAACAGCATCCCGCCGAGCCCGAACTCCTGGGTGGCCACCGTCGTCGCCCACACCGACGCGAGCGCCACGATGGCGCCGACCGACAGGTCGATGCCGCCGCCGATGATGACGAAGGTGACGCCGACGGTGACGACGCCGATGACGGAGGACTGGGTGAGGATGAGCTGGAGGTTGTCACCCGTCAGGAACTGTTCCGGCTTCGTCGCGGCACCGACGATCACCAGCGCGACGAGCACTCCGACCAGCGAGAGGTGACGCAGGTCGACCCGGGGTGCGCTGATCCCGCGCCGGGACGGCGAAGTGGGCGGCGGCGCGGGCTCCTTGACCGCGTCCGCACTGGGTGAGCTCAACACGACGGGCTCCCTTCCATGACGAGGTCCAGCACCCGGTGCTCGTCCAGCTCGCGGGCGGGGGCGGTGTGCACGACGCGGCCCTCGCGGAGCACCAGCACCCGGTCGGCGAGCCCGAGGACCTCCGGCACTTCGCTGGACACGAGGAGGACCCCGACGCCGGAGTCCGCGAGCCGGCGGATGACGGTGTAGAGCTCGGCGCGCGCTCCGACGTCCACGCCGCGCGTGGGTTCGTCCAGCAGCAGCACCCGGCAGTCGCGCAGCAGCCACCGGGCGAGGACGACCTTCTGCTGGTTGCCGCCGGAGAGCGTGCGCACGGGACGGCCGGGGTCGTCGGGGTGCAGGGCCAGGTCGCGGGTGTGCGCGCGGGCAGCCGCACGCTCGCCAGTACGGTCGATCCAGCCGCCGCGGGAGAAGCGGGGCAGCGCGGAGACCGAGACGTTGCTCGTGACCGATTCCAGCATCAACAGCGCCTGGGACTTGCGCTCTTCGGGCGCCAGGCCCACCCCTGCGCGAACTGCGGCGGTGACGTTCCCGGGGCGCAGCGGCTTCCCGTCGATGAGAACGCGGCCCGCCGTGGGTCGGCGGGCGCCGGAGAGGGTCTCCAGGATCTCCGAGCGGCCGGAGCCGACGAGCCCCGCGAGTCCGACGATCTCCCCGGGCCGCAGTTCGAGGTCGAGGGGCGCGAACTCGCCCGCGCGGGTGAGTCCTTCGGTCCGCAGCACGGGGGCCGGTGCGGCGGGTGCGGGCGCCGACGGCCGCTCGGGGAAGGCGTACTGCACGTCCCGGCCCGTCATCAGAGCCACGAACTCCCTTGTCTCCGTGGTCCGTGCGGGCATTCCGACGGCGGCCACCCTGCCGTCCTTGAGCACGGAGACGCGGTCGCCGATGCGGCGGATCTCCTCCAGCCGGTGGGAGATGTAGACGACGGCGACGCCGTCCGCGGTCAGCCCGCCCACGATGCGGAAGAGGTTGGAGACCTCGTCGGGGTCGAGCGCGGCGGAGGGTTCGTCCATGACGATGAGGCGCACGTCGTGCGAGAGCGCCCGCGCCATGGAGACGATCTGCTGTCCGGCCGCTGAGAGCGCGCCGACCGCGACATCCGGATCGATCTCGGGATGTCCGAGGCGCCGCAGCAGTCCCGTCGCGCGGGTGCGGGCGTCGCGTGCGCGGATGAAGCCGCGGGTGGCGACCTCGTTGCCGAGGAAGATGTTCTCGGTGACCGACAGGTGCTCCACCAGGTCGAGTTCCTGGTAGATGGTGGCGATGCCCAGGCGCATCGCGGCCACCGGCGTGGGCAGCCGTACGGGCTCGCCCTGCCAGCGGATCTCGCCCTCGTCGGGCTGGTGGGCGCCCGCGAGGACCTTGATCAGGGTCGACTTGCCCGCGCCGTTCTGCCCTAGCAGGCAGTGCACTTCGCCCGCTTCGACGTCGAGGTCGACGCCGTCGAGCGCGCGCACGCCGGGGAAGGTCTTGGTGATACGGGTCATCGTGAGCAGTGGAGCCGGTGGAGCCATGCGGGGCCTCCGTGCGTACAGGCAGACGGGACCGTGCGGGCGGTGCTGATGAGCAGGCGGACTGCGGGAGCGCTGAAGAACGGGTGTGCCGAACAGGAGCTGCCGTGCCGAGGTGCTGTGCGCGCGCTGTGCTACGGGGCCGTGCGTCCGTTGGGGGTCGGGTGCGGGCCGGGCGGGTGGAGTCGGATCAGGCCGGTGAGAAGAGGTGGTCGCTGATGAGGCGGGCCGCTCCGGTCACACCGGCGGCGGGGCCCAACTCGCCTAGGACGATGGGGAGGTTGCCGGTCGCCAACGGCAGCGACTGGCGGTAGACCTGGGTGCGGATGCTGGCGAGCAGGGTGTGGCCGAGGCCGGTGACCCCGCCGCCGATCACCACGAGTCCGGGGTTGAAGAAGCTGACGAGCCCCGCGATGACCTGGCCCACCCGGGCCCCGCCGTCGCGGATGAGATCGAGTGACGTGCCGTCCCCGGCCGCGGCGCCGGCCGCGACGTCCTCGGCTGTGAGGCGTCCGGCGGCCTCCAGCCGCGCGGACAGCTCGGCGGAGAGCCCCTCGCGGGCCGCCGTCTCCGCGTCGCGGGCGAGTGCTGAACCGCCGAAGTAGGCCTCCAGGCAACCGCGGTTGCCGCACGGGCAGGGGCGGCCGTCCGGCTCGACCTGGATGTGGCCGATGTCGCCGGCGCTGCCTGTCGTGCCACGGTGCACGTCACCGCCGACGACGATTCCGCAGCCGATTCCGGTGCCGATCTTGACGCAGAAGAAGTCCCGCACCGAGCGGGCGACTCCGGCCTGCATCTCGCCCATGGCGATGAGGTTCACGTCGTTGTCGACCATGACCGGGCAGCCCAGCTCCTGGCTGAGCGCCTCGCGTACGGGGAAGCCGTCCCAGCCCGGCATGATCGGCGGGGCCACCGGCACGCCTTCGGGGAAGCGCACGGGGCCCGGCACACCGATCCCGGCGCCGTCGAAGCCCTCGGCGACCCCGGAGTCACGGAGCTTGGCGACCATCCCGAGGACCTGGTCGAAGACGGCAACGGGCCCTTCGCGCACGTCCATCGGCTGATTGAGGTGGCCCAGGATCTCCAACTCGGGGTTGGTGACCGCCACATCGACGGAGGTTGCTCCGATGTCGACGCCGAGGAACCGGAGTTGAGGGGTGAGCCGCACGTTGTGGGAGCGGCGGCCGCCACGGGAGGCGGCTAGTCCGTCGGCGACCACGAGCCCGGTCTCCAGCAGCCGGTCGATCTCCACGGCGAGCTTGGACCGCGAGAGGTCGACCTGATCGCCGAGCTCCGCGCGGGAGTTGGGGCCGCCGTCGCGCAGCAGACGGAGAAGCCGCGCCTGATGCGCGTTCGCGGGCCGAGCCGTCATACGTCTCACCGCTGCCCCTCCTTCCCCTGTTGACCGGATTGACTGGGAACGTACCAGCGCTCTCCGCAATGGGGAAGAAGTTCTGCAGGAACTGCTTCGACTTTTCCCATGCAGTGGACAAAGCTACGGACAGGCGCACGGGCACGAGCGACGGGCGGGCAGGCCGGACGTACCTACGCGCGAGCCAACTCCCGTACGGCACCTGCTGGTTGGGGCCGCGGCTCACTCGCGTATTCGGCCCCGGGGCACGGCACGCCTCGCCGTACCCCCTCATCGGCGCATGGCGCCGGCGGAGCAGCGCGAAGCGCGTCGGCCGGACCTGCGTGCACATCCGCGGGGACCCGGGCTCACAGCGAAAGCCGCCCGGGGCGGGGAGCCCTGGGCGGAAGGAGTGGTGCGCGCGGGGGGACGCTCAGGAGCGCGGGCGCTCGTGGTACGAGCGGCGCGTGTGCTCCGTGTGCTCCCGCATGACGGCCGTCGCCCGTTCGCCGTCGCCGTCGGCGATGGCGGCGATCAACTCACGGTGCTCGATCCAGGATTGGGCGCCGCGCTGGCGGGCCACCGGCGTGTAGTACCACCTCACGCGGCGGTCGACCTGCCGCGCCAGCTCCGCCAGGACGGCGTTGCCCGCCAGGCCCATCACCCGTGCGTGGAAGGCGGCGTTGGCCTCGACGACCGTCTCCACCTCGTCACCGCCGACCGCGGCCTCGCCGCGCCGGCACAGCGCCTCCAGGTCCGCGATGCCCTCCGCCTTCGCGTTGAGGGCGGCGAGCCGGGCCGCTTCGGCCTCCAGCAACGTGCGCACAGTCAGAAGCTGGTCGGCCTCTTCCTCCGTGGGCTCGTGCACGAACGCCCCCTGGGCGGGGCGCAGATCGACCCATCCGTCGGTGTTGAGCCGCTGCAGCGCCTCCCGTACCGGCTGCCGGGACACCCCGAGATGCTGAGCCAGTTCACTCTCGACCAGATGCTGGCCCGGCCTGAGGGCACGAGTGGTGATGAGCTCGAGCAGCGCCTCGTAGACCCGCTCGCGGAGCGGACCGGGCCGCTCGAGCTTGGGCATCGCGCCTTCCGGCAGTCCAGCGGACAGCATGATGCGACTCCTGACCTCGACCCAGTTCTGGCTATTGGATACAGTCTACGGAGTGCACTGTCCTCGTGAACCGTGCAGTGCTCATCTTCTCGATGTTTGTGACACGACACACCTGCCTCGTGGGCCCGTTTAATGGCGCGCAGCCCGCCCCGCCCCCGTGCCAGTCTCCCGTTCCATGGACCACGACTGGACACTCGACGAACTCGCCCATGCGGGCCCCGAGCACCTGGACGCCCACTTCATCGCGGGTTTCGACGTCAAGCAGGGCCACCCCGACCCGGGGCCCGACATCGCGCTGCTGCTCGCACACGGTCTGTCCGAGCACTCCGTGGTGGTCGACTTCGGTGCGGGAACGGGCCAGTTCGCCGTTCCTGCGGCACGGCACTTCGGTCGCGTCGTCGCGGCCGAGATCTCCCCGGCCATGCGGGACGTCCTGCGCGGGCGCGCCACGTCCGAGGGCCTCGCGTCACTGGAGTGCGCACCGGGCGGCTTCCTCAGCTACGAGCACGCAGGCGCTCCCGCAGACGCCGTCTTCACCCGCCACGCGCTGCATCAACTACCCGATTTCTGGAAGGTCCTCGCGCTGCGCCGCATCGCCTCGATGCTCAGGCCCGGAGGGGTCCTCCGGCTGCACGACCTCGTCTACGACGTCGCCGCGGAGGACGCGGAGACCTTCGTGGAGGGATGGCTCGCCGGTGCGTCGGAGGACTCCACGGTCGCCTACACCCGCGCGGACCTGGCGGAGCACGTACGTACCGAACACAGCACGTTCCGCTGGCTGTTCGAGCCCATGCTCACCGCCGCCGGGTTCGAGATCACCGACTCCTCCTACCGCGGCTCCGTCTATGCCTCGTACACCTGCGTGAAGCGCTGAGCGGGCGGGAGACGGGGAAGAGAAGGTGACGGGAGAGGCGCGAGGAGGCCTGTGGAAAGGGCGCGCCGATGCGATCCGCCGTTCTCTGCACCCCCGGCGCCCGGCCGACGTGCCCCGTCCACGGCGGCACCCTCCGGCTCCGCGCGGCGATCTTCGAAGAAGCGGGGCGGTGCAGGCATCGGCACCCGTGAGCCACCCCGCCTCGCCGGAACCGGATAGCTCCGCGGCCGCCCCTCGCAAGGTGCGACAGCCGCCCCGTCCGCCGCCCCCGGCGCATACAGTCGACAAAATCTGTCAGACCTCTGGTCATCCCCACTTCAACTACCTAGTGTCCGGGCCATGACGACTGGGTTCCTTGATCGCACCCGTACTGTCGCGCCGGCGGGATGGAGCAGGTGGCTTGTCCCCCCGGCCGCCTTGTCGGTCCATCTCTCGATCGGCCAGGCCTATGCGTGGAGCGTCTTCAAACCCCCGCTTGAGTCGTCGCTGAACCTGTCCGGGACGGCGAGTGCGCTCCCCTTCCAGCTGGGCATCGTCATGCTCGGCCTGTCCGCCGCCTTCGGCGGGACGCTGGTGGAGCGCAACGGACCACGCTGGGCGATGGCGGTGTCACTGCTGTGCTTCTCCTCCGGGTTCCTGATCGCCGCCCTGGGCGCCTCGCTCGAGCAGTACTGGCTGGTGGTCTTCGGCTACGGCTTCGTCGGCGGGATCGGACTCGGCATCGGCTACATCTCACCGGTGTCGACGCTGATCAAGTGGTTCCCCGACCGTCCGGGCATGGCGACGGGCATCGCGATCATGGGATTCGGCGGCGGTGCGCTGATCGCCTCACCGTGGTCGGCGCAGATGCTCGAGACCTTCGGCTCCGACAGCGGCGGCATCGCCTCGGCCTTCCTCGTCCACGGACTCGTGTACGCCGCCTTCATGACCCTGGGAGTGCTGCTGGTGCGCGTACCCGCTGAGGGCTGGCGGCCCCCGGCCGGACGGGCACCGCAGGAGAAGCAGGAGAAGCGGACTCTCGTCACCACCGCGGACGTCTCGGCCCGCAATGCGGTGCGCACACCTCAGTTCTGGTGCCTGTGGGTCGTGCTGTGCATGAACGTCACCGCGGGCATCGGAATCCTGGAGAAGGCGGCGCCGATGATCGGCGACTTCTTCGCGGACACCTCCACCCCCGTCTCCGCCTCGGCCGCCGCGGGCTTCGTCGCCCTGCTCTCGCTCGCCAACATGAGCGGACGCTTCCTGTGGTCCGCGACCTCGGACGTGATCGGCCGCAAGAACATGTACCGCGTCTACCTCGGCGTGGGCGCCCTGATGTACCTGGCCATCGTGCAGCTGGGCGACGCCTCCAAGCCGGTGTTCATCACCTGCGCGCTCGTCATCCTCTCCTTCTACGGCGGAGGGTTCGCGACCGTCCCCGCGTACCTGAAGGACCTCTTCGGCACCTACCAGGTGGGCGCCATCCACGGCCGCCTGCTGACCGCGTGGTCGCTGGCCGGCGTACTGGGCCCGCTGATCGTCAACTGGGTCGCCGACTCGCAGGAGGGCGCGGGCCGCTCGGGCTCCGAGCTCTACGGGCTCTCCCTGTCCATCATGATCGGGCTGCTGGCGGTGGGCTTCCTCGCCAACGAACTGGTGCGGCCCGTGAACCCCAAGTATCACGAGCCCGTGAGCACCGCGGGCGCGACCCCAGGCCGAGCACACGAGGAGGCGGACGGGCGATGACGACCGGCGAGAGCAGCACGGCTGACGGAGGCGCTGCGGCGGCGGGGCCCTCACGGGTACCGCTCAGCGTCCTGGCATGGGTCTGGGTCGGCGTGCCGATGGCCTACGGGCTCTACGAACTGGCCCACAAGGCGGCACAGCTCTTCACCGGGTGACACCCCGCCCGTTGTCCCGTACGCCTTCCCGGGGCGGGGGTGACAGCGGGGACAACGGGCGGGACAATTCGGGCTGAAGCCAACTGCTGCAGACCTCTTGCCTGTTGAGCAAGCCGAAGTGTATACAATATTCTGTCGACCATCCAAGTTCCATCCCACGCTCGGTCCCCTCAACCGAACGGAGAGCGGATATGAAAGTCGCAGTGGTCGGTGCCGGTGCAATCGGCGCCTACGTCGGAGCAGCTCTACACCGTGCGGGTGCCGATGTGCACCTCATCGCTCGTGGACCGCATCTGGCGGCCATGAAGCAGGACGGTGTGCAGGTGCTCAGCCCGCGCGGTGACTTCACAGCACGGGTGCATGCCACCGACGACCCGGCCTCCATAGGCCCGGTCGATTACGTCTTCCTGGGGCTCAAGGCCAACTCGTATGCGGCGTGCGGGCCGCTGGTCCACCCCTTGCTGGGCGAGAAGACGGCCATCGTGGCCGCGCAGAACGGCATCCCCTGGTGGTACTTCCACGGGCTCGAAGGCCCCTACAAGGACCGCCGGGTCGAGAGTGTGGACCCCGACGGCGCCGTCAGCGCGGTACTCCCGCCGGAACGGGCCGTCGGCTGCGTCGTCTACGCGGCGACGCAGCTCAAGGGCCCCGGCGTCGTACAGCACATGGAGGGCACGCGCTTCTCCATCGGAGAGCCGGACACCACCGACTCCACGCGCTGTGCGGACTTCAGTGAGGCCATGCGGGCAGGCGGCCTCAAGTGTCCCGTCGAGGCGGACATCCGCAACGACATCTGGATCAAGCTCCTCGGCAACATCGCCTTCAACCCGCTCAGTGCGCTGTCCCGCGCCACCATGGCGCAGATCTGCCGCCACCAGGACACAAGGGCCTTGGTGGGGACGATGATGCGCGAGACGCTGGCGGTGGCGGAGGCCGTCGGGTGCCGTCCCGACATCTCCGTCGAGAAGCGGCTGGCCGGCGCCGAACGCGTCGGCGAGCACAAGACCTCCACCCTCCAGGACCTGGAGAGCGGCAAGCCCATGGAGCTGGACGTGCTCCTGGCGGCCGTGGTCGAGCTCGCCGCGCTGACCGGCACCCCCGTGCCGAAGCTCTGCGCGATACACGCCGTGACCGACCTGCTCGCACAAACCGTAAGGAGCGCAGCATGAGGAAACGCGACCGCGGGAAACCGCCGTCGACGCAGTACCCGCGACTGACACACCCCCTGGTGCGGGACGAGAAGGGCGGCCCGCTGCGCAGGGCGACCTGGGAGGAAGCCCTGGAGAAGGCGACGGAGGGCTTCCGCCGGATACGGGCGGAGCACGGCCCGGACGCCTTCGGCATGTTCTCCTGCGCGCGTGCGACGAACGAGATGAACTACGTCGCGCAGAAGTTCACCCGGGTCATCATGGGCACGCACAACGTCGACTCGTGCAACCGCACCTGTCACGCGCCCAGCGTCGCCGGACTCTCCGCCGCCCTCGGATCGGGCGGCGGCACCTCCTCCTACGAGGAGGTCGAGACGACGGACCTGATCGTGATGTGGGGCTCCAACGCCCGCTTCGCCCACCCGATCTTCTTCCAGCACGTGCTGCGCGGCATCCGCAACGGAGCCCGCATGTACGCCGTCGACCCGCGCCGTACGTCCACGGCCGAGTGGGCGGAGAGCTGGATGGGCCTCAACGTCGGTACGGACATCCCGCTGGCCCACGCGATCGGCCGCGAGATCATCCATTCCGGGCTCGCCAACCACGCGTTCATCGAGCGCGCCACGAGCGGCTTCGAGGAGTACAAGGCCGAGGTCGAGCCGTGGACGCTGAGCGCCGCCGAGAAGGTCACCGGTGTCCCCGCGGACGCCATCCGTGACCTCGCGCACGCCTACGCCACGGCCGAACGGGCGCAGCTGTGCTGGACGTTGGGCATCACCGAGCACCACAACGGCACCGACAACGTACGGGCGCTGATCAACCTGTCCCTGCTCACGGGCCACGTGGGGCGCTACGGCTCCGGCCTCCAGCCGCTGCGCGGCCAGAACAACGTGCAGGGCGGCGGCGACATGGGCGCCATCCCGAACAAGCTGCCCGGCTTCCAGGACGTGCTGGACCCGGAGACCCGGGCGAAGTTCGAGGCCGCATGGGAGACCACGCTCGAGCCGCGGCACGGGCGCAACCTCACCCAGATGTTCGAGGCCATGGAGTCGCGCGAGCTGCGCGCCGTCTACTGCATCGGTGAGAACCCCGCGCAGTCGGAGGCCGACAGCGGTCAGGCCGTGGAGCGGATGCAGGCGCTCGAACACCTCGTGGTGCAGGACATCTTCCTCACCAAGACGGCCGAACTCGCCGATGTGGTCCTGCCCGCCACCGCCGCGTGGTGCGAGACGGACGGCACCACCACCAACAGCGAACGGCGCGTGCAGCTCGTACGGAAGGCCGTCTCGCCTCCCGGTGAGGCGCGCGAGGACATCGACATCATCTGCGACATCGCCGGGCGGCTGGGCCACGAGTGGAAGTTCGCCGACTCCCAGGCCGTCTGGGACGAGTTGCGCTCGATCTCGCCCGACCACTTCGGCATGACGTACGACCGGCTCGCCGAGCACCACGGCATCCAGTGGCCCTGCCCCAGCACGGATCGGCTCGAACCGACCTATCTGCACGGACGGTTGTGGGAGTCCGACCCCGAACTGCGCGGCAAGCCCGCGGCGTTCGGCATCGTCAAGCACGACCCGCCGGTCGACCTGACCGACGAGGAGTACCCGCTGCGACTGACGACCGGACGGCGTCTGGACTCGTACAACACCGGTGTGCAGAGCGGGAGTTTCGCCTCGCCCCTGCGCCGCGGCGAGTACGTGGAGCTGTGTCCCGAGGACGCTGAGCTCTACGGCGTGACGGAGGAGGAGGAAGTGCAGGTGACCTCCCGGCGCGGATCGGTGGTCGCTCCGGTGGCGATCGACCACGCCCTGCGGCCCGGGCTGGCGTTCATGACGATGCACTTCCCGGACGAGGTGGACACGAACCAGCTGACCATCGAGGCCAACTGCCCCATCGCCGGCACCGCCGAATTCAAGGCGTCCGCGATCCGCATCGAGAAGCTGCCCGTAGCGGCAGGCGTGAGGAGCTGAGAGCCCGATGGACCTTCGCTTCGGTGACAGCAAGCCGACGGACGAGGAGAAAGCGGCCGTCGACGACCTGCTGGGCCCACCCGCGAGCGCCTGGGAGGGTGCGGACGACCGCAGTACCGCCGATCTGCGCTGGGCCCTCGGCGGCCGTGACGCGCGGGAGCGGCGGGATCTGCTGTTGCCGGGGCTGCACGCGATAAGCGACCGCGTGGGCTGGATCAGCGAGGGGGCACTCGCCTACCTCTGCCGGAGGCTGACGGTGCCCCCCGCTGAGGCCTACGGGGTCGCGACGTTCTATTCGATGTTCTCGATGCGTCCCCGCCCGGCCACCGTCGTGCATGTCTGTACGGACATCGCATGCGCGGCGGCTCCCGGCGCGGAGGACTTCCAGGCGGAGGTGGAACGCCGCCTCGGCCCCGCGGGCCAGGCACGCGACGGCGCCGTATGGGAACCCAGCCCCTGTCTGGGCCTGTGCGAGCGTGCTCCCGCCGCTCTGGCGATACGGGCGGGGGCGACCGGCTGTCCCGCGTCGGCCGGCTCCGGGGCCGAGCCCCAGGCGACCGGAGTTCACGAGCGGACGTACGCCAC
>NZ_JACBXA010000147.1 GCF_013870515.1 Streptomyces albidus (ex Kaewkla and Franco 2022) | reverse complement strand
AGTGGCGAGGTGGTTGGCGAGGCCGCCGATGGTCGGGGCGTAGCTGGCCATGGGCCTGGCGACACCGGGAGCGGGAGCCGCCGTGGCGGCGGCGATGGCGGGAGCCGCTTCCCTGCACGCCCCGGCCGGGTTCTTCAACGACCAGGGAGGCTTCGAGTTCCCGGCCCTGCTGGGCTTCTCAGCGGCTGCGATCGCCGTGGCGGGCCCCGGCCGCTTCTCCCTGGACCACGTCCTCGAGCACCGCCTCAACCGGACCTGGATGCTCGGAGTGACCTTCGCCGCCGCCGCTGTGGCGGCCGGCGCGGTCGTCTCGCAGCGGCTGCGGGGTCAGCGCGAAGAGGGCCCGGAAGCTTCGGAAGGCGCCGACTCCTCGCCGGCCTCCGCTGCTGCCTGACGCACCTCTTCCATGTCCAGCCCGCGGGCCTGACCGATCAGGTCCTCCAGCGCGGACTCCGGCAGAGCTCCGGGCTGGGCGAACACCACGACGCGGTCGCGGATGATCATCAGCGTCGGGATCGACTGGATCTCGAACGCGGCGGCCAGCTCCTGCTCCGCCTCGGTGTCCACCTTGGCGAAGGTCAGGTCCGAGTGGCGTTCGGCTGCCGACTCGTAGACGGGCGCGAACTGCCGGCAGGGACCGCACCAACTCGCCCAGAAGTCGATCAGTACGAAGCCGTCGTCAGCGACGACGTCGTCGAAGTTGTCCTTGGTGAGCTCCGTGGTGCTCATTTGCTCTCCTGCTGTTGAAGGCTGTCCTGGACCGGGGCACGGCCCGAATCGGTCCCGACGGCTGTGCGCGCCGGGAGTCCCGGGTCGCGTTCCCACGGTGCCACGTTGTGTAAACCGGTGGTGCGGCTCCGATGTTCCCGGGGAACAGGTGTGGCCCCGTGAGACGGGTGTGCAGGGTGCCGGTCGGCGGCGGAGGCGAGGCGTGCCCGTTCTCTTGACCGTGGCCCGACAATCTATAAAGTCTAGACTAATGGCGAGCGTGTAACGGGTCCCCCAGCTCGCGGCTGCCCGGTGCTCTCGGGTGGCTGGTCCTCGCCGCTGGTGGAGCATGTCTTCACGCCGCCTCCGCGATCGACGAGGCCGTCCGGAAGGGTGCGCGGCGCGTCCGTGCCCGGCCCCCCTCCCCACCGCTTGCCGGCGGCCCGGACCGTTAAGGAGTGGCATGGACTTCAGGAAAAAGCTTGCCGCGGGAATCGGGGCGGGGGTCGCGCCCCTGCTCGTCCTCACGCTGCCAGCGGGCCAGGCGTACGCGCACGGCTACGTGGACTCACCGCCGAGCAGGCAGGCGCAGTGCGCCGCCGGCACCGTCGACTGCGGCCCCATCAAGTGGGAGCCGCAGAGCGTCGAGGGCCCCAAGGGGCTGACCAGTTGCAGCGGCGGCAACTCGCAGTTCGCCGAGCTCGACGACGACAGCAAGGGCTGGACCGTCACGCCCGTCGGAAGCTCGACGAGCTTCAAGTGGCGGCTGACCGCACGGCACTCCACGAGCACGTGGCAGTACTTCGTGGGCGGTTCGAAGATCGCGGAGTTCGACGACGGTGGTGCGCAGCCCGGAGAGACGGTCACTCACCAGGTCGACTTCGGCGGTCTGAGCGGCAAGCAGAAGGTGCTCGCCGTCTGGAACATCGCCGACACCGCCAATGCCTTCTACGCCTGCGTGGACGTCAACATCGGAGGCTAGCCGGCCTTGCCTGTCCACCCCTGCGCCGCCGGAGCCCCGCTCCGGCGGCGCTGCGGTGTCCGCCCTCTGTGGCCCCAGCCCTCATCGGTCGTCCCCTGTCGCGCGCACCATGGAATACGCGGGCATGGGAGACTGTTCCGAGGGTTGTAGTTCAACAGTGAACTAATTTTGAGAGGGTGAGTTTGGTGCAGTTCGGGATCTTCACCGTCGGGGACGTCACGACAGACCCCACCGACGGCCGGACACCGAGTGAGCACGAGCGGATCAAGTCGATGGTCGCCATCGCGCACAAGGCGGAGGAGGTCGGGCTCGACGTCTTCGCCACCGGCGAGCACCACAACCCGCCGTTCGTACCCTCCTCGCCCACCACGATGCTCGGGCACATCGCGGCGCGCACCGAGCGGCTCATCCTCTCGACGTCCACGACCCTGATCACCACGAACGACCCGGTCAAGATCGCCGAGGACTTCGCGATGCTTCAGCACCTGGCCGACGGCCGGGTCGACCTGATGATGGGGCGTGGCAACACCGGCCCGGTCTATCCCTGGTTCGGGCAGGACATCCGCCAGGGCATTCCACTGGCGATCGAGAACTACGCACTGCTCCACGAGCTGTGGCGCAAGGACGTGGTCGACTGGGAGGGGCGGTTCCGTACGCCTCTGCAGAGCTTCACCTCGACGCCCCGTCCGCTGGACGGTGTGCCGCCCTTCGTCTGGCACGGCTCCATCCGGAGCCCGGAGATCGCGGAACAGGCCGCCTACTACGGCGACGGCTTCTTCGCGAACAACATCTTCTGGCCCAAGGAGCACTACATGAAGCTGATCGGGCTGTACCGCCAGCGGTACGCGCACTACGGGCACGGCACGCCGGAGCAGGCGATCGTGGGGCTCGGCGGGCAGGCGTTCATGCGCAAGAACTCGCAGGACGCGGTGCGCGAGTTCCGCCCCTACTTCGACAACGCGCCCGTCTACGGCCACGGCCCCTCGCTCGAGGAGTTCACCGAGCAGACGCCGCTGACCGTGGGCAGCCCGCAGGAAGTCATCGACAAGACACTCACCTTCCGTGAGTCGTTCGGGGACTACCAGCGGCAGTTGTTCCTCATGGACCACGCGGGGCTGCCGCTCAAGACCGTGCTGGAGCAGCTGGACATCCTCGGGGAGGAGGTCGTGCCCGTGCTGCGCCGGGAGTTCGCGAAGGACCGCCCCGCAGGGGTGCCCGACGCTCCCACGCACGAGTCACTGCTCGCCCGCAGCCGTGAAGACGCCGAAGCAGCCGATGCCGGCTGAACTCGAGGAGAGGCAAGGAGAGATGGAGCCGTTGAAGATCGTGGCGGTCTCGGCCGGGCTGAGCCAGCCGTCCTCCACGCGGATGCTGGCGGACCGGCTGGCCGAGGCGGCCAGGCGGCATGTCCAGGAGACGGAGCAAGACACCGAGGGCGGACGTCCGGTCGAGGTCGAGGTCCTCGAACTGCGGGGCCTGGCCTCGGAGATCGCCAACAACATGGTGACCGGCTTCCCCGGTACGGCACTGAGCCGGGCGCTCGACGCGGTCGCCGCGGCGGACGGCCTCGTCGCGGTCACGCCCGTCTTCAGCGCCTCCTACAGCGGGCTGTTCAAGTCCTTCTTCGACGTGATCGAGCCCGCCGCGCTGAAGGGCAAGCCGGTGCTCATCGCGGCCACGGGCGGTACGGCTCGGCACTCGCTGGCCCTTGAACACGCAATGCGCCCGCTCTTCTCGTACCTGCGGGCGATCGTCGTACCCACCGCGGTCTTCGCGGCCTCGGAGGACTGGGGCGGCGGTGAGGCCGGCACGGACGGGCTCGCCGACCGGATCGGGCGCGCGGCAGGCGAGTTGGGGGACCTGTTGCTGCGCCGTCCGTACACCGCTCCAGTCGCGGAGGAGTTGGTTCCCTTCGAGGAGCAACTGGCAGCTGTGCGCGCCGGTTGATCTGATTCCGAGCAATCCGTTCCGGCGCATTGTGGCCGGTGGTACGGGGTGAAATGCTCTTCGGGCAGTTACCGGGAAGTAGCCTTACCGAGGAGCACCCGTGAATGGCACACACCCCCACACCCCCCACGACCCGCCGTCCACTCCGGAGGAGAACCCACCGCCTTCGGACGGACACAGAAGCCGCCGCACCGTCCTTCGCGCCGGTGCGGCGGTGGCAGGTCTCGGCATAGCCGGAATCACTCCGAGCGCTCAGGCGACGATGGCCGCCCCCGCCGGAAAGTCCGCCGCGGCCGGGGACTACCTCGTCGGCCGTGGCGTCGCCGACGCCACCGGAGAGATCGCCGAAGTCGGCATGATGGGCTACGGCCGCGTCGACCAGCAGGCACAAGGCCTGCACACCCGGCTGCGCGCCCGCGCCTTCGTCTTCGCCGACAAGGCGACCGACGAGCGGGTCCTGTACGTCGTCGTCGACACGGCGATGATCTTCGAGAGCGTCCACCAGGCCGTACTCAAGAGGCTCTCCGAGAAGTACGGCGAGCTCTACACGCACCGCAACGTCATGATCACCGCCACCCACACCCACTGCGGGCCGGGCGGCTCATCGCACCACCTGCTCTACAACGTCACCACGCTGGGCTTCCACGAGAAGACCTTCAAGGCGCTCACCGACGGCATCGTCGAGGCCGTCGGCCGCGCGCACGACGACGTCGCCCCCGCCGAACTGACGCTCACACACGGCGAATTGAAGGGTGCCAACGCCAACAGGTCGCGCGACGCCTTCGAGCGCAACCCCTCGGACGTGCGCAGTCACTTCCCCGACGCCGTCGACACGCAGACGTCGCTGCTGCGCATCGAGCGCGACGGACGCGCCGTCGGTGCCGTCAACTGGTTCGCGACGCACGGCACGAGCATGTCCGGCGAGAACAGGCTCATCAGCGCGGACAACAAGGGCTTCGCCGCCTACCACTGGGAGCGGGAGGTCGAGGGTGCGGACTACCTCACCGACACCGCCCCCGACTTCATCTCCGCGTTCGCGCAGACCAACGCCGGCGACATGTCCCCGAACCTGGACCTCAAGCCGCCCACGACTCCCGCCGACTTCGAGAGCACCCGCAAGAACGGACTCAGCCAGTTCGAGGCCGCGGCACGCCAACTCGACCAGCGGGGAACGAAGATGGCGGGCGGTGTCGACGCCAGGCTCGTCTACATCGACCTCTCCGACGTGACGGTGGACGCGAAGTACACGGGCGACGGGAAGTCCCACAAGACCTCCAAGCCCTCTATCGGCGCGTCGATGGCGGCCGGGAGCCTGGAGGACGGCCCGGCCTTCCCGGGCTTCAAGGAGGGGGAGAACCCCTTCTGGGACGCCATCTCCGACTCGATCATCTACGAGGCGTCACCCGAACTCCGTGAGGCGCAGGCCCCGAAGGACATCTTCGCCCCCGTCGGCGCGATGAACAGCATCTACCCGTGGGTGCAGGAGCAGGTGCCCGTACAGCTGCTGCGCATCGGGCAGTTGTACCTGATCGGCGTGCCGGGCGAGGTGACCATCGCCGCCGGCCTGCTGCTGCGCCGGACGGTCGCCGAGACGGTAGGGGCGGAGCTGCGGGACGTCCTCGTCGCCGGCTACGCCAACTCCTACTTCCACTACCTCACCACGCCCGACGAGTACGACTCCCAGCAGTACGAAGGCGGGAGCACCCTGTTCGGACGATGGCAACTGCCCGCCGTCCAGCAGACGGCCGCGCAGCTGGCGACGGCCATGAAGGAGGGCAAGAGCCTGCCGATCGGTCCCGTGGCTCCGGACATCTCCGGGAAGACGATCTCGCTGCAGCCGCCGATCGTGCTGGACGCGCCGCCCCTGCAGCACGAGTTCGGCGATGTCCTCACTGCGCCGCGTTCCAACTACCGGGCGGGGGAGCGGGTCACGGTGGTCTTCGCGGGCGCCCACCCCGGCAACGTGCTCAAGCGCGGCGGGACGCATCTGCGGGTGGAGCGGAAGGACGGCGGCGAGTGGCGCACCGTCGCCGACGACGGCGACTGGTCGACCACCTTCCGCTGGGAGCGCTACGGGGTCGCGGCCTCGAAGGTGACGGTCACCTGGGACGTCCCCGCGGGGACCGCCGCCGGTGAGTACCGCCTCAGCTACGAGGGCGACGCAAAACCGCTGGCGGGCGACCCGAAAGCCATCTCCGGAACCAGTCCTGGTTTCTCCGTGAGTGGCTGACGGGCGCCCGCCGAGGCGGTCGGGTCGTGCTCTTTACTGCTCGGCCTGGCCGCCTTCCTCGGCGGCGCCTCCTGCACCGATCTCGGCGCCGGTGGCCTCGAGGGCCGTCGTGACCGGCTGGAAGAAGGTCTCGCCGCCCTGCGTGCAGTCGCCGCTGCCGCCGGAGGTAAGACCGACTGCCTTGTCCTCGGAGAACATCGCACCGCCGCTGTCGCCGGGCTCGGCGCACACGGTGGTCTGGATGAGCCCGTTGACGATGTCGCCGCCGCCGTAGTTGACGGTGGCGTCGAGGCCGGTGACCTCTCCGTCGGTCACGCCGGTCGTGCTGCCACTGCGCTGCACCTGCATGCCCACGGCTGCCTCGGCGGCACCTGTGATCTCCTGCGTGCCGCCCTGTCCCTGGCCCAGCGGGTCGAGGTTCACGGCGCTCTGCGGCTGAGCCTGCGCGTCGTCGTAGCTGAGGATCGCGAAGTCGCTCTCCGGGAACTGGGAGTCGGTGACGGTGCCGAGGGCTTCCGCCCCGGCCTCGTCGGCCGTCCAGGCCTCCGCCGCGTTGCCGCAGTGCCCGGCTGTGAGGAAGGCGGGCGCACCGTCGACCGTCACGTTGAAGCCGAGTGAGCAGCGGGTGCCCGCTGCGAAGATGGCGTCGCCGCCGAGTACGCCTTCGGCAGCCTGGCCGTCGCCTGCGCCACCGGCTTCCTCGCCGGCGCCTCCGGCTTCCTCGCCGGCACCGCCCGCCTCTTCGCCTGCGCCTCCGGCTTCTTCACCGGCGCCTCCGGCGCCCTGTTCGCCGCCGCCCTGCTCGTCGCCACCGCCGCCGGACTGGTTGCCGCCGTGGAAGGGCTTGAACTCGCCGCTGGAGCGCTTGACGGTCAGCATGCCGTCATTGCTCGCGGCAGTGTCGTTGAGGCTGCCCCAGCCGTCGCTGTCGACTGTCTTGTCAGCGAGCACGGTGACCTTGTTGGTACGGGGGTCGACCGACCAGGCCGTGCCTGCGACCGCGGCGTCGCCCGCGAGCGTGTCCGAGACCTTCTTCAGCTCCGCTTTGGAGTTGGGGACGATTCTGGCGGTCGCCCCGCTCTGCTCGACCCGGTCAGCAGTCGCCTTGTCGAGGACGTTCATGACCAGACGGTTCTTGGACTTGCCGTCCAGGAACCAGCCCGCCGTGCTGCTGCCGTTCTCGTCCGCGAGCTTCGTGCCCATCAGGGCGGCCGCCTCGGCCGTCTTGGGCCCGGGGCGGGGCTGCTGCTCCTGACCGGCGTTCGCGTACGGGAGCAGAATTGCGGCACCGGCCAGCGCCGCGGCGCTGGCTCCGGCTATCACATAGGCTCGTTTTCTGTCCTTGCGTCGATGGCTCAACTCACTGACCTCCCCTGGGTGGTGGGCCAGCCCCTCTGCCGACCCGGCGCAGTGGCACGCCATGACCCACAGAGGTACTCCCTTGTCTCGCTTCGGTGTCGAGAGCACTCAATGTCCGTGAGTTTCCTACGGCGGGAACGGTGAGGCGGTAGGGTCAGCGGGTTCCAGCGGTGAACGGGCGGACAGCCACCGGACCGCACGGGGGAACACGCACTGCGAACCACGTCTGAACTGCCCCTTCATCACAGCCTGTTGGTGAAACGGGGGGTCGGTGCGGCAAGCGGTGTACCGGGGAGTACCGTGCTGTCCTCGCACGACATCCGCTCTGCTCAGCTTCCATCATCAGAGGGAGATCATGTCCGCTATTCGCCAGAGATGGCACCGTTCCGCCGCTGTCGTCGCGACCGGCGTTGCCGCTCTCGTCGGCACCGGGATATTCGTCGCGTCCCCCGCTTCCGCCCACAAGCCGGGCTGGGAGGTGGACTGCTACGCGGTGTCGGTCAACCTGACCAACTACAACGAGAACGTCCCGAACACCATCTCCATCGAGGCCGGCGGCAAGCCCGTCCTCACGGAGCAGAAGTTCGGCCGCGAGTTCAGCAAGAAGATCGACCTGCCGAAGCACAAGTCCCCGCTCGAGGTGCACCTGGTCGTCAAGGCCGGTGACGGTGAGCAGCACTCGCGCGACGAGAAGAAGATGTCGCCCGTGTGCGAGGAGACGCCTTCCTCGCCCGCCCCCTCGCCCAGCGAGTCCAGCAGCGAGGCCCCGGCGCCGTCCGAGAAGCCCAGCAGCGCCCCCAAGCCCGAGGGTGGCAGCGACGACCTCGCCGAGACCGGTGCCTCCAGCGCCACCCCGATGATCGCCGGTGCCGCCGGTGTCGTCCTGGCCGCCGGCGCGGGCCTCGTGTTCGTCTCGCGCAAGCGTCGCTCCGCGCAGGACTGAGGGAACTCCTCCCGCATTCTGTGAGCACAGCCGGCAGGGGTCCGGCAGCCGGTTTCCGGCTGCCGGACCCCTGTTGCGTTCCCGGGAGCGCGATCCGCCTCCGCTGCGGGCCTCATCGAGCCCTGTACGTGCCGCAGTTGAGCCCGCTGTTCAGACCGCGGCGACGGCCTTGTCGCCCGTCCGGTCCTCGACGGGTGAACGTTCGTCGAAGTTGGGCTTCTTGAGCAGCAGCAGCATGCAGCCCAGCGTGAGGGCCACCTGGAATACCGCGTAGCAGATCACCGCCGTGATCGAGCCCGTACGGTTGAGCAGGAACTGCCCGATGACCGGGGTGGTGCCGCCCAGAAGCGTCCCGCACAGCTGGTAGCAAAGCGAGATTCCCGTGTAGCGGACATGGGCGGGGAAGCGGCTGGCGAGGATGCCCGCGAGCGCCGCGTAGTAGAGGCAGTGCGGGATGGTCGCGACGGAGACGCCGAGCATGGCGAGCCCGTAGTTCTCGGTGCTGATCAGCATGAACATCAGCGGCATCAGCACCAGTTCGGGCAGCAGCATCACACTGACGGCGCGCGACCAGCTGCGCATGCGCGTCGCGAGGACCGCGCCGAAGGGCTGCACGACGATCTGCGTGATGTTCGCGACCAGGATGATCGTGAGGAACGAACTCCGGTCGAAATCAAGGCTCGAAGTGGCCCACGAGAGCGCGAACGTCGACTTGAAGTAGGTCGCCGAGAGGCCGATGGTGCAGGCGCCGATGCCCAGCGCGATCAGACCAGGGTAGGAGCGCACCACCTCCGACAGCGGCAGCTTCGCGACCTTCTTCTTCTCGATCAGCCGGGCCATGGCGGGAGATTCGGTGACCCTCAGCCGCAGGAAGAGGCCGACGACGACGAGCGCGGCGGAGGCGAGGAAGGGTATCCGCCAGCCCCAGCCGATGAAGTCCGCCTCGGGGAGCTGGCTGATGGCCAGGAACGCCACCGTGCTCAGGGTGTTGCCGACCGGCGAGCCCTGCTGGGCGAACGCACCGTAGAGGATCGACTTGCCCTTCGGTGCGTGCTCGGAGGCGATCAGCACCGAACCGCCCCACTCGCCGCCCAGCCCGATGCCCTGGATCATGCGGATCGCCACGAGTGCGACGGGGGCGGCGACTCCGATGGTGTCGTACCCCGGCAGCACGCCGATCAGCGTGGTGGAGACGCCCATCAGCAGCAGCGTGATGATCAGGGTCTTCTTCCGTCCGAGGCGGTCGCCGAAGTGGCCGAAGACGATGCCGCCCAGCGGCCGGGCGAGGAAGCCGACCCAGAAGGTCGCGAACGCGACGAGGGTGCCGATGGAGCCTTCGAGTTCGGGGAAGAAGACGTCGTCGAAGACGAGGGCTGAGGCGGTCCCGTAGATGTAGAAGTCGAACCACTCGATCGTCGAGCCGATGAAGGCTCCGAATCCGGCGCGGTTCGCGGTCTTTCTGTGTTGTTCCTGAGTGAGGGGCGCACTCATGCGGCGGCTCCGAGGGGCGTAGCGGGGGAGAAGCGGTGTCCCGGCGCGCTCGCGCTGAGGGGATTCCGGTAACCGTGCCAGCCAGGACCAAGACCGGTCCAATACCGAATACCTGGCACAGTGAGACGGCCCGCATATCAATGCGGGCCGTCCCGCTCCCCGCCCGTCTCTCAGGCGGCGACGCGCTCGAAGAGGGCGGCCAGCCCCTGCCCGCCCCCGATGCACATCGTCTCCAGCCCGTAGCGGGCCTGGGTGCGGTGCATGTGATGCGTCAGCGTCGTGAGGATGCGAGCCCCCGTCGCGCCCACAGGGTGCCCCAGGGAGATGCCGGATCCGCAGGTGTTGATCCGCTGCTCGTGGTCGGTCTCCGTAAGGCCCAACTCGCGTGTGCAGGCGAGCACTTGGGCGGCGAAGGCCTCGTTCAGCTCGATGAGGTCGACATCCGCCAGGGTGACGTCCGCCCGCTCCAGCGCGGCTCGGGTCGCCTCCACCGGCCCGATCCCCATCGTCTTCGCCGCGACGCCGGTACGGGCGAAGGAGACCAGCCGGACCAGCGGCGTCAGGCCCAACTGCTCGGCCTTGTCGGCGGTGGTGACCAGGCAGGCGGCGGCCGCGTCGTTCTGGCCGCTGGCGTTGCCGGCGGTGACCGTGGCCTCCGGGTCGTTCTTGCCCATCACCGGCCGCAGCGCGGCGAGTTGCTCGGCGGTGGTGTCGGGGCGCGGGTGTTCGTCGTCGGCGACGACGTCCTCGCCCTTGCGGGTGCGCACGGTCACCGGAGCGATCTCCTCGGCGAACCAGCCCATCTCCATCGCGTGAGCCGCCCGCTGCTGCGAGCGCAGGGCCAGCGCGTCCTGGTCGGCGCGGCTGATGCCGTACTCACGCCGGAGGTTCTCCGCCGTCTCGATCATGCCGCCGGGCACCGGGTGGTTCTCGCCGCCCGCGGTGACCCGGCCGCGCGCCAGGGAGTCGTGCAGCTGGAGCCCAGGGCCCTTGATGCCCCAGCGGCCCTCGTGCGTGTAGTAGGGCGCGGCGCTCATCACGTCGACGCCGCCCGCGATCACGACCTCGCTGAAGCCCGCCCGTATCTGCATGGCCGCGTCCAGCACGGCCTGGAGCCCGGAGCCGCAGCGCCGGTCGATCTGGATGCCCGTCACCGACTCGGGAAGTCCCGCGTCCAGCGCCGCGACCCGGCCGATCGCCGGAGCCTCGGAGCTCGGGTAGGCGTGGCCGAGGATCACCTCGTCGATCTGCGCGCCGTCGAGGCCGCTGCGCGCGACGATCTCGGAGATGACGTGGGCGGCCAGCCCGGCGGGCCGCTGACCTGCCAGTGCACCGCCGAAGCGTCCGATGGGGGTGCGCAGCGGCAGACAGACGACGACATCGGGCTGAGCTGACATTTGGGACGGCCTTCTTTCCTGGAGTTGCTGGAGCTGCCGGGCTTACCGGGGTTGCCGGGGGGTGCCCGGGTTACTTGGGTCCTGTGGCTTGTGGGGCGCGGTCCCGCGGACCGTGTCCTTTCCGACGACCATTCCACCGCGCGATTTTCCGGTCCAATATCCGATTCGCCTCGGACTGATACGTCAGAGCACCTAATCCTCGGCATCCCCGGCATCCTCGGCCCGCGACGGCGTGGGCAGCGCGTCGGCGGCGACGTCCAGGACGCTGCGCAGCGCCGCCGACGGGTTGTCCGTACGCCAGGCCAATGCGGCCTGGAGCGTCACGGGCGGCCCCGTCAGCGGCCGGTAGACGAGCCCCGTCTGCTGGATGTGCATGCAGGAGGTGAGCGTCAGCGTCACGCCGACCCCCATCGCCACCAGCGCCAGGATCGTGTACGAGTCGGGCGCCTCCTGCACGATGCGGGGGTTGTGCCCGGCCGCCTCGCACGCCTGGACGGTCGCATCGCGCAGGCTCGACCCGGTGCGCGCGGGGAAGCTGACGAACGGCTCGTCCGCCAGGTCGGAGACGGCGATGCGACAGTTCTGTGCCAGCGGGTGGTCCGAGGGCAGCGCGCAGACCAGCTCCTCCTCGGCGATCACCCGGTACTCCACGCCGGGCTGTGTCACGGGCAGCCGTACGAAGCCCAGGTCCAAGCTGCCGTCCGCGATCCGTGCCAGCGCGCGGTTGGCGTAGGTCTGGCCGCGCATGACCAGCTCGATGCCGGGATGGGCCGCCCGTACGGCCCGGGTGAGCCGCGGCAGGCTCGCGTGGCTGGAGGCGCCGGCGAATCCGACGCTCACGCGCCCGTACTCGCCGCGGCCCGCGGCCTTGGCCACGCGCGTGGCGATGTCGAGGTCCTCCAGGACGGTCCGCACCGGCTTCAGGAACGCCTCACCGGCGCTGGTGAGGCGCACCGAGCGGGTGCTGCGCTCGAAGAGCTGGACGCCCAGCTCCTTCTCCAGCTGCCGGATCTGCTGGCTCAGCGGCGGCTGCGCCATCTGCAGCCGCTTGGCCGCGCGGCCGAAGTGCAACTCCTCGGCGACGGCGACGAAGGAGGTGAGATAGCGCAGTTCCACGAGGACCCCAGTGCCAGTTATAAGTCTTGCGTCTCAAACTGACCTTAATTCGGTATTGGACGCCAATCAATGGGTGGTGGGAGCGTAGAGCCGACCCCACACTGCCCTGCGCCCTGGCCGCACCGAGGAGATGCCGTGGAGACCGCCCGCGAGACCGAGCTGGACAAGACGACGACGATGCGGGAGGCCATCGCCGCCCATGTGCGTGACGGCGACACCGTCTCCCTCGAAGGCTTCACGCATCTGATACCCACGGCCGCGGGCCACGAGATCATCCGCCAGGGGCGCCGCGACCTGACCGTGGTGCGGATGACGGCCGACATCGTCGTCGACCAGATGCTGGCGGCCGGATGCGTCTCGAAACTGGTCTCCTCCTTCGTCGGCAACTCCTCCGCCGGTTCCCTCGGGGAACTGCGCCGCCGTGTGGAGAGCGCGGACCCCGAACCGCTCGTCTTCGAGGAGTACAGCCACTACGGGATGATCTGCCGCTACCTCGCGGGCGCACAGCGGCTGCCGTTCTATCCGCTGCGCAGCTATGGAGGCAGCGACCTGCCGCAGGTCAACACCGCGCTGCGCAAGGTCACTTCGCCCTACCCCGCACCCGACGGCGGCACCGAGGAGATCTACGTCGTGCCGCCCGTCAATCCGGACGTGACGATCGTGCACGCCCAGCGGGCGGACCGCGCCGGCAACACCCAGATCTGGGGCCTGACCGGCGTACAGGCCGAGGCCGTCTACGCCGCCCGCAAGGCCGTCGTCGTCGTGGAGGAGATCGTCGAGGACGAGGTCGTGCGCTCCGACCCGAACCGCACCGCGATCCCCGCTCACGCGGTGGACGCGGTCGTCCACTGCCCGCGCGGCGCCCATCCCTCCTTCGCCCAGGGCTACTACGACCGGGACAACGCCTTCTACCGCTCCTGGTCGGCGATCAGCAAGGACAAGGAGAAGCTGACGGCGTGGCTGGCCGAGTGGGTGCACGGCACCCGCGACCACGCCGAGTACGTCGACAAGCTCGGCGAGGAGTTCTGGGAGGGGCTCGCCGTGGGTGAGGCGTTGAGCCTGCCCGTCGACTACGGGCGCCGGCTGTGACGCCCGCCGGCGCACACCGCGGATCCCCGACACCCCTCCCACACGGAAGCGAGCCCCAGATGACCGCCGGCACAGTCACCTCCTCCGAACTCCTCTCCGTCGTCGCCTCGCGTGAACTGGCCGCCAGGCGCACGGTGTTCGCCGGGATCGGACTCCCCACCCTGGCAGCGTCCCTCGCCCATCTGACCGTCGCGCCCGAGCTGGAGATCGTCTACGAGTCCGGCGTGTGCGGGGCGCACCCCTCGCACCTCCCGGAGACCATCGCGGACGCCGTGCTCATCACCGGCGCGGAGGCGGTGCTGCCGATGCCGACCCTCTTCGGCTCGGTCCTCCAGGGCGGCCACATCGACGTCGGCTTCCTCGGCGCGGCGCAGATCGACAAGTGGGGCAACCTCAACTCCTCCGTCATCGGCGACTGGCACCACCCCAAGGCCCGGCTGCCCGGCTCGGGCGGGGCGAACGAGGTCATGGCCAACTCACGCGAGGTGTTCGTGGTCATGCGCCGCCACGACGTGCGCTCGTTCACCGAGGAGCTCGACTTCTGCACCTCACCCGGACCCGACCGCGCGCTGGCGGACGGCATCCGGCCGCTGGGTGCCGGAGTCACCCGCGTCATCACGGAGTTGGGCATCCTGGCCCGCGAAGGCGTCGGCGACGAACTGAAGCTGGCGGCGATGCACCCCGGCGTGACCGCCGAGGACGTACGGGCCTCCACGGGGTGGGACCTTCAGGTCTCCGGTGACCTGAGCGTCATCGAGCCCCCGTCGTCCGAGGAACTGGCCCTGCTGCGCGAGGATGTCGATCCCGAGCGCGTGTACCTGCGCTGACGGGAACGGTGGATCTGGCGGAGCGGAGGCTGGGGAGAGACATGCGCATCAGAGTCGTCGGTACCGGAGTCATGGGTCGCGGCATCGCCCAGTGGGCGGCCACGGCCGGCCACACGGTCGAACTGGCCGACGCACGCCCGGAGTCGGTCACCGAAGCCGTGGACTTCGTGCGGGGCATGCTGGAGCGGGCCGTGGCGAAGGGGAGGACGAGCAGCGCCGAAGCCGAGGCGGTGCTGGGGAGGCTGGTGCCCCTCGACTCGCCCGGCGCGGTACGCGAGCAGGCGCCCGGACTCGTCATCGAGGCCGTACGCGAGGACCTGGAGACGAAGGCGGCCCTCTTCACGGAACTGGCCGAAGTGCTGCCCGAGGACACGGTGTTCGCCACCAACACCTCTTCGCTTTCGGTCACGGAGATCGGTGCCCGCCTGCCCGACCCCGGCCGGCTCGCGGGGCTCCACTTCTTCAACCCCGTGCCCCTGATGAAGATCGCGGAGGTAGTGCCCGGAGCGGCCACGCGTGCCGGGATCCCGGCCGCCCTCGCCGAGTTCGTCGAGGGCTGCGGCCACCGCGCGGTGACCGTCGCCGACACCCCCGGATTCCTCGTCAACCACGCCGGGCGCGGGCTCGCCACCGAAGCACTGGCCCTGCTGGAGGAGTCCGTCGCCGCTCCGGCGGACCTCGACGCGATCGCGCGCGACGTACTGGGCCTGCGTATGGGCCCGTTCGAGCTCATGGACCTGACCGGCCTCGACGTCACCGCGTCCGTCATCGACACCATCTGGCGCGGCTTCCGCCACTCCGACAGGCTGCGCCCGTCGTACCTCACCGCGAACCGAGTCACCGCCGGGCTGCACGGCCGCAAG